>CANJHY010000109.1:0-16035 GCA_947474275.1 Betaproteobacteria bacterium
ATTTGCTCGATGGCATTCGTCGTTTGGTCGGTCAGCCGCGGCAGCTTGAGCCCGTAGCGGTCGCATTCGTCGGCCATCAGTACCGCGGAGCCGCCGGACGTCGTGATGATGCCGATGTTGGAGCCGCGCGGCATGCGCTTGCCGAGAAACACGCGGGTAATGTCGACGACCTCGTGCACGTCGCGGACTTCGATGAAGCCGCCTTCACGAAACGCCGCGCGATACAACTCGTAGTCAGCGGTCATGCTGGCGGTGTGCGATTCAGCGGCGGAACGACCGATTGCGCTGTTGCCGGCTTTCCACGTCAGGATGGGTTTGCCGAGTTCGAGCGCGCGTGCGCCGAGCGCACGCAGACGCCGGCCGTCGGTAACGCCTTCCAGGTACAGCACCAGCACTTCGACTTCGTCACGCTCCAGAAAATCCGCCGCGAGTTCGAGCGTCGTGATATCGGCTTCATTGCCGGCCGAGACTATGTAGTTGAAGCCTATGCCTTCCGCATCGGCAAGCGCCACCACGCTGTATGCAAAGCCGCCGCTTTGCGAGACGAAAGCGACGGGGCCTTTTTTCAGATTGGGGTTCTTGAAGCCGACGCCGAAGCCGCAGTACACGCGGTCGACGAGATTCATCGTGCCTATGCAGTTCGGCCCGATCGCGCGCACGCCGCTTTCAGCCACCGCCGCTTTCAGTTCGGTTTCGAGCGCAGCACCTTCAACGCCCACTTCGCGAAAACCTGCGCTGAACACGGTCGCGAACGCGATGCCGGCTTTGCCGCATTGTCGTATGACGTCGGGCACCAGGCGTCCCGCAACGGCCACCAGCGCGAGATCGCAGGGCTGCGGCACGTCGGCGATGCTGGCGTAGCACGTGAGGTCGCCGATTTTCTGATACTTGGGATTAACCGGGTAAATGCCGCCCGCATAGCCGCAGTCCAGCAATATGGGGATGGGCTGGCCGCCTATGCGCGTCGTGTCGGGCGACGCGCCGATCACCGCGATCGCGCGCGGATTAAAAAGCCGCGCGAAACCGCTTTGCGGGGTAATGCTCATTCGCCTTTCAGATTGGCTGCCTTCACCACCTTCGCATACTTGGCGATTTCATCGCGGATAAACGCGGTGAAAAAATCCGTGCTGCCACCCATCGGCTCGACGCCTTCGTTGATGAACTTCTCGCTCACTTCTGCGCTGGCGAGGATTTTGCCGACTTCGACGTTCAGCCGCGCGACGATTTCTTTCGGCGTCTTGATCGGCGCCAGCATGCCGAACCACGTCGTCGCCTCATAACCCTTGAGGCCCGCTTCGTCTATGGTCGGCACCTGCGGTAGCGCCGGGAAGCGTTTCAGGCTGCCGATGCCGATCGCGCGTATGCGTCCGCCCTGGATGTGCGGCACCAGCAACGGCACGCCGCTGAATATCATTTCGACCTGGCCGCCGATAGTGTCGGTCAAAGCCGGCGCATTGCCCTTGTACGGCACGTGCACGATATTGACACCGGCCATCATCTTGAAGAGCTCGCCCGCCATCTGGTTCGAGCTGCCGAGCCCGGATGACGCGTAATTGAGTTTGCCCGGCTTGGTCTTGGCCAATGCGATCAGTTCCTTGATGTTCTTCACCGGCATCGACGGATGTACCGCCAGCACGTTGGCGCCTTTCACACACAGACTCACCGGCGCGAAATCGCGCAGCGTGTCGTACGGCAGTTTCTGGTACAGGCTCATGTTGATGGCGTTCGCCGCGCCGCCCATCAATATCGTATAGCCATCGGGCGCGGCCTTGGCAACGAGGTCGGAGCCGATATTGGTCGCGCCGCCGGCGCGGTTTTCGACCACCACCTGCTGGCCGAAGATCTCGGTGAGCTTGCCCGCGATCACGCGCGCGGTGAAATCGGTGTTGCCGCCAGGCGCGTAGGGCACGACGATGCGCACGGTGCGGGTCGGATAGTTTTGCGCGCTAACGGCGGCGCTCGCCAGGGCAAGCGCAACAAGCAGGGTGATTCTCATGATTTGGTTACCTCGTTGATAAGCGGCTGTCTGGCTTTCCAGCGCTTGAGATTGTCGAGAAAAAGCGTGTTGATGCGCGGGTCGCTGCCGGCGGAAGCACCCGCGTTGTGCGGCGTGACGACCACGTTGGGCATGTCCCACAGCGGCGATGCGGCGGGCAGCGGTTCCTGCATGAAGACGTCGAGGTAAGCGCCGGCAATGTGACCGCTTTGGAGTGCGGCGACCAACGCCGCTTCGTCTACCACTTCGCCACGGCTGATGTTGATGACGTAAGCGCCGCGCGGCAGCTTGGCGAGCAGCGCCGCATTGACCATGCCGCGCGTCTCATCGGTGAGAGGGCAGGCGATCACCAGCCAGTCGGCTTTCGGCAGCAACTCGTTGAGTTTGTCGGGCGTGTGCATTTCGTCGATGTGCTCGACGCGCGCGGCACTGCGGCGCACCCCGATCGTGTTAAAGCCAAGCAGCCGCGCCAGGCGCGCGATTTCGACGCCAATAGGGCCGAGGCCGTAAACCAGCATGGTCTGGCCGCGCAGATCGCGCGGGAAATCCGCCGGCAGCATGGGGTTCCACTTGTGGTCGCGCTGACCGGCCAGCCAGCGCGGAAAATTACGCGCGAGCAGCAGCATGCCGGCGATCGCAGTCTGCGCGATGGGCGCCGCCGCGGTGCCGGATGACGTGGTCAGCCGCACACCGCGTTCAAGCACGCTGGCAAACACCGGGTGATCGACGCCGGCGTTGAACACCTGCATCCATTTGAGCGCAGTCGCTTTGCGCGTCGCCGAGAAAAACTGCTTGGTATGCGAGGGGAAAATATCGCTGCTGAAATAGGCCACGCTGGCGCGCGCGGCGTCCGCATCGGCAATGCGCGCTTCCGGGTCGGCCGGCAGCACCAGCAGTTCGACGTCGACGCTGTTGTTTTTGGCGGCGGCAACGAAATCCGCGCCATATTTGGCGTTAAAGCGATGCGAGACGAGCAAGCCGGCCACGATGGAAGTCCTCTGCGGTCTGTCAGGCGCCGTCTGCGGAATAGAAAAGAAGCTCGACGGGCACGTTTTTCGCTATTTTAACGGGTAATCGGCGCGTGCGGATTTGTTAAGATGCAGGACTCACCACATCTACCAGAGCCCACCCGTGACGACCGACACCCTAGAACTCGCGAAACAACTCATTTCCCGCCCATCCGTCACGCCCGACGATGCGGGCTGCATCGATTTATTGAGCGAGCACTTGCGCCCGCTCGGCTTCGACTGCGAAAAAATCAGCCAGGGCGGCGTCGACAATCTGTGGGCGCGGCGCGGTACTACAAGTCCGCTGGTGGTGTTCGCCGGTCACACCGACGTGGTGCCGACCGGGCCGCTCGATCAGTGGCACAGCGATCCGTTCACGCCGACGATCAGGGACGGCGTGCTTTATGGGCGCGGCGCGTCCGATATGAAAAGCTCGCTGGCCGCATTCGTCGTCGCCATCGAGGAGTTCGTCAAACAACATCCCGATCATCCGGGATCCATCGCATTGCTGTTTACTTCCGATGAAGAAGGTCCCGCCATCGACGGCACGGTGCGCGTGTGTGAAGCATTGAAGGCGCGCGGCGAAAAACTCGATTACTGCATCGTCGGCGAGCCGACCGCGGTCAGCAAGCTGGGCGACATGATCAAGAACGGGCGGCGCGGTTCGTTGTCGGGCGTACTTACCGTCAAAGGCGTGCAGGGGCACGTCGCCTATCCGCATCTTGCCAAGAACCCGATTCACCTGGTGGCTGCGGCAATCGCCGAGATGGCGGAAGTCACGTGGGACAACGGCAACGAGTACTTCCCGCCGACCACCTGGCAGATTTCGAATTTCAACTCTGGCACCGGCGCCAACAACGTGGTGCCCGGCGAAGCGCTGGTCAGATTCAATTTCCGTTTCGCAACCGCCAGCACGCTCGAATCATTGCAGACGCGCGTGCACGGCATCCTCGACAAGCACGGCGTGCCCTACGATCTCGAATGGCGTTATGACGGCCGGCCGTTTCTGACGCCGAAAGGCGATCTCGTCGCCGCGGTCGCCAAGGCGATCAAGACCGTGACCGGGCTTACCACCGAACTTTCAACGACCGGCGGCACATCCGACGGTCGCTTTATCGCCGACATCTGCGGGCAGGTCGTCGAATGCGGCCCCACGAATGCGACCATCCACAAGATCAACGAGTGCATCAAACTCGAAGAACTCGAAAAGCTGCCGCAGATTTATCTGCATACGTTGAAGAACCTGTTGATTAAGTAATTCAAGTCAGTCAGTCTTCTTCCACCAGCTTCAGCAGTATCTCCGCATTGCGCGCACCTTCGACGACATCAACTGCCGGCTTTCTTTTCTGCAGGATTGCCTGGACAAAGTCGTCGAGCTGTCCGTCAAATGGATTGGCGATGGGAAAATCGAAATTGCCCTCGTTCGTCCAGATGCGTCCCGCGCCGTCGCGTCCAAAGGTGCCTTCGCAAATCACCCAGCCCTTGGCGCCGTAAATCTCGAGCCGGTTGGGCGCTTCGAAAAGAACCGACGAGCATATTTCCGCGGTCGCTCCGCCTTTAAACCTGAATACTGCTGCGGCAGTTTCGTCGTGCGGGCCTTTCCACTTTTCGTGCGCAGTCACGCACTTCATCTCTACAATCTCGCCCTGAGACGGCAGCAGAATCCAACGGCAGAGATCAAGCAGGTGAGTGCCGTTCGCCCCCAAACTCCACCAGCGGCCGACGTCCGCCGAGGCGCGCCAATTGGTCGAATCCGCCTGCTTCTCGGTCCACATGGCGCGCACATGATGGATATCGCCGAACTTTCCGCCATGAACCGCGTCGATGATGGCCTTGTGTCCTGCATGCCAGTGCAGCCGATAGCACAGACCCACAGTGATTTTCGCTTGCGAGCTGCTTGCGACGACTTGTGCGATGCCCTTGGCGTCGGTCGCCAGAGGTTTCTCCAGCAGCAAGTGCTTGCCGGCTTTTGCAGCAGCGACGGCCTGCTCGGCATGCAGTTTGTCCGGCGTGGCGATGATGACCGCGTCGAGCGCGGGATCCTGCAGCAATAAATCAAGCTCAGTGTATGCGGGCGTCTTCGATTGCGCCTTGAATTGCGCGGCGAATTCATTCGCCCGCTTCATATCGCGGCTCATCACGCTCCACAGTTGCGCGTGCTTCGACCGCAGCAGAGCCGGGGCATGGCCGCCTGACGCGATCCGGCCGGTTCCCACGATTGCGATGTTCAGTTTCTTCATTTGTCTACGAGCAAAAAATTACGTTCATCGAGCTACGCCAGCCACGGCAGCGCTTCGTGGTGCTTCTTCTCGAACGCCTCGATTTCCCTGATGTTCTGCATAACGAGACCAATGTCGTCGAGCCCCTTCAGCAAACGCTCTTTGTGCGTGGCATCTATTTCGAAGCGGTAGGTCGCTCCGTCCGGTCCCGTCACCGTCTGTGATTCGAGGTCGATGCCGATTTGCGCACCGGGTTGATCGCGCAATTGCTGGCGTAGCTTCTGGCAGGTCGCATCGGGCAGTATTACCGGCAGCATGCCGTTCTGCAGCTCGTTGCCGTAGTGGATGTCGCCGAAACTCGGCGCGATGACCGAGCGTATGCCGTAGTCCCACATCACATAGACCGCCGCTTCGCGCGAAGAGCCGCAGCCGAAATTAGCACCCGCCACCAGTATCTTCGCGTCGCGATACGGCGCCTGGTTCAACACGAAATCGGCGCGGTCTTTGCCGTCGGCGTCATAGCGGATGTCGTGAAATGCCAGCTTCTGGTAGTCCGCTCCGCGCAGCTTGCGCAGGAAACGCGCCGGGATGATTTTGTCGGTGTCGATGTTCGCGAGTTCCAGCGGCGCCGCGACTCCGGTGAGTTTAGTGAATGCCTGCATCTGTTAGCTCCTAAAACATACAATCTTCAATCTTTAACCGCGAAGGACGCGAAGGACGCGAAGGAAAACGAAGAACAAGAAAGGAACGAGCGCGAACAATTGTTTTCAAATTTCCTTCTTGCTTTGTATTTATTTGTTTTGCCTTTGATTCCCTTTGCGTCCTTCGCGTCCTTTGCGGTGAAAGCTTTAACTCATTAGTTTGCGCACGTCGGTAAGCTTGCCGCTTACGGCTGCGGCTGCGACCATCGCGGGACTCATCAGATGGGTGCGCGCCCCCTTGCCTTGGCGGCCTTCGAAATTGCGGTTTGACGTCGAGGCGCAGCGCTCGCCGGCCGGCACGCTGTCGCCGTTGGTGGCGGCGCAGCTCGAACACCCCGAAGCGCGCCAGTCGAAACCTGCCGCGATGAATATCTTGTCCAAGCCTTCGGCTTCGGCCTGGCGCTTGACCGTGCTCGACCCCGGCGACACCCACGCGGGCACCAGACTTTTTCTGCCTTTCAGCACCGCAGCAGCGGCGCGCAGGTCTTCGATGCGGCCGTTGGTGCAGGTGCCGATGAAAGCGCGGTGTATTTTCAGACCATCGAGCGGCGTGCCGGGCGAGAGGTCCATATAAAGCAGCGCTTGTTCCATGTGCTGGCGTTTATTGGCGTCGCCTGCCGATGCGGGATCAGGCACCGCCGTGGTGATCGATACGGCTTCCTCGGGACTGGTGCCCCAGGTGACCATGGGTGCGAGTGTTGCGGCATCGAGCGTCACTTCGCGGTTGAAGCGCGCATCACCGTCGCTCGCCAGCGAACGCCAGAACTTGACGGCCAAGTCCCAATGGGCGCCCTGCGGTGCGAACTCGCGGCCCTTCAGGTAAGCGTAGGTCTTGTCGTCCGGCGCGATCATGCCCGAGCGCGCGCCGGCTTCGATTGCCATGTTGCAGACGGTAAGGCGGCCTTCCATGCTGAGCGCGCGGATTGCGTCGCCCGCAAATTCAATCGCGCAGCCGATGCCGCCGGCAGTGCCGATTTTCGCGATGATGGCGAGCACGATGTCCTTGGCGGTGACGCCGGCAGGCGCGACACCATCGACCGTCACGCGCAAAGTTTTCGGCTTCTTCTGCCACAGGCATTGCGTCGCGAGTATCTGCTTCAATTGCGAAGCGCCGATGCCGATCGCGTACGCACCGAACGCGCCGTGCGTCGACGTATGCGAATCGCCGCAGGTGATGATGAGGCCGGGCTGCGTAATGCCGAGCTCCGGGCCGAGCACGTGCACGATCCCCTGCTGCGGATGCTCGAGGCCGTAATAATTCTTGATGTCGTTGGCCTTGGTGTTTTGCGCGAAAAGGTCGAGCATGTTGCGCATTTCGGGATCGGTGACGGCGGCCATGCCCTGGTCGCGGTTGCGCGTCGGCACATAGTGATCGGCGGTGGCGAAGGTCTGGCGCGGCTTGCGCACCTTGCGGCCGTCAACGGCGAGCGCGGTGAATGCGTGAAAAGAACCTTCATGCACAAAGTTGCGGTCGACGTGCAACAGCGCTTCGTTCTCGCCGCGCATGACGATCACGTGGCGGTCCCAGATTTTTTCGAACATGGTTTGCGGCATCAGGCTTCCTCCCGTTGAATTGAAAGCTTAGCATGCCGCGCGCGGCTGGGGAGGGTGTCACTTCGTGTATTATCGGTGCGCATAAATCGGGGGAGAACAGGCATGGGATTGAAAGGCAAAACGGCATTGATCACCGGTTCGACCGGCGGCATTGGTGAAGCATTTGCGCGGGCGTTCGCCGCTGAAGGCTGCAACATCGTGCTCAACGGGTTCGGCGAAGCGGCCGATATCGAAAATCTGCGCAAGGACATTGCGAAAAGCGGCACTGAAGTTGTTTACGATGCTGCTGACGTCGGCAAACCGGCCGATGTCGAGAAAATGATCAACGCGGCGCTTAAACGTTTTGGCGCGGTCGATATCCTGATCAACAACGCCGTGACGCGTCACTACGCGCCGGTCGAAGCGTTCCCTGTCGATAAATGGGATTTGGCGCTGGCGGTGAACCTGTCGGCGGCATTTCACACCATACGTCTCGCGCTGCCTGAAATGAAAAAGCGCAACTGGGGCCGCATCATCAACATGGCTTCCATCCACGCGACCAAGCTGGTCAAGGACCGTATCGACTACATGACGACCAAGGCGGCGATCGTCGGCATGACGCGCGCCGTTGCGCTCGAATGTTCTACGACCGGCGTGACTTGCAATGCGATCGCGCCGGGCTGGGTGCTGACACCGCACGCCGAGCGTCAGATCGCGCGCCAGATGGCGGAGCACAAACAGACGCGCGAGGACGCGCTTAAAACCCTGGTTGATGTGCGCCAGCCGAGCCGCCGTCCCATCATGCCGGCGGAAGTGGCAGCGCTTGGCGTGTTCTTATGCGGCGACGGCGCAGCGAACATCACGGGCGCGTCCGTGCCTATCGACGGTGCGTGGGCGACTAGCTAGAAGCTGTCTCAAAAACAGTTCGGAGCCGCAGATAAACGCAGATGAACGCAGATCAGTTCAAAGTGCTTAACGTTTGTTGGAGGGTGGTCTTGGAGTTTTATCTGCGTGTATCTGCGGCTGATTGTCGCTTTTGTATTTTTGAGATGGGTTCTAGTTACAAACTCGCCCGCTGGTCTTCGGGCAGGCCGTAGCGTTCTTCGAGTTCCATGATATCCGGCAGTCCGGCAATTTCCGTGAACTGCTTGAACGTCGCGACCTTGTCGCGCATATGCGCGACCGAGCCGGTGCGCTTCAGTTCAGCGAGCATGTTCTGCATCGCGGGAATCGCGGCGAGGATGACCCAGTTCGGATAGATCGCGATGCGAAAGCCGAGTTTGCCGAGTTCGTCGGCTGGCAGATCGGGTGTCTTGCCGCTGGATGCCATGTTGTAGAGCAGCGGCACGCCTTTGAAGTGTTTAGACACGCGGTCGACTTCGGCGCGGCCGACCGGCGCTTCGATGAACAACACGTCGGCGCCGGCTTCGCGATAACGCTCGCCGCGTTCGAGTGCGGCATCAATGCCTTCGATTGCGATTGCATCGGTACGCGTGATGATGACGAAATCCTGATCGCGTCGCGCATCGCACGCCGCTTTAATTTTCGCCACCATCTCCGCGGTCGGAATCACGCGTTTACCGGCGAGATGGCCGCAACGCTTGGGCCAGCCCTGGTCTTCGATGTGCACGCCGGCGACACCGGCTTTTTCGTAGTCGCGGATGGTGCGGCGCGTGTTAATCGGATTGCCGTAGCCGGTGTCGGCATCGGCTACCACGGGAAGTTCGCACGCATCGACGATGCGGCTTGCGTTGTCGATCATCTCGGTTGCGGTCAGGAGGCCGACGTCAGGCATGCCGAGGCGTGTGATGCTGGTGCCGAAGCCCGTCATATAAGCGGCTTCGAATCCCGCCAGTTTGACGAGCCGCGCGGCGAGGCCGTCTGCCACACCGGGTGCGACGAGACAGCCGGGGCCTGACATTAACTTGCGTAGTCTGGTCGTTACTTTTTCCATTGACTTCTCCTTTTTTCCTGCGGTTTTCTATTCGGGCGATGCCGCGCGCGCGAGTTGAGTCACATCATCGAGTTCGGCGACGCGCCAGGTCAGCGCAATCAGCGTCGCGGTCCGCGCTTCCGGCAGTATGCCTTGCGCCAGTCCGCGCAATTTGTTTTCGAGATCGCCATCGCTCATCGGATTCTCCGCGCTGCCGATGACCTTTTCCACGAGCTTGGTATGCATCTTGCCGTTTTTCAGCGTGACGGTGACTATGGCGGCGATTTCCTTGAGTTGCGCATCCGCCGTAGCAATGATGCTGGCACGCAGGGCGCGAATTTCAGGAGCGTTGACCCGCGCGTCGGTGTACTGGTGCTCACCGGCGGTGCCGTCGACCAGCGCCACCGCTGCGGAGTGGTAGATGCTCCACTTGGATTTGAGCCCGTTCGGCGGCGACTGGATACCGGTGAGTTCGAGCGCGCGCGGACTGACGCGCAGCGCCACGCGCTCGATGTCTGCCGCACGCAACTGATGCTCGTTGCGCAACTGTATGCAGGCGTCTATCACCGGGTGGGCGACGACCCCGCAGGCGTAAGGCTTGTAACTGTTTTGCAGAATTTCGTACGTGGTGCCGAGGCCGGCAGCAATCGCCTTGAGGTCGTGTTCAGGAGCCAGCACATTGGCGAAGCCATGCGGCCCTTCGAGGCTCGATTCGGCAGCGGTGAAACCTTGCTGCGCCAGTAGCGCGGCAAGCAGGCCGTTTTGCGCAGCGCGGCCGTGAATAAAAGCTTTGGTCATGGTGCCGGCCATTTCGCGCGTGCCCGCCGCCTGCGCGCAGGCAATGCCGAGGGCGTGCGTGGTCTGGTCTTCATCGAGTCCGAGCACGCGCGCGGAAGCGGCGGCGGCACCGAAGACTCCGGCAGTGCCGGTGATGTACCAATGCGAGTTATGCGCGAACCAGATGGCGTTGGCGATGCGGCATTCGATTTCGACGCCGACGATGAACGCTAGTAAGAAGTCGCGGCCATTCATCGGCTGGCGCTCGGCCAGCGCCAGCAGCGAAGACGCAACCGGGACGCTCGGGTGTAGCAGCGTGCGCAAATGCGTGTCGTCAAAATCGAGCACGTGCGCCGAGAGTCCGTTGATCAGTGCAGCATGCAGGGCATCGGTGCGTTCGTGCCGGCCGAGGATGGAGCATTGATTGCCGGCTGCAAACGGCAGCAGCGCCGCAATGGTTTTATCGACTGCGGGATGCGTCGAGCCGCCGACGGCGCAGCCTATCCAGTTGACGAGCGAACGTTTTGCTTCGTGCAGCGCCGCGGCCGGAATTCCGGCATCGGTTGCAGTAATCGCGTAGCGGGCAAGCTCTCGGGCAAGCGTCATTCCATTACCGTTTCAATCCGCGAGTATGCCCGCTGCTTTGATGACTTTGCCCCACTTGTCGACTTCGGACTTGATGTAGGCGGCGAATTCCTGCGGCGTGGTGGTCGAGCGTTCGTAACCGAGCACCGCGATGCGCTCGATGATATCGGGCGACTGCATGATCCTGATGAATTCGCCGTGTAGCCGCGTGATGATGGCTGGCGCAGTTTTGGCGGGAGCGAGCGCGCCATACCAGGTGTTGGCGTCGTAGTTGGCGATGCCGCTTTCAGCGATCGTCGGCAGTTCCGGCGCGGCGGCAGTGCGCTTCAACGTCGTCACTGCCAGGCCGCGTAGCCGGCCGGCCTTGATTTGCGGCAGCACCGACGGCGCGGTCGCGAATCCCACCACGGTTTCACCACCGACCAGGCTGGTCACCGCCGGTCCGCCGCCTTTATACGGCACGTGCGTGAGGTTGACGCCGGCGAGGTTTTTGAAAAGCTCCGCCGCGAGGTGGGCCGAGCTGCCGCTGCCCGACGACGCATAGTTAAGCTGGCCGGGCCTGGCTTTTGCCAGCGCGATCAGCTCCTGCACCGATTTGGCGGCGACGGACGGGTGCACGACGAGTATGTTGGGCGTAGAAGCGAGCAGCGTGATGGGCGCGAAATCCGTGACGATGTCGTATCCCGGCTTCTTGTAAAGAGTCATGTTGATCGCGTGCGCGATGTTGCCCATGACCAGCGTGTAGCCGTCGGGAACCGAGTGCGCTCCAATCTCGGCGCCGATGTTGGCGCCCGCGCCCGGCCGGTTATCGAGCACGATGGTCTGGGCGAGGTTCTCGCCGAGTTTCTGGCCGACGATGCGCGCCAGCGTATCGGTGCCGCCGCCGGGTGGAAACGGCAGGATGAAACGGATCGGCTTGCTTGGATAGTTTTGCGCGCAGACCGTGCCGCAGCAAAGCAATACTGCAGCGAAAGCAGGAGCAAGGCGTCGCATGGCGCGCTCCTTAACCGGCAGCGCGTGCGTGCGGGCGGGCAGTGAAATCGAATATCGCGTCAGGCCGTTTGTCGAGCGCCCACAATGCAGCGAGCAATTCGCGCGAGGCAGGATCGCCGATCACCGGCATCGCGAGTTCGATAAATTTTTCGTTCACTTCGTCATCCGTGAGTGGCATTTCGGGATCGCCTTTGCGTGTCGGCTGGAAATGTTTGAACACGCGGCCGTCGTTCAATTCAATTTCGACGTGCGCGGCGCGCTGGCCGGGATAGCCTTTCGACAGCACGGGGTCCGCGCTGACTTCGACTTTGGCGAGCACGGCACGTACGTCCGGATCAAGCAGCCGCTCGGGCGCGAACGCGACCAGCCGCACACTGCCATGTACGAGCGCGTGCGCCGTCACGTACTGCAAGCTGAACTTGGCCTGGTATTCGCCTTCAGGGTTGGCGTTGTCCGTGATGTCTGTGCCGGCCTTGTAGGTAGCGATTTTCACGCGCTTAATGTCGCGCCACGTGAACCCGTGCGTCTTCTGCAGATGCAGCGCGCCGTCGATGGGCGCGAACGTGTGTCCGCAGCAGCCGTGGTTCTTAAAGGTCACGCGGGTGATGTGGTAATCGACGCCGAGATCTTTGGTTGCCTTGCTCCAGTCGGGGTTCACGCTCATGGCGGCGCCGAAACCGACTTCGCCTTCGAGCATGTCGAGCGCGCCGGTCAGGCCTTTGGCGGCGCCCATTGCCGCCATCGCGCCGACGTCGGCGGCGTGGCCGCCGTGCAGGGGCTTGGTCATGCATTGCGAGCGGAACGCCTGCTGCAGTCCCGAGGCAAATGAGCCGACGGTACCGAGCGCATGCGCGATCTGGTCGCGGTTGCAACCCAGCACGGTGGCCACCGCCGCAGCGGCACCGAACGAACCGACTGTGCCGGTCGTATGCCAGAATTTGTAATGCGAAGGCATGATCGCTTCGCCGATGCGCGTCGAGGTTTCATAACCGACGATCACGGCACGCAAAAATTTTTCACCAGACGCACCGGTCGACTGCGCGGCGGCGAGCGCGGCCGAGATTACCGGGCTGCCCGGATGGTAGCCGGCGTCGCGATAAATATCGTCGAATTCCACCGAGTGCGAAGCGGCGCCGTTGATCATCGCCGCCGCGCGCAATGTTGCGCGGCGGCCGGATGCGAGCCGCGCATTGCCGTGATCGAGATCTTCTGCCATCGCCTGTTCCAGCACCGTGGCGGGCGCAACCAGGCTGCCCGGCAGCAGAGCCGCATACCAATCGATGACCGCGCGCTTGGCGTGATGCCAGACATTGGCCGGCAGTTTGGATGTTTGTTCCTTGACGGCGTAATCGGCGAGTTGTTGGGACAGCATGATCTTCCTCCTTGCAACGGTACTGATTAAGAACGGGCCTCAAAAACCGAAAGGCGTGTAACCGCTGATAAACGCCGATACATTTTCGCCGACCCGGCCCTCTTGAGATCCTGGCTCTATCTGCGTTCGTCCGCGGTTGCTTGAAATTTTAGAGATTGCTTCTAAGACCCTAATTGTCGTGGAAGACGATGAGACCGTCCACCGCAACGACACCTTGTCCTTCTGGTTTTACGATAAGCGGATTGATTTCGGCTTCATTGACGGTGCGGCCATCGAGGGCGGCGAGTTGCGACATGGCGACGACAGCGGCGGCGAGTGCAGCGCAATCACCTTGCGGTAACCCGCGGTAGCCACGAATCACCGCCAGCCCGCGCACTTCTTCAATCATCGCTTGGGCGGTGGCGAGGCTGACGGGTGCGATGCGGATGGCGATGTCTTTATAGATTTCTGCCAGCACGCCGCCGGCGCCCAGCACGACCACTGGCCCGACTTGCGGATCGCGGCGGAAACCGAGGATCACTTCGGCAAGGCCTTTTTCCATGCGCTGCACAAGGATGCCGTTGATTTTCGCGGCCGGGTGTTTGGCTTTGACGCGCGTCAGGATCTGGGTGGCCGCAGCTTTCAGCGCCGCGGCGTCGGCGATGTTGAGCACCACGCCGCCGGCATCGGTCTTGTGCAGGATGTCGGGCGAGAGGATTTTTGCGACAACCGGAAACTCAATGCCCGCGGCCTGCTCAGGTTTTTCGATTACCGCGGTTGCTGCATGCGGGATGCCAAGCGCCGCGAAGACTTTGCACGCATCGTACTCGTTGATCTGGCTGCCGGGCATGGCCTTCAGCAGCGCGCCGGCCGCGGCGAGTCTTTTCGCATCGGCCGCAGGCATTTCGACCGGTGCGGTCCAGTCGCGCCACGCGCGTATCGCATCGGCGCACGATTCAGGCGTGCGAAAACCTGCGACACCAGCGTTGGTGAGCAAGCCCAAAGAGGTTTCGGCGTGCGGCGCGAGAAAGGCCGCGAGCGGTTTGCCACGCCGGTCCGCTTCCGCAATCGGTTCGATGGCTATTTGCGGATGCAGCGCAGCGGAGCTGCCGACTACGGCAAGCACCAGTTCGGCGTGATCGGAAGCGAGCAGTTCGTTGAGCACTGCGCTGTAGATTTCTTTTTTGGCGCCGGCGAGCGTCAGGTCGGTGAGCCGCGTGCGCGGGATGATGATTTTTTTTGCGGCGAGGTTATCGACGACCTTGTCGCTGGGTGCTACGACATCGACGCCAAAAGTGCCTAAACGGTCGACGACCGCGGCAGCGCCGCCGCCAGTGGTGGTCATTACCGCGACACGGTGGCGCGAGGCAGGCTTTTGCCCGGCGATCAGTGCCGGCAGTTCAAACAGGGTCTCCAGCATGTCGACGCGCAGCATGCCGTGCGCGCGGAAATAGCTGTCTGCGACTTCATCGGCGCCGGCCAGCGCGCCCGTGTGCGATGCCGCAAGGTCCTGGCCGATATCGGAGCGGCCGAGTTTGTACACGATGACAGGTTTGTTCGCCGCATAAGCGCGCCGCGCCGCGTATGCGAGCCGGTCGGCATCGCGCAGCGTTTCGAGAAACAGCAGGATGGCGCCGGTATGCGGATCGTCGACCAGCATGTCGGTCAGTTCGCCCACGCCGATGTCGGCTTCGTTGCCGACCGAAATTAATTTGGAGAACCCGGCGCCGCGACCGAGCCCGCGTGACAGCAGGCCGCCGGTCATGCTGCCCGACTGCGAAACGATCGCGAACGGCCCTGGCTTGATGTGGTCCATTTCCAGCACCGCGTTGACCGACAACGCAAACGACGGCTGTATGCTGAGTATGCCTATGCAGTTCGGCCCGAGCACGCGCACATTGCCCGCGCGCGCGATGGCCATCACTTCTTCCTGCATGCGGCGGCCTTCGTCGCCGGTTTCAGCAAAACCGTCGCTATAAATTGTCGCGGTCAGCACTTTCTTTTCGACGCATTGCTTGATGGCAGCGGCGACCGCGTCGCGCGGCACCATGATGAATGCGTGCTCGATGGCCTCCGGCACCGACATCAAGTCGGGATAGGCTTTCTCGCCGAAGATCTCGTCGCGGCCGGGATTGACCGGCACGATGCGGCCTTTATAGCCGTGCTTGCGCAAAAAGCGCTGCGGACGGGACGTGTTTTTCTTAGCGTCACCGGACGCGCCGATCAGTGCGACCGTCTTCGGTTCGAATAAGGCTTGAGCTAAACGTGAAACGGACATGTTAAAACCCTCAAAAGTCTTTAACCGCGAAGGACGCCAAGGAAACCAAACACTTTTGTCTTTACTTGTGTGAACGAAACAGACCCGAATCAACGCTGGAATTGTTCTTTTTTACCTTTGCGTCCTTCGCGTCCTTTGCGGTTCAGCTTTTATTTTTCCTTGGGCGGCCGCTGCGAGAACGAGCGCTCGAACACGCTTTCGGCGATGCGGTTCTTCAGGATCTCTATGGAGCCGCCGGCAATCATCCAGCCGCGGCATTTGCGGAAACAGTATTCGACCAGCGTTTCCTGCGTATAGCCCATGCCGCCCATGACCTGCATTGCTTCATTGCAGATATCGAAACCGGCCTGGTTGCAGAAGGCTTTCGCGATGGCCGTGTCTTCCGCCGAGGGAATGCCATCGACGGCGTTGGCGACCGCGCGGTAAATCAGTAGTTGCCCCGCGTCGAGCTTGATTTTCATGTCGGCGAATTTCCATTGCAGGCCCTGGAAATCGCACAGCGGGCGGCCGAATTGCTTGCGTTGCATGGCCCATTGGCGCGCCTGCTCGTAGGCGTAACGGCCGAACGCAAGCGAACGCGCAGTGTTGCCGATGCGCTCGACGTTGAAGCCCGCGATCTGTTTCTTGAAGCCGCCTTCTTTCAGCATGACGTTCTCGGGCCC
>CANJHY010000110.1:0-15988 GCA_947474275.1 Betaproteobacteria bacterium
CGTTGCCGACTACATCGTCGGGTTCTACAACAGCGTCCGCTTGCACTCGACATTGGGTTACCTGCCGCCCAATGCGTATGAATTCAAATCGGCAGCCAAACAACCTATCGATGTGTCCGAAAAAACTTGACCACTACAGCAAATCACGAACATCCTCACCCCAACCCTAGCCCTCCCCCATCGAGGGGGAGGGAATCATTTGTTTGATTCGCTCAAATTGAGCAGCGAGTTCGCTTCGCCGAGCGCGGGGTAGCGGGCGGATTGCTGCTGCGCGCGGAACTGCGGCACTACGGGCACCGGCAACGCAGTGATTTGCTTGCCGTCGGCGCCCAGCTTGGCGCTGAATACGCCGCGCGCGATGAAGTGCTGGTCGCGCAACGCTTCCTCGACCGAAGCCATGATGCAGCAGCAGACGTCCTTGCCCGCAAACAGCGTGCGCAACTCATCCGCCGTTTTGGCAGCTATCTTCGCGGCAACGGCCTGCCTTGTCTTTGCGGCATCGCGGCTGTCGTCCTGCACGTCCGGCGGCAACTCGAGCATCGCGCAAAAGTTTTCCCAGAACTTCTGTTCCAGCGGCGCCGCGGCGACAAACTTGCCGTCGCGCGTCTTGTAGATGTTGTAGCGCGGCGAACCGCCGGTCACGAGATCGCCGCCGGGCGTCGGCCATTCGCCCGCCACCTGGCCATTGCCCATAGCCCAGTACATGAACGTGAAAAGGTTGTCGCCCATCGCGATATCGAGCTTGCAGCCTTTGCCCGTGCGGTCTCGCTCGCGCAGCGCGAGCAGCATGTTGATGACCGCAGGATAAGTGCCGCCGCCGATATCGGCGATCAATGCGGGTGGCGGCACCGGCGCGCCGTCGCTGCCGGCGGCAAGCGAGAGCATGCCCGCTTCGGCGATGTAATTCAGGTCATGCGCCGCCACGTCGGCGCGCGGCCCGTGCTGGCCGTTGCCGGTGATGGCGCAATAGATGATGCGCGGATTGATTTTGGCGAGCGCATCGTAACCGAGGCCCAGCCGATCCATCACGCCGGGACGGAACTGCTCGACGACGATATCGGCGGACTCAATCAGCGGCTTGAGCTTTTCGACTGCCGCTTTGTCCTTGAGATCGATCGCGATCGAGCGCTTGCCGCGGTTGAGCAGCGCGAAGTTGACGCTGTCGGCGCCGAATTTCGGCGTGTACGCGCGCATTTCGTCGCCGCGCCCCGGCCGTTCTATCTTGATGACTTCGGCGCCGGCCTCGGCCAGCAGCAGTGTAGCCAGCGGCCCGGGCAGCAGCGTGCTGAAATCCAGGACTCGAATACCTTTAAGTGGCGCCATTTCTCCTACCTAAATCTTGAACCGCGAAGGACGCGAAGGACGCGAAGGGAAAAGCGCAAGTAATTGAGATAAGGCATGACATTCGCGACGATAATTTATCGGCGTATTCACAGTGACTGACCGAAAAATTCTGCATCTGCTTTCCTTCGCGTCCTTTGCGACCTTTGCGGTTCACGCTCTAGCTTTTCCTTGCCTTTGCTTCGCGACGCGCGCACGGCGCGCGGGTGCGTAGGGCTGCTCGCCGTACGCTTCGAACAGGGCCTGCGTCACATCGAAATGGTGTGCGAGCCCGGTTCGTTCGAGCAATGCAATCGGGCCTTCGGGATACCCAAGCCCGAGTTTGAGCGTGGTATCGAGATCGTCCGTGGTAGCAAGACCTTCATCGAGACGGCGCAGCGCGGCGTTGTAATAGGGCCGCACGAGGCGATCGATGATACGCCCGGAAAAATCGCCGCAAATGGCGACCTGCAGGCCGGCGCCTTCGATCATGAGCTTGGCAGCCGCCAGCGCTGCATTGCTGGTGCGCGGCTGGCGCACGAGTTCGACGAGATTAGACGGCTCCGCATCACCCAGCCGAAAGCGCGCGAAGCCGAGCACGTTGGAGCCCTCTTCCGCACGGCTCTCTCCCGTATACACACCAAGAGATTCAGTGCCGAGTTCGATGATGACCGCGACCTTGTCCTTCCACTTGCGCAGCGACTTGGCATGACGGCCTGCGTGCTCGCCGAGCACGATGACAATTTCTGCAGACTTCAGGTCTTTGGCAGCACCCGTGAGCAACGCGTGCTCCGCGGGAAACGAGCGGCTGAAACCTGTGTCTAATATTGCATATTGCATATGAGTACCTATCCTCCGAACATCGCGTTGCCGGCGTACTTGAAAAACCCCTGCCCGGTCTTGCGGCCGAGGTGACCAGCGGCAATCATGCGTTTCACCAACGCAGGCACGGCAGCGCGCGGGTCGTGCGTCGATGCATACAACGCTTCGGCGACCAGCAGATGGGTGTCGAGCCCGACCAGATCGAGCAATTCGAGCGGCCCCAGCGGATAACCGAGAGCGACCTTGATTGCGCGATCGATGTCCGCGGGCGCAGCAACACCGGCTTCAACCAGGCGGATTGCGTCGTTGTTGAACGGCACCAGGAAATAATTGAGGATGAATCCGGGATTGTCCTTGGTGCGCACCGGTATCTGCCCCATTGCCTTGCAGAACGCCCACGCCGCTGCGAACGACTCGTCGCTGGTGCGTATGCCCGGCGACATCTCCACCAGTTTCATCAACTGCGCGGGCAGGCAGAAATGCATGCCGACGACGCGCTCGTCGCGCCCGGATCCGGCGGCAATTTCGGTAATCGACAGCGTCGACGTATTCGACGCCAACAGCGTTTCCGGCGGGCATGCCTTATTGAGTTCGCCCAGCAATGAATGTTTGACCTTCAGGTCTTCGAACACCGCTTCGATCACAATGTCGCACGCCGCCATGTCGGCGATATTGGTCGTGCTGGACAAATCGCCCATGATCTTGTCGACCTCGGGTTGCGTGAGTTTCTTGCGTTCGACCGATTTCGCGAAAAATCCCGCGGTCTGCTTGCGCGCGCGGTCGAGCGCGTCCTGGCGCGTGTCGTACACAATTGTTTTGAATCCGGCACGCGCCGCGACAATCGCGATGCCTGCACCCATGGTGCCGCTGCCGGCCACTCCGACGGTTTTGATAGTCATCAAAACCTCCGGGGAGAGGCGCTAGGCGAGAGACGAGAGGCGGAACACCTCTTGTCTGCAACTATACTGAAACAGTCGGCACGCTTCCGACCTGCCTGTCGCGCTTTTCCCGTTTCACGTCTCCCGCCTCTCGCCTCTCGCCTTCGAATCATTACATCTACCTTTTTATGAAACTGCGTCCGATCAACTGGCGATGAATCTGATTAGTGCCTTCCCAGATCTGGGTGATTTTGGCGTCGCGCATCAGCCGCTCGACGCGGTAGTCCTTGCAATAACCGTAACCGCCATGCAACTGCACTGCATCGGTCGCGATGCTCATGGCAAGGTCCGATGCGCGCATCTTGAGCATGGACGCTTCGATACCGAAATCCTTGGCGCCCTCATCGACCATGCGCGCCACTTGCCACAGCCACGCTTCGCACATCGCGAGGTCAGTCGCCATGTCGGCGAGCATGAATTGTATGCCCTGGAATTCGACAATTTTGCGTCCGGACTGCTTGCGCTCGTTGATATAGCCAATTGCATCCTCGAACGCGGCGCGCGCGATGCCGAGTGCGTGCGCGGCAACACTCGGGCGCGACTTGTTGAGCGAGGCGAGCAGGATTTTGAGGCCCTCGCCGGGATTGCCCAGCAGATTGGCGCGCGGCACGCGGCAGTTGTCGAAAGCTAGCGCTGCCGTGCTCGAAGCGCGCAGGCCCATCTTGTCTTCTTCACGCACGACCTTGAGTCCCGGCGTGCCTTTTTCCAGCACCAGCACAGAGATCGAACCTTTGCTGTCGGCGATTTCGCTCCACTTGCCAAACAGCATGTAGAGATCGGCATGCGCGCCGTTGGTGAT
Organism: Betaproteobacteria bacterium; assembly: GCA_947474275.1. Lineage (GTDB taxonomy): Bacteria > Pseudomonadota > Gammaproteobacteria > Burkholderiales > SG8-41 > PALSA-1004. Next base: position 3,880 of record CANJHY010000110.1, read on the forward strand.
GAACGTCTTGGTGCCGTTGATGACTATCGAATCGCCGTCGGGCTTGAACTCGGTCTTCATGCCGGTCGCGTCTGAACCGGCAGTGGGTTCGGTGATGGTCAGCGATGCAATACCACCATCCAGCATCACCGGCAGCAGGCGCTTTTTCTGCTCTTCGGTGCCAAAATCGATCAGCGGCTTGATCGCGTGAAAATTGGTCGCCCACACGATGCCGGTTGATGCGCAGGCCTTGGACAACTCGCGCACGCATTCGAGGTACGACACATACGACATCTGGGCGCCGCCGTACGCTTCCGGGATGAACATCGCGTTGAGCCCGAGCTCATTGATCGCCTTCACGTTGTCGTGCGGAAATTCGCCGCTGCGGTCGTGATGCTCGGCGCGCGGCGCGACAACATCACGCGCGAGCTTGCGCACGCTCTCGACGAGCATGCGTTCGTCGTCGCTTAGTTTGAGTGTTGCGTCTAAATGATGAAATACGTTCATGGGTAAACGTGAGGCGAGAGACGAGAGGCGAGAGGCGGACGCGCTAGCGCGCATGCCCAAACCATTGACATAACGACTTTACTCCTCACCCCTCTCTCCTCTCGCCTCTCCGCGCACATTAGTGCGCAATCCCCTGTGCGCCGTCGATGTAAATGGTTTCACCCGACAGAAACGGAATGTCTTCGCTGAATATCGCCGCGACCAGCTTTGCCACGTCGGCGGCCGAGCCTGTGTTCCCCGATGGAATGCGCTTTTTCAGGTAGTCCGCAAGCGGCCCCTGCGTCATGGCGTCCCGATTCAGATCTGTCACGATGTAACCGGGCGCGACGTCGATGACGCGGATACCGCGGTTCGCCCATTCCACTGCGAGGCAGCGCGTAATCGCGCCGACCGCCGCTTTGGACGCGCAATAAGCGACGTTGCGTTTGACGCCTATCTTGTCGAAGAAAGAGCCGATGTTGACGACGGCACCGCCGCCGCTTTTGACGAGGTGCGGGTACGCTTCGCGGCACGCGGCAAACACCGCGGTCGCATTGGTCAGCATCACTTTTTCGTACGTTGCCGTCGGCAGTTCATGGCTGGCGCCGTCTAAGTGGATGCCGGCATTGTTCACCAGCCCGTTCAGGGCGCCGGCCTTTTTAACGACTTCGGCGAAAGCGGCTTTAAGGCTCGCCTCATCAGTGACATCGCATGCGACGTCTACAAACTGCCCCGCTATGGCCTTGGCGGCTTGGGTTTCGGGACCTTTGCCTTGGCGCGTGAGGCACGCTACGGTAAAACCCCGGTGCGCGAGCTCGACCGCAATTGCGGCGCCTATGCCGCGGCTGGCGCCTGTGACTGCAATCACTTTGGCCTTCGTTACCATTCAACCCTCAAATCTTATAGTCGCAGATAAATTATTTTCAATACCCCCTTGAGGGGTACGCAGATGAACGCAGATAGAATCAACGGCCAGAAACGTCTTGTTTGGGATTTTCATCAGCGTTTATCTGCGTTTATCCGCGGCTCAATATTTACTTGTCTTTAAAACTCGGCTTGCGCTTGTTGCTGAACGCATCCATGCCTTCCGCCGCATCGGCGGTCTGGAAAGCAAGCGTTGACAGGTCCGCTTCGATGCGCAGGCCCTCGTTGATTGGATTATCCAATGCGCGCTTGATGGCTTCGCGCGCAAATCCGAGCACGGGCAGACTGTAACCCGAGAACTCGCGCGCAAAAACCACGCCCTGCGCGACTGCTTCGCCATCTATCAGGCGATTCACCAGTCCGCTGCGGGCGGCTTCTTCCGCATCCACCGTGCGCCCAGTCATGATCATTTCCAGCGCGCGCGCTTCGCCAATGACTCGCGGCAGGCGTTGTGTACCGCCATAGCCTGGAATCAGGCCCAGCTTGATTTCGGGCAGGCCCATCTTCGCGTTTTTGGTCGCGATGCGGAAAGTGCAGGCGAGTGCCAGTTCGAGACCGCCGCCGAAAGCATAGCCGTTGATGATGGCCACTGACGGCATCGGCAGCTTGTCGAGTTTGGCGAAAACCGCCTGCCCCATTTCGGCGCCCTGCTTTTGCGCGGTCAGCGGGCGGCCGATCAGTTCCTTGATGTCGGCTCCCGCGCAAAACGCCTTGGCGCCGGCGCCGGTGATGAGCAGAGCGCGCGCGTCGCTGCCGGCGACCTCGTCGAAAGCACGGCCGAGGTCCGCAATCAGCGCGAACGAAAGTGCGTTCAGCGCCTCGGGGCGGTTCAGGGTGATCAGCGCGAATTCTTCGACGCGGGTGAGTTCAATAGCCATGATTACCTACATTATGAAGCAATTTCAGGAAATTCTTTTAACTACAAGGACACAACGGATCAAAACCTTGAACCGCAAAGGACGCGAAGGACGCAAAGGGAACCAAGGACAACAGAAATATCATGATATGAATCGTCGAGACGCTCTTAATGCGATTTGTCTATTCGTATTAGACTTTTGCTTTTCCTTCGCGCCCTTCGCGTCCTTTGCGGTGAAAGCTTTTAAGCCTTGCGCTTCTCAGGAGACACCCAGCGCACCGACGCCGGCTTGAGTTTGCCGGCCTTGGCCATTTCTACCAGTTCGCGCTTCAATATCTTGCCGCTGGCGGTCTGCGGGAAGGCTTCCATGCAGATGAAATACTCCGGCATATCGTATTTGGACAAACCATGCTCGCCAAGATGGTCGAGCATCTGCCCGGCGTCGAGCGCCGCGCCGTCGCGTGCAATGATCGCCAGGCACACGCGTTCGCCGAGACGCTCGTCGGCGATCGGGAACGCCGCGGCCTTGAGCACCGCGGGATGCTTGACTGTCAGGTTCTCGATATGCGCAGGATAAATATTGTGGCCACCGCGGATGATGAGGTCCTTCTTGCGGCCGACGATCTGCAGATTGCCTTTGGCATCGAAGCGCCCGAGGTCGCCGGAGAGAAACCAGCCACCCGCGTTGAACGAGTTCTCGGTCGCCGACTGGTTGTTGAAATAACCGAGCATCAGCAGCCCGCCGCGCGTGCCGATCTCGCCCAGTTCGCCGGGTTTCGCCTCGATGTCGGGGTTTTCCTGGTCCCACAGGCGCGTCTCATAGCCGCCGCACGCGCGCCCGCAGGTCGCGGTGATCACCTCGACATCGTCGTCCGGGAGCGTGTACTGGTGCGAGCCGTTTTCCGTCATGCCGTAAATGTTCTGCGGCTTAATGCCCATGTCGAGAAATGACTTCGCCGTCTGCGGCGGAATGACGGACCCCGCCATGTAGAACAGGTTCACGTTGCCGAGCTTCACCATGCCGCGCGATTTCATGTCGGCGAGGATGTCCATCGCATGCGTCGGCACGCCCATCACGTAAGTGGCGCCGGTCTCGACTATCCAGTCGAGCGGCTTTTTGCCGACCGGAATATCGTTCACAACGACTTCAAAGCCGGCAACAAGGCTCTGCTCGATGGCAACGGTGCCGATGTGATGCGACAGCGGGCTGTGGCTGAACAGGATCGTTTTGTCATCGTGATGCCAGTCCTTGACCATCGCGCGGCCGTTCGCGAGCAGCGTGTTGTCCGAATGCAGCACGCCTTTCGGCATGCCGGTCGTGCCGGAAGTGAAAGCAAGGTAAACAATCTTGTCCGGGTTGAGGTCGGGTTCGGGCAGAGCGCCGGGTTTGCTGCCAAGCGCGGGGAACTGTGCATATTCGTCCTGCGCCGACGACGCTCCCGCCGGAAGCATGCGGTATACGCGCTTCATCGCCGGCAGCGCCTTCGCCGCCGCGAACACATCCGCGCGGTCGGCATCCGAACCATATCCCGCCTGCGCGAACAGCACCGCCGTTTGTATGCGGTCGAGCAACTGGGTAATTTCGTTGACCGTGTAATTCTGGTGCAGCGACGGATTGCACACGTAGCCGTTGCGCGAGCAGGCGAGAAACACCACCGCCGCTTCGATGCGGTTGGGCAGCCACACGGACACCCGCTGGCCGCGCTTCAAACCTGCCGCGTGCATTTCGGACGCGAGCGCATCGACCCACTGCGCCAATTGCGACCACGTGATGCGCCGCGTGCTGTCGCGCAGCGCGTAAGCCTGCGGGCGAGTACGCGCGTGTCCGAGCAACAGCGAATAAAGCGTATCGCCGCGCCACACGCCGTTCGCGTAATACTCGCGGGCGGTCTGCGGATCGTGGAGGGTGAGTATGGTGCTCATGAGCTTCGCGGAGAGGCGAGAGGCGAGAGGCGAGAGGCGGCCTCAGGCAGTAGTGCCAAATCGAATTTCACACCTCTCCCCTCTCGCCTCTCGGCTCAATGTCCAAACTTGTCCGTGTCGGGCTTGCGCTTCTCGCGCATCGAAGCGCCCAACTCCTTGGATTCGTCGGTGTCGAGATAAAGCCGCAGCAAGAGATCGTGCGAGATGCGGCCGAGACCGCCGACGCCGCCGTGACGCGCGGTAAATGCGGCCTTGATCGAGGCGATTGCAAACGCACCGCGCTCGGAAATGGCCAGCGCCATCGCGCGCGTCTCGTCCATCAGCTTGTCGTCGGGCACCACTTTGTTGATGAGCCCGATCTCCAGCGCTTCGCGCGCCGTCAGCTTGGGGTTGGCGAACCACATTTCCTTGGCCTTCTTCTTGCCGACCAGGTCTTCGAGGTACCAGGTGCCGTAGCCGGCGTCGAAACTGCCCATCATCGGGCCGACCTGGCGGAAGATCGCGGACTCCTTGGCGATCGTGATGTCGCACATTACCTGCAGTACCTGGCCGCCGCCGACCGCGAAGCCGTTGACCATCGCGATCACCGGCTTTTGCAGGCGGTCTATGCTTTCGTAGATTTCGAGCGTCGGCAGCATGCCGGCATAAAGCGTGCTGTCTTCCAGCCCGTCCTTGCGCCCGCCGATGCAGAAGAATTTTTCGCCAGCGCCGGTGATCACCAGCACGCGCGTGCGCGTCTCGCGGCGAATGTCGTTGATGCAATCGCGGATTTCATGGCACATCTGCGCCGTGAACATATTGCCGTCGTCCGGGCGATTAAGCGTCAACCAGCCGATCGGCCCCTCTTCCTTGTACAAAATGGTTTCGAATGCCATGGCTGCCACCGCTTTTCAGTAAGAATGGGATTTTGCGCGCGGCGGCATGCCGCACGCCCGACCAACTGCGTCATTTTAACTGATCTGAACGCAAAGCCCGCCGCGCGGATTCAGCAGGGCAGGCCTTCGATATTTTTCGGATCCGGCTTTAAGTCGCCGGCGTCTATGCGCTTGACCATCGCCGTCAGTGCCGCATGCGTGGGCGCCGGCACGCCGACCTCGACGCCTTTTGCAGCAACAAGGCCGTTGGTGAAATCGATTTCAGAGCGCCGGCCCCGCGCGACGTCGCGGCCGACCGACGATTGCGAAGGCTCGAGCAGCGTGGCCATCCACGCCGTCAACCCGGTTTGGACTTTTTTGAGGGCCACGGCATCGCCGGTGCCCGCGCCATACCAATCGTCGGGGGCGATGCCAAGCACCGTACCCAGTTCGAACCCCTGCGCGCGGCCTACCGCAATGGATTCAGCGGCGAGCTTGACGCCCAGCTTGTGCGCGGTGCCGCGCTCGATGTAGACCGTGCGGTTGTCGAGCCCGGTCGCGCCCAGCAAGCCATGCGTAATGCTGTTGGCCGTCAACTTCGTCCAGCGCTCGCCCCACAGGTTTTGCGTGGGCTTGGCAGTATCGACAGCGTTCAGAATGGCCGCGAGTTCGGTGATGCGGCTGGTCAACCGCCCGTGGATTTCGCCGATGCGGAACACCGTGTGGTGGTCGCCGCCGGGCTGCTGGTAGCGGCTGATGTGGCCGGGCTTGAAACAATTGACGCTGATCGTGGAGAGCGCGCAGCCGACGGTCTTGCCCCAGCCGGCGACGCTGGCTATGCGTTCCTCGTTAATGCCGTTCTGCATCGACACGATATAGCCCTGCGGCGAGAGGTACTGCTTGATCATCAGCGTCGCCCACTCGGTGTCGTACGACTTGGTGCAGATGATCGCGATGTCGACCGGCTTTTTCACGAAACTCTGCACTTCGTGCATGTGCATCGCCTTGACGCGCACGACGTGGTCGCCCTGCGAGCCACCGAGGTGCATGCCGTCGCGCTTGATCGCTTCGATGTGCTCCGGCCAGGCATCGACCAGCGCGATATCCTCGCCCGCACGCGCCAGATGCGCGCCGACGTAACCGCCGACCGCGCCGGCGCCTATGAATACTATGTGCTTTCCCATGTTTTACAGTCCCCAAAAAAGTTGATGTCTGTCAGTCAGCGCGAATGCCGGCAGTTTTAACGACCTTGCCCCAGCGCTCGGCCTCACTTTTAATATAGGCTGCGAATTCCGCCGGCGTATCGCCGCCGGGCTCCGCCCCGTCGCTTGCCAGCTTGGCAATCACCTCCGGCTGGCGCAGGACCGCAGCAATCTGCGAACTCAGCTTGTCGATGATTGTTTTTGGCGTACCGGCCGGCGCCAGCAGTCCATACCACGACCGCACCTCGAAGCCGGGGTAGCCGCTTTCCGCGATAGTCGGCAGCTCCGGCGCGACGATGGCGCGCTTCGGACTGGTGACCGCCAGCGCCTTGAGCCGGCCGCTCTTTACATGCGGCATCGAAGACGCGAGCGACAGGAGCCCCACCTGGAGTTGGCCGCCGACGAGGTCGATCACCGCAGGACCGGTGCCCTTGTACGGAATATGCAGCATGTCTACGCCGGCGACTATCTTGAACAGCTCACCGCCCAGATGCGCGGGACCGCCGGTGCCCGACGAGCCGTAATTGAGCTTGAGCGACTTTTCTTTGGCGAGATTCACGAACTCGCGCACCGAGTTCGCGGGTAGCGAAGGATGGACCACCATCAGATGGGGCTGCGAACCAAGCAGCGTGATAGGCGCGAAATCCCTGCCGGGGTTGTATGCGACCTTGAATATGACCGGATTGACGGCGAGTATGGTGGCCGAGCCGACGAGCAGCGTGTAACCGTCCGGGTTCGCGCGCGCGACCAGCTCGGCGCCGATATTGCCGGCGCCGCCGGCGCGGTTGTCGACCACGACCGACTGCTTGATGGAGTCTGCCAGGCGCTGCGCCACCAGCCTCGAAACAATGTCGGTGCCGCCGCCGGGCGCGAAGGGCACGATCATGCGGACAGGGCGATCGGGATAATTCTGCGCGACAGCAGTGGAAAATCCGGCGGGCGCGAGCAACGCAGCGACTGCGATCGACCAGTATCTACGGATGGCCGTTTTCATTGCTTGAAAAATACATCGAGGTTTTGCATGCCGCGCGTGAGTTCGCCGCGCTCGATGCGCTTGATCATTGCGGCGAGCGCGGCCTGTGTGGGCGCCCGGCGCCCCACCTGCTCGCCCATCCTCGCGACGTATCCGCATGTGTAGTCGATTTCGGTGCGGCGCCCCTTGGCGAGGTCATGCCCGACCGAGCCCGTGTGCGGCACCTTGGAACGCTCCATCCATTTGCGCCAGCCCGCTTCGATTTCATTGAGCGCGGCCGTTTCGCCGTCGGCGGCGGCACACCACAGGCTCGCCGGCATGCGCAGGATCGGCTCGAGGTCATGTCCGAGCGCCTGCGCCACGCGAATGGCTTCGCCCGCGCACTTGATGGCAAGCAACCGTGTGGCCGTGTTCTGCATCAATTGATGATCGGTGATGCCGGCGGAACCGAGGATGCCGTGGTGCATCGAGTTGGTGACCAGCTTCGCCCAGCGTTCGCCCCACAGGTTGGCCGTCACCTTCGAGCTGTCGACGGCGGAGAGGATTTCCGCGACTGCCAGCGCGCGCGGCGTGACGCGCCCGTGCAATTCCCCGACACGAAAGACCGTATAGGCCTCGCCGCCGGGCGTACGGGCGCGCTCGATTGAGCCGGGCCCCGTGACGCTCACGCTGATCGTGCTGGCGATGCAGCCCATCGTGCAGTCTGCACCGACGATGCCCGCGATTTCATCTTCATTGAGGCTGTTTTGCACCGAGACGACGTAGCCGCCCGCCCGCAAGTAAGGTGCGATCATCTTGGTCGTCCACGCGGTGTCGTACGACTTGGTGCATACGAAAGCGATGTCGATGGGATCTCTGACAAAAGCCTGCACCTGATGGAGATGCATGGCTTCGGCGGGAATGACGATGGAACCCAGCGGATCGGTGAGACGGATGCCGTGCGCCTTGATGTGCTCCACGTGCTCGGCCCACGAGTCCACCAACGCCACCCGGTAGCCGGCGCCCGCCAACTTGCCGCCGATGTAACCGCCCACCGCGCCGGCACCCAGCACCGCCAGACGCAAAGCCTTCAGATCAGACATGCAGTAGTTCCCTTCTTTCAGTTGCGCCCGCGATCAGGCCGAGGATGTTCGATTTGGCCGGCGTCAATTCGCCGCGTTCGATGCGCCGTACGATGGTGGTGAGCCCGCGGTGTATGGGCGCCGCGATGCCCAGTTCGTCCGCCTTGTCCGCGATCATGCCATTGACGGCGTCGATTTCGGAACGGCGTCCGCCGAGTATGTCGCGCCCCAGCGAGCCATGCCCCTTACGCCCCGACTCGGTCTGGCGGGCGAGATACTTGAATAGTGCCGCCTCAACGGCCTGCACACTCGCCTCGTCGCCCTGTGCGGCGCGCAGCCAGCAATCGAGCTCCACATACACGATAGGCTCCATGTCGAATCCGTGCGCGCGCGCAACCTGCACCGATTCGGCGGCGGCGCCGATGATCAGCTTGCGCGTCGGGGCGTCGCCGATGATTTCTTCGTTACAGAGCCCGGTGGCGCCGAGTATGCCCATCTGCATCGCATTGGTGGCGAGCTTGGACCAGCGCTCACCCCATAGATTGGTGGTGACCATGGAGCCGTCGACGTGCTTCAGCATGGCCGCGAGCCGCTGGGCGCGCGGAGTCACCCGGCCGTGGACCTCGCCGATGCGAAAGACCGGATGCTCGTCGCCGCCCGGCGTGCGATGCCGCGTGAGATGGCCGGGCCCGACGGTGCTCACGCCTATCGTGTTAAGCACGCAGCCGACAGTGCGATCCCAGCCGACGATGTCCGCGATCTTGTACTCGTTGATGGAATTCTGCATCGACACCACGAAGCCTTCCGGCGCCAGATAGTCCCTGATCATGCGCGCGAACCACGCGGTATCGAAAGACTTGGTCGCGATGATCGCGATGTCGACCGGCGTTTTAACCAGCTGCTGCACTTCCGCTATATGCAGCGCTTTCACCGGCAGCGTGTAATCGCCCTGCGTGCCGCTGACGCGGACACCCTTGCCGCGTATCTGCTCGACGTGCTCGGGCCATGCATCGACGAACGTGATGTCGAAACCGGCGCGCGCGAGGTGGGCCCCGGTGTATCCGCCGACGGCGCCGGCGCCGATGATGACGGTATGCGGTTGATCAGTGCGCGGCATTGATTTTACGTTCCGCCTTGCGGTCCGCGCTGGACGCAGCACGTGCTATCCCGGCGAGGAGCTGGCGGATGTCCTTGACCTCGTCGAGGCGCCGCAATTCTGCGAGCAACGCCGCGCCCTGCTCGGGCGCGCCGAAGTTGCGGGACATCTGGCTGAACTTGAGATCGATTTCCGCGTCGCTGAGCGTATTCATGGCGTGGCCCTTCGGATACAGGACCTCGGTTTTGATCTGAGCGCCGGCTTTCGTGGTGATGGTCATGCGGCACGGCGCCGCCTCGGGAGTGCGCGCGGTGCAGTCTGCGCTTTCGCGCACCTCCACTTTCTGCATCAGATCCTTGATCCTGCCGTCGCTCAGCCGCGCAGGCACGAAGGAAGCGTCCGTCACTTCGCCGTCGAGCAGTGCCGAGATGATCACGAACGGCAGGCTGTGGTCCGCCGTCTCGTGGTTGTCGGGCGACCAGCGCGAGCGGTCGCTCGCCATGATCTGCACCGCCGATTTGTACGTTTCGAGTTCGATCTTTGCAATTTCCTGGTCTCCCAGCTGCGGCCGTGCGTCCAGCGCCGCCCACACCGCCGTCTGGCCGTGATAGCAAATCGGAAAACATTTGAAATGCGTGCGCTCGATCCAGCGTTGTTTCGCGTTGTCGTCCGGCAGCAGCCATGCGAAGCGTCCGACCGCGTCCCATAACCCGCCTTTGCCTTCGAATACCGAAGTGGGGCCAGTAAATCCTTCCTGCGCGAGATAAGCCGCAAACACCGCGTTGCGCGATGCATTCGCGCCGGCGCAGCCTTTCCAGTTGGACAACTCGCCCTGCCGCGTCTGATACAGCGCCATATTGGGCGCCAGCGCCAGTGCGATCGCGTTTTCCATTTGCACGTCGGTGAGACGCAGCAACTTCCCCGCGCCGAGCACGGAAGCAAGGATCGAGTAAACCGGCTGGTCCCAGCCCAGGGAATTGATGTCGACCGCATCGCAGAAACTGCAGTAGACGTCGTACGCAAGCGCCATCGCGTTGATGACGGCCGGACCGTCGGCCTCGACCGTCTCGGCGACCGCGAGGATCGCCGCCATGACGTCGCTGGGATGGCCGCCGCTTTTACCGCGGTACATATCGCTCATGTCGGAAAACCGCAGCATCACGCCGTTGGCGAAGGCCGCGGCTTCGGGTGCCGCCTGCGCAGTCGTGCCCCAGATGGTGGCGGCAGGATTGCCCGTATGGCGCAGCGCCATCCTGCGCGCCATCTGGCAGAGCGGGGCGTCGTAGGCGAGCAACGCGCAACCTATGGTGTCGATCAGCCGCCGCTTGCAGGCGAGCACCGCGTTTGGCGTCAATCGCGCGGGTTCGGCGCGGCGCCAGAATTCGACGAGAGCTTGGGTAGTGGCATCCATCCTGAGGGTCCGCTGTGAACTGGAATTTTTCTGGCCGCGTCTTTGCCGCTTGCGCGATAACCCGTACGCAGCATGAAATTCGGTCGTGGTGTGGCCAACTGCGCGAGACCTTCGTCGCACACGGCAGTCTCCGCGTGAACTGCCCGGCGCTAATGTCGCCGTTGTGCTGTATTCCATGCCGCGCTGGTACGCAGGCTGGCTGCATTATAAACATTTTTTTTCTGCCTGCCAGTTTGCGCGACACGCGGCACGTCGTGAAATGCGATGATCTGGACCTTCGTATCAACATTTGGAACGAACGCAGAAAGCATGCGCATAACCCATGCGATGCGCAGCGCAATCGGCGATAATAAAACGCAGGGCTCAATTCGCCGCCGGCATTTCCGGCGCGCTGTTATTGAAGCCACTGACAACGACATTCACATGGCAGCGCAACGAGAAACTGCGCAGATCGGCGAGGAAAATATTATGCGGGCAACGGGCGGCCATCGGATGAATACGGTCTTTCAGCACATTTCGCGTACAGGCGTGCTGGCGCTGGTGTTGGTGAGCATGCTGGATACGGCCACCGGTGCAGTGGCCGCCGACGCGTATCCCAGCAAACCCATCCGCTTCGTGCTGGGCTACTCGCCGGGCGGCGCCTCCGACGTGGTCTCGCGCATCGTCGGCACGCGCCTCAGCGAGGCACTGGGGCAGCCCGTCGTGATCGACAACCGGCCCGCGGCCGCGGGCTCCACCGCGGCCGGCATGGTCGCGCGCACGCCTGCGGACGGCTACACGCTGATGCTGGCGGCCACGAGCACCCTCGCGGTGAATCCGAGCATATATAAAAACCTACCCTACGACTCGCTGAAAGATTTCACCTATCTCGCCAACTTCGTGTCGATGCCGAACCTGCTGGTGGTCAATCCCAATCTACCGGTCAAATCCGTCCCCGAGTTGATCGCGCTGGCCAAAGCGGAAAGCGGCAAGCTGACTTTCGCCTCGGCAGGCGTGGGCAGTTCCAACCAGTTCACGGCCGAACTCTTCAACTACATGGCCAAGACCAAGATGACGCATATCCCTTACAAGGGCGGCGGCCCCGCGATGGTGGACGTCGCCGGCGGCCAGGTCTCCCTCATTTTCGCGACTATCGTGTCGGCCATCCCGCTTGTGAAGTCGGGCCGTTTGCGCCCGCTCGGCGTCACGTCCGCGCACCGCTCGCCGAGCATGCCCGAGGTGCCGACCATCGCCGAAGCAGGTCTGCCCGGTTACGAAAGCACCATTTGGTACGGCATGGTGATGCCGACGGGCGCACCCCGGGCCATCGTCGCCCGCCTCAGCTCCGAGATCGAGAAGCTGCTC
>CANJHY010000111.1:0-15975 GCA_947474275.1 Betaproteobacteria bacterium
ATGTTTACGCGCGCTGGTTCGAAGAGATCTGCCGGCACACCGCGCTGATGATCGTCGACTGGATGCGCGTGGGCTTCGTGCATGGCGTGATGAACACCGACAACATGTCGATACTCGGACTCACTATAGACTACGGGCCCTACGGCTGGCTCGAAGGCTACGATCCCTCGTGGACGCCAAACACGACAGACGCCGAAGGCCGGCGCTACTGCTACGGAAATCAGCCGCAGATCGCGCACTGGAACCTGTCGCAGCTCGCCAATGCGCTGTATCCGCTGATCGAAGACAAAGCGCCGCTCGAAAGCGCGCTAGGGGTTTACGCCGACGTATTCCAGAACAGCTGGCAAGCCGCGCTCGACGAGAAACTTGGACTCAGCGCACCCGCACAACCGGACGACATGCAATTAAAAGATGATCTGTTCGAACTGCTGACAGCCGTCGAGACCGACTTCACTTTGTTTTTTCGCCTGCTTGCCAAAGTGCCGGTGGACGGCACGATGAGTGATGACGCCCTCATCGAACCTTTACGTCGTGCATTTTATTCTGACGCAGCATTCGCGCCAGCCCACGCCGGCCGTATCGCCGCATGGCTGCGCCGCTACATTGAACGCGTAAAACACGATACGGTACCGGCGCGCGTCGAACGCATGAACCGCGTCAATCCGAAATACGTGCTGCGCAACTATCTCGCGCAGCTCGCCATCGACGCCCTCGCTGAAGGCGACGCTTCGGTGATGGATCGCCTGATGAGCGTGCTGCAGCATCCCTACGACGAGCAGCCGCAGCACGACGAACTTGCCGACCGGCGTCCCGAATGGGCGCGCCACAAGGCCGGCTGCTCCGCGCTGTCGTGCAGTTCGTAAGTCCCCGACGTAATCCGCAGAGAATGTCTTGTCGCAGCAGACCGACTGCACGATAGTCGGCGCCAGCTTCGCGGGCCTTGCCTGCGCGGCCGAACTGGCGCGCGAAGGCATGAACGTCTGCGTGCTGGAACGCAAGACAGATGCGGGCAGCAAGCTGCATACCACCGGCATCATCGTGAAAGACGCGATAGGCCAGGTTGCATTGCTCGACGGATTGCCCGGCGAAATCGTGCGCCGCATCGATGGCGTGCGTTTGTATGCGCCCAACATGCGGCACGTCGATCTTTCCGCCCCCGGCTACTATTTCCTGGCGACCGATACGCCCGAACTGATGCGCTGACTGACGGCCGGGGATTTATTCGTCGGCGCGGAGATTCGCTGACTTCACGACCTTGCCCCACTTCGCGATTTCCTCCCTGATAAGCGCGCCGAACGCCGCGGAGGAACCGCCCACGGGCTCGATGCCGGCGCGCGCATAACGCTCCTGCACATCGGGCATGCCGAGGATGCGCACGATTTCGCGCTGAAGTTTTGCCACGATGGGCTGGGGCGCCCTGGCGGTTATGAGAAAGCCGTTCCAGCCGGTAGCTTCAAAGCCTGGCAGGCCTGACTCAGCGATCGTCGCCAGCTCGGGCATCAGCGGCGAGCGCTTGGCCGCGGTGATGCCGAAGGCGCGCAGACGCCCTGCCTTGATGAGCGGCACGGCGGGCGGCGCCGTCGAAAACATCAGCAAGATCTCGCCGCCCAGCAGGGCCGTGATTGCCGGCGCGGTGCCCTTGAATGGAATATGGGTCATATTCACGCCGGCGCGCAGCTTGAACAGTTCCCCCGCGAGATGGCCCACGCTCCACGCCGATGTGCCGAAATTGAAACGCCCGCCGCTGGCCTTGGCCACGCCGATCAATTCGGTGACAGTCGCGGCGGCGATACCGGGATGCGCGACAAGAACGTAAAACTGCGTGGTGCTTTGCGTAATGGGCGCGAAGTCGGCAACGAGATCGTACGGCATCTTGCGCACGTTGGAGAAGATCGCCTGTTCGGCCGAAATCGCGCCTATCGTGTAGCCGTCGGGGGCGGCTTTCGCCACGAGGTCGGCGCCTATGGTTCCGCTCGCACCGGCGCGATTGTCGATGATCACCGTCTGGCCCAGGGTTTCGGTGAGTTTTTGTCCGATCAGCCGCGCGACAAAGTCCGTGCCGCCGCCCGGCGCGAAAGGCACGATCAGGCGTATCGGCTTCTGCGGAAAACTTCCGGCGTTCGCCGCGTTCGTCGATTGAGCGGCATGCGTGCCGGCCGCGGCGAATATCGTTGCGCACAGAAAGAACTGGCGCACGGCCATCGTGCAGCGGCGCTGACAGGAAGCGCGGGACATTGCAGTGCTCACGGCCGGCCTAAAGATAGGCCGAACGGCCGCCGTCGGCGTTGATGATCGCGCCCGTAATCATGCGCGACTTGACGGAAGCGAGAAACAGCACCACGTTACCGATGTCCTCGGGGTCGCCGACCGAAAAAGGATAGCGCTCGGCGAGGCGCCTGCGGTACACGATGGATGGCGGCGGATTGACCGGATCGACGTCGGCGTTCTTGCGCAGGCTGCGCTCGGTGCGCACGACGCCGGGCGCAATGGCATTCACCCGCACGCCTTGCGCGGCAAATTCCCCGGCCAGCGTTTTCGTCATCGATACGATGCCGCCTTTCGCAGTTGAATAAACGCCGCGCGAGGGACCGCCCATGATCCCGAGCCAGGACGTGAAATTGATAACCGAACCGCCGCCGGACTTCACGATCTCGGGAATAATGTTGCGGCATGCCAAAAAAGTGCCCTTGAGGTCGAGGTTGATCGTGTGGTCCCATACCTTGAGGTCCACTTTTGTGGCGACATTGTCTTCCGCCACCGAACCGCCGGCGCAATTCACCAGGATGTCGATCCGCCCGAACTGCTCGACGGTCTTGCGCGTCATCTGGCCCAGGCTGTCGTCGTCGGTGACGTCGGTCTGGATAAACATCGCTTTGCCGCCCGCGGCCTTGATCGCCGCTTCCGCCGCCAGGCCGAGCTCGGGCTTGAGCTCGGCGATGACGACCTGCGCGCCCTCCTGGCTGAGCATGTGCGCCGAAATGCGGCCTATACCCACGCCCGCGCCGGTGAGAACCGCTACCTTGCCGTCAAATTGTCCCATGTCTGCTCCATTGAAAAATTCAGGTGTAACGATCTGCGGTGCGATGCTTCGCCCGTCACTTACTTTGCATCCACCGTCCGCAGCGCGGCGGTCAGCACCTCGACTGCGCCGGCGCTTTTCTTGTCGAGATTGTCGACGGCGGCGATGATATTCTCGGCGCTGCGCGGCGATACGATACCCGCGGTCATCTTGCGGAAACGCTCGGCGATTTCGCGAAACTCAAAGGGTTTCGCCGGCGTGCCCTTGTGATCGAACGCCGTTACCGTAATTTCGCGCCCGTCGGTGAGCGACGCCTTGATCCGCGCGGAATAGCGCGGGAACGCATTCATCTCCGGATCAAGGTACGCTTTGACTTTCTTCGCGTTGGCCAGCAGCGCGGCATCGGTTAGGCAGGCCTCGTCGACCGAGCGCGGGTCGGCCAGATCGCGCGACAGCGCAAGCGCCGTCGTAAACGGCATGCTGTACTGCGCCGCCATGATCGATCTGGGCTCGTAGACAATCTGGTAGTTGATGATGCTTTCCCGCACGCCGATGTCGAGCTGCGTTATGTTGTCGGGAGTGACGCCGTGCTTCGCCCGCAGTTCCGCGATTCCTTCGATGAGCGGGTGAAACGCCCGGCACGTCGCGTAGGGCTTGAAGACGGTTCTCAGCATCTGGTATTCCCGGCCGAGCCCCGCGGTGACCGGCTCGAGGTTCATTTCAGGCGAAATGCCGCGCAGGAATCCCTGGCGCCCTTCGACGATAGTCGCGGGACCGGTCAGCCCTTCGCTCGCCAGCCAGGCCGCGACTACGCCGCTTTGCGACGGCCAGCCTCCGTAGAGGCGCTTGACCATGGTGCCTTCCGGATCGTTCGCAAACTCCATCACACCCGAGGCCATGCTGCCCGCAATGCCGAATGCATTGGAAATATGCGGCGCATCGAGCCGCATCAGGCTGGAGGCCGCCGCGGCAGATGCGAATACGCCGATCTGCCCAGTGGCGTGATGGAATTTGTTCCACTCGCGCGCCAGCGCGAGGCTGATGCGCGTCATCGTTTCATAGCCGACGATGGCGCCCAGCAAGAACTCCTCGCCCGTGCGCTTCTGCTCTTCCGCAACCGCCAGGGCGGCCGGTATGGTCGGCGCGCCCGGATGGCAGTAGCCGCCTTCGAAGCTGTCGTCGAGCTCATAGCCATGCGCGCACAAGCCATTGGCGAATGCCGCGTGCTGCGCGCTGGTTTTCCACGTTTCGCCATAGACCGTGCAGTCGCCGACGCACGAAAACTTTTTTGCATACTTGTATGCAATGCGGCCCCATGGGGTCTGCGCGGCATAGAGCGACACGCCGAAATGGTCGAGCACCAGATGTTTGGTATGCCGGACAACAGCCTCCGGCAGATCGGCAAACCGCGTGTTCGCGACGAACTCCGCAAGCAGGCGTGTTTCGTTCATGAATGATCCTCCTTATCTCTGTTACTTATCGTTGTTATTCTGGCGGTGGCGCCAGCCTTCGGCCTGACTCAATCGGCTCGCGCGCCCGATTCCTTGATTACCTTTGCCCATTTCGGAATATCGCGCTTGATGTAATCGGCAAATTGCTCAGGCGTGCCGGCCACCGCTTCCGAGCCGTCTGCGACGATGCGCTCCATCACTTCGGGCGCCGCCATGGCCTTGATGATCGCCCCGTGCACGCGCGCAATGATCGGAGGCGCTGTGCCCGCTGGCGCGAGTACGCCGTACCAGCCGTAGGTTTCGAATCCGGGCAGCCCCGACTCCGCGATAGTCGGCACGCCGGGAACCGCCGCCGATTGCTGCGAGCCGGTCATCGCGAGCGCGCGCAGCCGGCCGGTTTTTATGTGCGGCATGGCCGACGGCGCGCTGGCGAACATCAACGACACATGTCCTCCAAGGACGTCGATCAGCGCCGGGCCCGAGCCTTTATACGGGATGTGCACGATATTCACTTTAAGCATCGTCTTGAGCAGCTCCATTCCCAAATGCCCGGCGCCGCCGCTTCCGGCCGACGCATAGGTGACTTGTCCGGGTCGTGCGCGCGCGAGAGCAATCAGTTCGCGGATGTTTTTGGCTGGCAGCGACGGATGCACGACTGCGATGTAAGGCTGGCGCGTGGCCAGCGTGACCGGCGTGAAGTCCTTGACCGGGTCGTAGCGTACGTTGGGAAAGAGACTCGGAATTATCGTCAGACTGCCCGACACCAGCAGCAGGGTGTAACCGTCGGGCGCCGCTTTCGCGACCGCTTCAATGCCGACCAGGCCGCCGGCGCCGGCGCGATTTTCCACGATCACCGAGCCGCCGAGGCTTTCGCTCATGCGCGGCGCGAGCGCGCGGGCGAGTATGTCCGTGCCGCCGCCTGGCGGGAACGGCGTCACGAGGCGGACGGGCTTGACCGGGTAGCTGTCTGCAGACTGCGCAGGCGCGGACAAAACTGATGCAAAAAGCGCGGAGAACAGCGCAACTACGGGCAGAATTTTATGCTTCCTCGAGACTGTGCTATGGATGGGAGTGTAACTACGTCAGGCCGCATATTGTAATCTGTTGCGCGGAAAATCACAGCGGCGCTGCCTGCTCCTGCGCGAGTCTGTGCGCTCTCATCGGCCGCTCAAGACGGCGTTGCTTATCTTCATTGCGAAAAGTTCTTTATTCCCGTCGCGATTTCATGCCGGCTTGCGCCGAAAATGAATGGCCCAAATAATCTTTGACAGCGCGTCCTGGTGCGGCCAGTATCTGCGCGAGCCTTACCCATAAAAAGAAAAGGTTCACTACACCGCGCCCGGGACAAAAGAAGTGTTCGAGGAGCCGCGTGGTTCTTCGACAAGCATTCAGGCAAGTGATTGCGCGCACTTTAAAAAGGAGGCAACGATGAAGCAGTGGAAATTCGAATTGCTGATGAAGCCGAAAGGCATTCCCATCACCGAAGGCCCGGTCTGGGACGGCGAGCACCTGCTGTTTACGCACATTCATGCGAACGCCATTCTCAAATACGACCTGGAGAGCCACGCCATCACGGTGGTGCGCGACGGCACCAACCGCACCAACGGGCTTTGTTTCGACGCCAGGGGGCAGTTGTTCGGCTGCTGCTCGGGCGGACGTTCGGTCGTACGCTTCGACGCACACGGCAAGAACACCGTCATCACCGACCGTCTTGACGGCAAACGGCTCAATACGCCCAACGACCTCGCGATCGACCGCAAGGGCCGCATCTGGTTCACCAATCCGGTCAACAGCAGCAACTGGGACCCGGACTCCCGCATGGAAGTCGATCACCAGTCGGTCCTGCGCTGCGACCCGCAGAAAGACGGCACTTACACCACCACGCGCGTGACGTTCGATACCACGCAGCCGAACGGCATTCTCGTTTCGCAGGACCAGAACACGCTTTACGTCGCCGAAAGCGGCTACAAGAATGACGTCCCGCGCGAGCTGCGCGCCTACCCGATCAAGGCAGACGGCAGCCTCGGCACTTATACGACGCTGTTCACTTGGGGCGCAGACCACAAGGGCGTGCATCGCGGCATCGACGGCATGTGCCTCGACAGCGACGGCAACATCGTCGCCACCAACGGCTGGGAAGAAAGCGGCCCGGGGCCCATGATCACCGTGTTTTCGCCGACTGGCCGCGTGCTCGAAATGCATCCGGTGCCCGCGATCCGCCCGACCAACTGCTGCTTCGGCGGACCGGACATGACGACGCTGTTTGTTACTTCAACTCAGGGGCACTTCTTCAAGGCCGAGACCAACCGCGTCGGCTGGGCGATGTATCCGTAACGTCAGTTGCTGTTCAACGCGGGCAGGCGCTGGGAAGGCGACGGCGAGAGCATCCCGCCGCAACAACCGGCACTCGTGCCTGGTTCCAACCCGCTAAAATCAGGCCATGAGTTCTTTCTTCGCGGCTCTCGGCAACCATCGCGCTTTCATCGCCCTCAAGTACCGTAATTTCCGGCTGATTACCGGCTGCCAGCTGTTCGGCAATCTCGGCACGTGGATGGACGAGCTGTCCCGCGGTTGGCTCATTTATCAACTCACCGATTCGGTGGTGCAGCTCGGCCTGGCGCGCGGCATCCAGTTCATCCCGCTGCTGCTGTTCTCGCCGTTCGCGGGCAGCGCCGTCGACCGCTATTCGCGCAAAACTCTCCTGTGGGTTTCGCAGGGCCTGACTGGCCTGGTGTTCGCCGTGCTTGCAGTGCTGATCTATACGGGGGCCATCGCACCGTGGCATGTCTACGTAGCCGCGGTGGTGGCCGGCATAATGCAGGTGATCCAGCATCCTGCCCGCACCTCGCTGGTTTCCACCACAGTTCCGACCGAGTACCTCGTCAATGCGATCGGACTGACGTCCCTGATATACAACGCGGCGCGACTGCTGGGCCCGGTCATGGCGGGCGCCATCATCGCCGCCTCGGATACCGGCGGCGCATTCGCCGTGCAGGCGGCGTTTCTTTTTCTGGCGACCGTCTGGGGCATCAAGCTGGGCCCGCTGCCAAAGCGCGAAGGCATCGAGCAAATGCGTCGCGAGCCCTACATGCAGAGCATAGTCAAAGGCTGGAAGTTCGCCTGGCACAACGAACCGGTGCGCGCCGGCATCCTGTGCACGACGATAACCTCGATGCTGATATTTCCGTTTGCCACGCTGCTGCCCGTTTTCGCGCGCGACCTGCTCCATGTCGGCGCGAGCGGCCAGGGCATGCTGCTGGCTGCCATGGGTGTCGGGGCGCTGATCAGCGCGGGGATCATCACCATGTCGGGCCACCGGCTCCAGCGCGGCAAGGTGATGCTGGATTCGGCGTGGATCTACGGGCTGGTGATCGTGGTGTTCGCCTACTCGCCATGGTACTGGCTGTCGCTCGTGATCATGGTCGTCGCCGGGATCTGCCACGTCCACGCCAACGCCTTGGTCAACACCGTAGTGCAGTCTTACTCGACAGAGGAATACCGCGGCCGCACGATGGCGCTGTTCAACATGAGCCAGATGCTGGTCACCGCGGGGAGCATGGTCATCGGCGTGCTGGCGGCGGCGATCGGGCCGCAGGACGCTGTCGCGGCGATGGGATTCGCCGGCGCAGTGGGCACAGGCGTCCTGATGTGGTGGATGCCGCACTCGCGCAAAATCAAATAAGGCCCGGCCGCACCGGCATCCCGCCCCGAAGTAAAATTGCTGCTTTCACCATCGAAAGACTCAATATGCTGGACCTCAAAGGCAAAATCGCGTTCGTCGCCGGCGCCGGCACCGTCGGCCCCGGTTGGGGCAACGGCAAAGCCACTGCCGTCTTGCTCGCGCGCCAGGGCGCCAAGGTGTTCGGCACCGATATCAACGAAGCGGCGGCCAACGAAACGCGCGATCTGATCGTCAAGGAAGGCGGCGAGTGCGTCGTGCATCGCTGCAATATGACGGCGGCCGATGAAGTGCGCGCCGCAGTCGATGCCTGCGTGCAGCGTTTCGGGCGCATCGACATCCTGATAAACAACTGCGGCGGCTCGGCGGGCGGCGATCCGGTTTCGATGACCGAGGAAGTGTGGGACGCGCAGTTCGATTTGAATCTGAAGACGACATTCATGGGCTGCAAGTTCGTGCTGCCCGTGATGGAAAAACAGAAGTCCGGCGTCATCGTGAACATTTCTTCGATCGCCGGCTTTCGCCACCAGGTCGCGGGCCGTGTGAATATCGCGTACAGCACTGCGAAAGCCGGACTCGCCGCATTCAGCCGCTCGACGGCGATGGCTTACGTGAAGAAGGGCATACGCTGCAACACGGTGATCGTCGGCACCATGCACACGCCGCTGGTCGAACAACGCCTGGTGAAGCAACTCGGCGCGGGTGATGCGGCGACGCTGATCGCGCAACGCCACGCGGCAGTGCCGATGGGCCACATGGGCACTGGTTGGGACACGGCGAACGCGGTGGTGTTTCTGGTTTCGGACGAAGCGCGCTACATCACCGGCATAGAACTCACAGTCGATGGCGGCATCAGCGCGGCCCGCGTTTGAATGCGAACAAGTCTGGAACCGCTAAGGACGCAAAAGAAAGCAAAAGGGTCGTCATTCTGGCGGAAGCCGGAATCCAGGTCGGTAGAGAGACGTAAAGTCACCAACAGGTATTCCTGGATTCCTGTTTGAAGCGGAATACCGCTTTCCTTCTATTCTCGTACCCTGGATTCCGGATCAAGTCCGGAATGACGAAAGAGCTTTGAGATTCCCTTCGCGTCCTTTGCGTCCTTTGCGGTTCAAGGTTTGCTTTGGACTTCCGTCCAGGTCACTCCGCGCGGATATTGGCGTCGCGGATGACCTTGCCCCAGCGCGCGATCTCGGTAACCATAAACCGCTTCAGTTCTTCGGGCGTGCTACCCACGACTTCAGCGAACTGCGTGACCGCGAAGCGATTCGCAATGTCTGGCACGTTCAGTACTTCAATGATTTTTGCGTTGAGCTTCGCGATCACCGGACGCGGCGTGCCGGCGGGCGCCAGGATGCCGTAAAAGTCGTAAGCTTCGACGCCGCTCACGCCGGATTCCTCGAAAGTCGGTATCTCGGGCGCCTGCGCTGCGCGTTTTGCGCCGGTCACACCGAGCGCTTTCAGCTTGCCTGCCTTGACGTGCATCACGACGGCGGGCGGACTCGAATACATCAGCTTCACTTCGCCCGCCAGTAAATTGGCGATGGCGCTGCCCGCGCCCTTGTAAGGGATCTGCAGGATATCGACCTTGGTCACCAGCTTGAAGAGTTCACCGCCGAGATGCCCCGTGGTAGCCAACGCGGGCGAAGCGTAAGTGAGCTCGCCGGGCTTGGCGCGCGCCAAGGCGATCAACTCCTTGAGATTGGAGACGCCGAGCGAAGGATGCGCAGTCAACAGTAGCGGTGCGCGCAACGCCAGCGTCACCGGCGCGAAATCCTTCGTCACGTCGTACGGCAGGTTCTTGAAAAGGCTGGGTTGCGTGAGCATCGAATTGGTGGCCATCAGCAAGGTGTAGCCATCCGCCGGCGCCTTGGCGGCGACCTCGGCGCCTATGATCGAGCCCGCGCCCGGCCGATTGTCAACCACCACCTGCTGGCCCCAGGTTTCGGACAATTTGCCGGCGATTACGCGCGCGACGAAGTCGGTGCCGCCGCCGGGCGCCAGTGAAACGATGAAACGCACCGGGCGCGACGGATAGTTGTCGGCCGCGCATGCCACGCCAACGGCACTGACGAGTGCGGCCAGCAGACAGTCACGGAAGACGGGGGAGCGCATGCGACATCATAGCAGGTGAAAAAAACGCAACCGAAAAATTACCGTTGAGCTGCCTGCCCTGCGCCAGTAGAATTCAACTTCCCGCAGCCGCGCCGCCAGGCGCGCGTTAGTGCCCTCTTCCCGTGGAGAACCTATGACCGATCTGCCCCTGTCCCCCTTTTTCGTGCTTGATCTGACGCGCGCGCGCGCGGGCCCGACTGCCGCCCGCCAGCTTGCCGACTGGGGCGCCAACGTGATCAAGGTCGAAGAACTGACGAAGCTTGGCGACGAAGACAATGCATGGGACCTGCGCCACGGCTCTGACTTTCAGAACCTGCATCGCAATAAGAGGAGCCTGACGCTCAATCTGAAAGACCCCGAAGGTCTCGCGATATTCAAACGCCTCGCCGACAAAGCCGACGTCGTGATCGAAAACTACCGGCCCGACGTCAAGCACCGCCTCGGCATCGACTATGAAACGCTGAAAAAAACCAATCCGCGCCTGGTCTACGCGAGCATCTCCGGCTTCGGCCAGGACGGCCCGTATGCAAACCGTCCGGGCCTCGACCAGGTTGTGCAGGGCGTGAGCGGCCTGATGTCAATCACCGGCCTTCCCGACACGGTTCCCACGCGGGTAGGCATCGCCATCTCGGACAGCGGCTCGGGAGTTTATCTGTCGTTCGGTATTTTGCTGGCACTGCTGCAGCGCGAACGTAGCGGCGTCGGCCAGTGGGTGAACACGTCGCTCCTGCAGGCGCTGGTTGCGTTAATGGATTTCCAGGCGGCGCGCTATCTGATCGACGGCGAAGTGCCGCCGCAGGCCGGCAACGACCATCCGACCGGGGTGCCGCAGGGCGTCTTCAAAACCGCCGATGGCTATATCAACATTTCCGGCTCCGGCGCCATGTTCCCGCGGCTGTGCAACGCGATCGGCTCACCCGAGCTCATCACGCATCCCGATTTCATCGACTTCAAGCTGCGCTCGAAAAATCGCGGCGCGTTGAACGATGCCATCGGCACAAAAATCATCGAGAAGAAAAGCGCGGACTGGGTCGAATTGCTCAACAAGGCGGGCGTGCCGTGCGGCCCCATCTACACCATCGACCAGATGTTCGCCGATCCGCAGGTGAAGCACATCGGCTTGGCACAACCCATCGACCACCCTACGCTGGGCCGCATGAATCTCGTCGCGCAGGGCGTGAACCTCGGCACCAAGCCGGTCAAACTGCGCATGGCGACACCCGAACGCGGCCAGCATAATGACGAGATCCTGCGCGAATTGGGCCTCAAGGACGCCGAAATCAGCTCGCTGCGCGAACGCAAGGTGATTTAGAGACGATCCGCTCGATCGTCATGCCCGCGCGTGAGAGCCTGCCCCGGCAGGTTGTAAGCCGGGGCGGGTATCCAGAAACATTTGAATCTCCTGGGTTCCCGCCTGCGCGGGAACGACGATAACGGTCGCCATGCGCGTGCGACTTGTCAGGCTGCCGCATAACGGCGAATTGAAACTGTCGCAGCCCGAAACCGCGAAAGCCCGCATAATCGCGCTATGAAAATCCCCCCGCGCCTCGAACCGCTGGTCGAAGACGGTCTCGTCGACGCGGTGATCCGCCAGCTCATGAGCGGCAAAGAAGCCATGATCTTCGTCGTGCGCTGCGGCGACGAGATACGCTGCGCCAAGGTCTACAAGGAAGCGAACAAGCGCAGCTTTCGCCAGGCGGTCGATTACACCGAAGGCCGCAAAACCAAGAACAGCCGCCGCGCGCGCGCCATGGAAAAAGGCACGCGCTACGGACGCAAGGTGCAGGAAGAAGCCTGGCAAAGCGCCGAGGTAGATGCCCTCTACCGCCTCGCCGCGGCCGGCGTGCATGTTCCCACTCCGTACAATTTTCACTCCGGCGTGCTGTTGATGGAACTGGTGACCGACGACGCAGGCGAGCCGGCGCCGCGACTTAACGACCTAGAGTTTTCGGCCGAACAGGCGCGCACGTACCATGGCGTGTTGATGACAGAAGTCGTGCGCATGCTGTGCGCCGGCATCGTGCATGGCGACCTTTCCGAATACAACATATTGCTGGGCGCGGCGGGCCCCGTCATCATCGACCTGCCGCAGGCCGTCAATGCGGCGGGCAACAATCACGCGCGCGACATGCTGGAACGCGATATTGGCAACCTGACGAATTACTTCGGACGCAGCGCGCCGGAATTGTTGACGACTGAATACGGCAAGGAAATCTGGGCGCTCTACGAGCAGGGCGCGCTGACTCCGGAGGTCAAACTGACGGGCACTTTCGAACACAGCGAGAAACCCGTCGACCTGAAGAGCATAGTGCGCGAAATCGACGACGCGCGCGCCGAGGATGCCGCGCGGCGGCTGCGCATGGCGGTGAAATAAAATGCGCCGTAATTTCCGGACGGCATTGTTGTTGATCGCCGCGCTCGCCCTGCCGGCATTTGTTTCCGCTAGCGAGCCTGCGGTGCCCCGCTATACGACGGCCGCGGCCAGTGCCGACGGCATCGGCAAAATACACCAGGGCCGCGAGATCGCGCAGGTGATGACCTTTCACGGCGCGCAATGGCTGGAACGCACCGAACGCATGGAAGAAGAGCGGCCGGACCTGGTGCTCGCCGCACTCGAGTTGAAGCCCGGCATGACGGTCGCCGATATCGGCGCCGGCACCGGTTACTATGCGTGGCGCATGGCGCAGAGCGTAAGCGCCGGCGGCACGGTGTACGCCGTCGACATCCAGCCCGAAATGATCAAGTTGCTGGAACGGCAGGTGGCAAGGCGCGGCGCTACAAACGTGAAAGCCGTGCTGGGCACGCTCACCGACCCGCGCCTGCCCACGAATACACTCGACCTCGTGATCATGGTGGACGTTTATCACGAGTTCGAATTTCCGTATGAGATGCTGGCGGCCATCACGCGCGCGCTGAAACCCGGTGGACGTCTGGTGTTCGTCGAATTCAGGGGCAACGATAGAACAGTGCCGATAAAACCCCTGCACACCATGACTGAAGCGCAGGTACGCAAGGAGGCAGCTCTCCATCCGCTCGAATGGGTGCGAACTGTCGGCGGCCTGCCTTGGCAGCACGTGATCGTTTTTCGCAAGACGAACTAGACCGCCTTATTAAACAAAGGGACCAGGCTGGTCCCTTTGATTGGTGATTCCCTACCAATTAAAGGGGCCAGGCTCGAATATCCCAAGCCGCCGGCAAATCGGCCGCCTCGACCACATCCACCCGCATCGGCAAGTCGCTTTCACTAAACGCCTCACGCAGCGCGAACGACTGTTCCGGCTGTAGAGGCGGCCCTTCCAATGCCAGGTCAAGGTCGGAGTGCGGCTTCAGGCGGGCGCGTTCGGCTGGTTTCGAGACGACGCGCGAACCGAACGCGTAGGCACGGTGATGCGGTGTGTGTGTGTGCAACAGCCGGCGCACGAGCGCAAGGTGCTGCGGTGCGAGTACCAGCTCAACGTTGTTCGTTGATCTGACGGTCATGACGCAACCTTGCGCAACTGCACATGCAACGCCTTGGCGTCGCGAAGAAACCGCGGCAAAGCACCAAATACCCGATCAGCTTTCGCGGGGTCGTAGATATGGCTGGTGATGTTGCGAAGTTCCCGGTAGCCGAACCACCGTTCCTCGGAATCAAGCAATCCGCGCTCGACACCGGAGCGGATCATGTCCCTGTAGCCCAGCGCATCGACGTCGGCAGGCGAGTCCGACATCGCCTCCAACTGGCGGCGCAGGGATTTGACACAAAGCTCGTAGGTGTATTCAATCCGCTGGATTGACGCGTCGCGAATAAATTCATCGCCGGGACGTGTCTTAGAGGCATCAAGTGCCGCCGAAAGCGACTTAACCGCTTTGGCAAGTGAAGAAAAATCGAGCATCGGGTTGTCGTCAAAAATCCTGTTTTCCGGATTTGAACCAATCCAAGCGAAAAGAATGCTTTCCCTCTTTTTCACTGACGGGAACTCTATCGCCTGACTGGCCGGTAGTCAATCACACTAAATAATGGGTTCAGTGTAACTATGCAACCGGCGACGCTCAGCCTACCAAGCGGAAAATTTACACTGACGCCAATTGTTCTTGTTGCATCATAGATGCTGGCGATGCCGGCCGCTCAGCGGTAGACCGCGTATAGGAAATTTAAACCCCCTTTTTTGCTGCCAAGAACTCTATGGGCTCACCAGCGGGTAGTCAAACACGAGTCTTTGGTGAAAACCCCTCTCTCGATTAAAGCCGCCGCCACAATGGGGGCAGCGTTCGGGATCGATGTCGAAGACGCGCTTGAGCAGGCGCGCCCAGTTCATGCGCGTCGGCGCGCCGTGCCCATGTTCGTCTGCGGACTCGCTTGTCTTCTTCGGTGGACCCGGCACGATCGCGGAAGCCGAGCGCTCGCTCGCGCAGTAAACCGCGGCGCCGGTTTTCAACAGAAGCTGAAACCCCAACGCCCGCGAGCAGCGGGCTCTGGGGAAGGACTTCGCGTAATTATGCAACTCTTGACATGCTACGATAATAGACCTGACCCCGTTACCTTACCTCGTGCTGTTGCCGTGGCTGTGGCGCAAATAGAAGACGAATCAAGCGGAGGGCGAATAGGAAATTTAAACGCCACTTTTGACTGTCGGCAACGATATCGCCAGTCCGCCAACCGGTCAATCGCGCGCTGTTTTCTGAAAACTCCCCTCTCGCGTGGATTCTTCGTTCCTGCGTCGACCCGAGGAGGCTGATTTCGACGCGCGTTGACCGCTTCACCGGGCTCGGGGTCAGGACCCCGTAGTCCCCACCGGCGCGAAGCGCGATGCGCTGCTGCCCGAATTGCCGACGGTGGCCGAAACACTGCCCGGCTTCGAAATCACGTCGTGGCAGGGCGTGGTGCTGCCGTCCAAAACGCCCGCCGCCATCGGCAACAAACTCTACGGCGAGATCGTCAAGGCGTTGCAGACGCCCGAGGTGCAGGACCAACTCGTCAAACAGGGCGTCGTTGCACACGCCGAGTCACCGGCCGATTTCATGACCTTCATCAAGGCTCATCGCCCTTGTACGTCTCCGGCCGCAGCAGCGACGGGCGCAACTTGGGCAATTGCGCAAGCAACCACTGCTCGTGGGCGATATCCTGATCCAGCCGCGCACGCCGCTTCGCGCTCAACCAGAATCCGCCGCGCTCTGCTGATTTCCTGGCGATGCTCTCTCGCAGTTGAGCCTCGCCTGCGTCAAGCAGACCGATATTGTGTTGAATCTTCCCGTCGACCGTGTTGTCGTAGTAGCTCTCGTGTTCGACGCTGGCAAAGAACATGTTGCCGGCGATCCATGCGACGACGCCGGCCGGAATCGCAAGAAAAAGCAGGACGCCCCCGCCTTCGCGGCTCAACGCAAAGCTGCCGTAGAGCAGGCCGAGCGTCGCCAACGCAGCCAGCGCGAAGAAGATACCGAGAACCAACCGCGCGACCTTGCGCACCGCCGACTTGCGGTAGATCCCGAGAGCCCCCAGGAGCAGTGCCGCAGCGACGCCGATGATAGTGAGGGTGCCCATGCAGCGCTATGGAATATTTAAACCGCTGTTTTTAACAACGATCAATTTATCCCTCGTGAGCGGGACGGTCAATCTCGCAACTGCCGCGACATCTCGCAACTGCCGCACCAGGCAATCAATCCAGTCAGGCGCATTTACGCATGCGCGGTCAGGTTGACCGGCAAGCCATGGCTCCGCCGTCGTTAATCGTTGC
>CANJHY010000112.1:0-15936 GCA_947474275.1 Betaproteobacteria bacterium
CAAGCCGTCAGCCTGGTACGAGCGTCAGCGCCAGAAGATTGAGCGCGGACTTGCCGTCATGGAACGCGACCTCGGCGATCGCGAGTTCTGCCATGGCGCGGGTTTCAGCCTCGCGGACATCGCCGCGGGTTTTGCGCTGGCCTACCTCGACCAGGTATTGAAGGACGTCGACTGGCGGCGGGATTTTCCGCAACTCAAAAAACTTGCGGCAAGGCTGGCGACGCGTGAATCGTTCGCCGCAACGGCGCCCGCCGTATAAACGTTGCTGGGGAACTTACTCCAGTTCGATTTTTGTTTTTTCGCGCACGCGCATCCATTGCGCAACATCCTGTGTCAGGCGGCGCGTGAATTCCTCGGGCGTGCAGGTGATGACTTCTGCACCGAGCCGCTCGAAGTTATCGCGCGTCGCCGGCAGAGCCAGCGTCTTGAGCAGGGCTTCGTACACCTTTGCCACGACTTCTTTCGGTGCTGCTGCCTGCAACACGATACCGGTGTAGGTTGAAGCTTCAAATGCCGGCACGCCGGCCTCTGCCATCGTCGGCACCGCGGGGATGGACGGCGAGCGTCGCGACATCGAAATCGCCAGCGGGCGCAGCTTGCCAGCCTTGATTAGCGGGCCGGAACTGCTCAATTGATCGAAAATCAGGTCGACCTGCCCGCCGATCACGTCGATCAGTGCCTGGCCGCTGCCTTTATACGGGATATGCAGGAATTTGATGCCGTTGTTCAGTTGAAACAGCTCGCCGGTCAGGTGGGTGGTGCTGCCGGGGCCGGCAGATGCCATGGTCAGCGTGCCGCTGCGTTTCCTGGCGAGAGCGATCAATTCGCGCAGGTTGTGCACCGGCAGCGAGGGATGCACGCTCAATACCAGCGGAACGATGGAAACCATGGAGGTCGGCGCGAAGTCCTTGAGAGGGTCGTAACCGACGCGATAGAACGCGGGCGACATCGTCAGCGCGCCGCTCGACCCCAGCAGCAGGGTATAGCCATCGGGTGCTGCCTTGGCGGCGATTTCGGTGCCGGCTTTGCCGCCGGCACCGCCGCGATTGTCGACCACCACCGGCTGGCCGAGAAACTCCGATAGCCCGGGCGCGACGGTGCGCGCCGTGATGTCAATATTGCCGCCGGGCGCGAACGGCACGATGATGCGGATCGGTTTGTCGGGATAGGCGGCGTGCGCGAGCGGCGCAAATATCGCCGGCAGCATACACTGCAAAATAATTGTCAACCGCGGCAGGCGCGGCATGGCAGTGCGCATGAAGTTTTTTCCGATATCGGATAAAGTCTCGTATTGTAAGCAGATAACCTTCCGTCTCACAATCCGCAAAAGGTCCCGCATGGATTTCGCGCTTTCCGACGAACAAATCATGTTTCGCGACTCGGTCGCCGCATTTGCGCGCAAGGAGCTTGCCGACGGCGCGCTGGCGCGCGCGCACTCGGCCCAGTTTCCGCACGAAGTCGCGCGCAAAATGGCCGCTGCAGGGTTGCTCGGCATATTGCTGCCTGAAGAAGACGGCGGCGCCGGCGGCACGCTGATGGATGCAGTGCTGGCGATCGAGCAGATCGCAGTTTACTGTCCGC
Organism: Betaproteobacteria bacterium; assembly: GCA_947474275.1. Classification (GTDB taxonomy): domain Bacteria; phylum Pseudomonadota; class Gammaproteobacteria; order Burkholderiales; family SG8-41; genus PALSA-1004. Next base: position 1,582 of record CANJHY010000112.1, read on the forward strand.
GCAGCGCGGACGTGATACAGGAAGGTAATTTCGGCGCGATCCGCGTGCTCGCTCAGTTTGCGAGCGCCGATCAAAAAAGCAGATTTCTCAAACCTCTGTTGCAGGGCGACGAAGTCATAGCGGTCGCCATGACCGAACCTGATGCGGGCTCGGCAACGACCGATCTTACGACGACGGCGGTCCCTGATGGCAAGGGCTTTCGCGTTTCTGGCACCAAGGTCTTTCCCAACCCCCACGCTGACCAGTACCTGGTTTACGTGCGTTACGGGCCGGGCGTGGGAGGCATAGGCTCGGTGATGATCAGGCGCGGCGCACAAGGCTTTACCGTGGCCAAACCGTCGAAATTCATGTCCGACAACGAGTGGGCGCCGCTCTATTTCGACAACGTCTATGTGCCGCCGGAAGACGTATTGCTGCCGGCGGGTGGATTCAAAAAGCAGATCAGCGGCTTCAATGCCGAGCGCATCGGCAATGCATCGCGTTCGCTCGCCTATGGACGTTATTGCTATAACCTCGCGCGTGAGTACGTGATGACGCGCAAGCAGTTCGGCCGCCCGTTGTGCGAATTCCAGGGTTTGCAGTGGAAATTCGCGGAAATGAAAATACAGCTCGATGCCGCGCAATTGCTGCTGTACCGCGCTGCCACCAACGCCGATCGCGGTTTTCCGGCAGCGGACGAAACGACGATCGCCAAGCTTTTCTGCAACAAAGCGGGCTTCGATATCTGCAATGAATCCATGCAGTGCATGGGCGGCCTTGGCTATACGCGAGAAACGCTGGTCGAGTACTGTTTCCGGCGCTCGCGCGGCTGGATGATCGCCGGCGGTTCTCTCGAGATGCTGAAAAACCGTCTCGCCGAAGTCATATTCGAGCGGCGTTTTTCGCAGCGCCCGCCGCGGGCCACCGGCTGAGCGGCGCACGCCGCAGCTGCACAAGGAGTGGGGGGCAAGTGGGAAGCGTGATCAAGGCAGGCAGGGTGTTGCTGGCTCTGGCAGCTTGCGTGCTGACTGCGCCGGCGTGGGGCCAGGCCTATCCAAATAAACCGCTAAAGATGATCCTGCCGTTTCCGGCGGGCGGGCCGACCGACATAGTCGCGCGCGCCATGGGTCAGGGACTCGCCGAAGCGCTGGGACACAATGTCGTCATCGACAATCGTCCTGGCGGCGGTGGACTTATCGGTGCCACCCTGGCAGCGAAAGCGCCCGGCGACGGCTATACGCTGCTGCTCGGCGGCATCACGACGTTCGGCGTTGCGCCTTCAGTGCACAAGAATCTAGCGTTCGATCCAGTCAAGGATTTTCTGCCGGTCACCATGGCAACTCGCCAGCCGATACTGCTGATGATGCATCCTTCGCTACCTGTAAAGTCGGTGCGGGAATTCATTGCGCTGGCGAAAGCACGGCCTGGCGAAATCAATTACGCATCGTCCGGGCCCGGTGGATCGGGACATATGGCCGGCGAGTTATTCAGACTGGTTACCGGCGTTAATCTGGTTCACATCCCGTATAAAGGAGCGCCGCCGGCGCTGAACGAACTGATCGCAGGGCAGGTGCAGGTGATGTTCGGCACCATACTGGCTTCTGCGCCGCACATTAGATCGGGACGGGTGCGCGCTATCGCCATTACCGGTCCGCAGCGTTCGACGGCCTTGCCCGAAGTGATGACGTTCTCGGAAGCGGGCCTGCCTACGTACGATGCCAGCTCGTGGAATGGGGTGCTGGTTCCCGCCGGCACGCCGCGCGCCATAGTTGACCGGCTCAACGCCGAAATCGTGCGCATCCTTAAATCGCCTAACGTCCTCGAGCGTCTCGCGCAGGATGGCGCACTGCCGGCGCCAACCACGCCGGAGGAATTCGCTGCTTTCATGAAAGCGGAAATCGCGAAGTGGGCGAAAGTCGTGCAAGCCGCAAATATTCGTATCGATTGAAGAAAAAATGCCGGACACCATCAGCAATTCGGGTATCTTTCAGGCGATGTTCGCGCCGCGCACTATTGCGCTGGTAGGAGCATCAGCCGACATCAAGAAAAACAACGCGCGCCCGCAGCGCTTCCTGACCGCTAACGGCTACACCGGCCGTATCCTGCCGATCAATCCGGGCAGGAGCGAAATACTGGGCGCGCGCGCCTACCCCGATCTGCGCGCGGCGCCGGGGCCCATCGATCATGCTTTCATCATGGTGCCCGCACCGGCCGTGGCGGAGGTCATCGATCAATGCTGCGTACTTAAAATTCCGGTAGCAACGATATTCAGCGCGGGGTTTGCCGAAGTCGGTGCGGCCGGGCAGCAAATGCAGCGCGATATCGTCGCCAAAGCGCGCGCCGGCGGCGTGCGGTTGATCGGCCCGAATTGCATGGGACTCATCAACGTGCCGGGCAAGATGCCGCTGACAGTCAACGCCGTGCTGGACCAGGAGAAGCTGCGCGCCGGTCCATTGAGCGTAATTTCGCAAAGCGGCAGCATGCTGGGCACGCTGATCACGCGGGGGCAGGCGCGCGGACTGGGATTTTCCAAGCTGGTGTCGGTCGGCAACGAGTGCGATCTAGGGGTTGGCGAAATCGCCGATCTGCTGGTGGACGATCCGGAAACGGGTGTCATCCTTCTGTTTCTGGAAACGTTTCGCGATTCTGAACGACTTGCGCACGCGGCGAGGCGCGCCTTCGCGGCGGGCAAGCCTATGATCGCCTACAAACTTGGACGCTCGGACGTAGGGCGCCGGGCGGCGGCTTCGCATACGGGTGCGATGGTAGGCACCGATGACACCGCCAAAGCTTTCTTTCGCGCTCACGGCATCATGCGCGTCGATATGATGGAAACCTTGTTCGAATTGCCGCAACTTGTTCTTAAGCAGCGGCCGCCGGCCGGCCGGCGTGTCGCGGTGGTTACGGGCACCGGTGGGGCAGCGGCGATGGTTGCCGATCGGCTGGGTGTGCTGGGCGCGGACGTGGTGCCGCCGTCCAGTGCGGTGATCGAGAAGCTGCGCGGGCAGGGCATTGCCGTCAGCGATGCAGTGATCACGGATATTCCGATGGGCGGCAGCGAGCGCGGTGCGTATACCGCAATACTTTCCGCGCTGCTGGCGTCCGATCATTGCGATGCGGTGGTGTCGGTCATAGGCTCGAGTTCGCTGACCAACCCGAATGTGATTGCCGACCGCGTGCTGAAGGCCGAACCCAAGGTGAAGCCGCTGGCGGTCTATCTGGCGCCCCGCGCCGACAATGGGCTCTTGCTGCTGCAGGAGCACGGCGTTGCCAGTTTTCGTACGCCGGAAGCCTGTGCCGATGCGGTTAATACCTATCTGAACTGGCGCGCGCCTGCTGCCCAACCTGCGGCAAGCACTGTCGAGACCGCAGCGGCATCAAAGTTGCTCGCGGCAAGCGAAGCGACGCAATTGAATGAACTGCAATCGCTCGACTTGTTTGCCGCGTTGGGGATCAATTGCGCGCAAAGTGTAGTGCTGTCCGGTCCCGCGCAGCGCGTCGATATGCAGGGACCTTTTGCGCTGAAGTTGTTGTCTGCCGACATCTTGCATAAAACGGATGCGGGTATGGTGCGTCTGAATGTCGATAGCGCGCAGGTGGTGGCGACGGCACAGGAACTACTGACCGCGGCAGCGCAGCGATTTCCCAAGGCCAGAGTCGATGGCGTGCTGGTGCAGCGCATGGAGCGCGGACTCGTCGAAGTCATCGTGGGCTATCGCAACGATCCGGAAGTCGGGCCGACGATATTGCTCGGCATGGGCGGTGTCATGGCCGAATTGAAACGCAGCTTCAGTGTGCGCCTGGCACCGGTCAGCATGGCAACCGCGCAGGAAATGATGGAAGAAATCGCGGAACTGGCGATATTGCGCGGCTACCGCAATCTGCCGCGCGGCGATTGTGCTGCGCTGGCGCGGGCGGTGTGTGCGCTGTCTCTTCTGGCCTGCGTAGATGGGCAGAAGATCAGCGAGGCGGAAATCAACCCGCTGATCGTCAAGGCGGAAGGTGGCGGTGTGGTGGCGGTAGACGGCCTGGTGGTACGTCCTGGTGGTACGTTAATGAAAGGTCACTCATGAATTCTGCAACAGACGATATCAGCATAGGCGCGAGCCGCACGCTAGCCATCCATGCAGCGGGACTAACGTTCGAGAAGCTGCCGGCAGATACCGTGCATGCGTTCAGGCGCACGTTTCTGGATTTTCTGACTTGTGCGATTTCCGGGGCGGCAATGCCCGTGTCGCAAGCGTTGCTGTCTTACTTTCAGGAAAACGACGCGACCCGTATTTCCAGCGTAATTGGCCACGGCGCAATGCTGTCGGCGCCGAATGCTGCACTGGTCACGGGCGCCAACGTGCATGGGCTGGATTTCGACGACGGCCATACGCACGGTTCCGCGCATGCGGCTGGCGTCATATTTCCGGCAGTCATGGCGGTCGCGCAGCAGCAGAAGAGCAGTGCGCAGGAAATCGTGGCAGCGGTGGTATGCGGCTACGACGTGATGTGCCGTATCGCGGCGGCGATGCACCCTGAATCCGCACGGCGTGGATATCACAACACGGCACTCGCTGGCGTGTTTGGCGCCGCGGCGGCGGTATCCAATTTGCTGAAGCTCGATACTGCGCAAACCCTGAACGCGCTGGGGCTGGCAGGCAGTTTCTCCGCGGGCATTCGCGAATATCTGGACGAAGGCGCGGAGATCAAGCGCATTCATCCGGGCAAGGCGGCGCGCGATGGCATCATCTGCGCCGAATTCGCCAAGCGCGGCATAACCGGTCCGACCAAGGTGCTCGAAGGCCGTTACGGATTTTTTGCCACGCACGCGGCGCCGCACGTGAAATGGGCGCGGTTGTTTGATGGTCTCGGGCAGAGATATGAAATCAATATCGTCTATCACAAGCCGTATCCGTGTTGCCGGCATTACCATGCGGTAATCGACGGTATCAAGGCGCTGCAGAGCGAGCGGCGCTTTACGGCGGATGACGTCGAACATGCGGATCTCGGCATGTATGCGGTCGGCGTGAATGGCCACGATTACAAGCATTGCGACAGCCTGCTCGACGCGCAGATGAGCGCGCCAGTCGCTGCAGCTCTCGCGATTGTGCTGGGCGACGTGACTGCGACCATGTTTGTGCCGGAAACCCTGAACAGAAAAGACGTGCGCGCATTGATCGAGCGTTGCGATGCGCGTATCGATGACGAATGCGAACGCATTTATCCCGGCGTACGCTCGGGCTCGGCGAAGATCAAATTGCGCGATGGCACGTTGCTGGAGAAACGCGTGCTGGAACCGAAAGGCGAGGTCAAGAACCCGATGACGGACGCCGATCTCGAGTCCAAGTTCCGCGCGAACTGCGAGCCCATCATCGGGGATGCGCGTTGCGCGCGCATCCTTTCCCAGGTGTGGGAGTTCGACAAACTCAATAGCCCGGCGGAATTCTTCACATGGGGATGAGATTGGCCGGGCAGGTCTGCCTGATGTTGGCGATGACGTGGGTTGTCGCGGCGTCTGCCCAGAACTATCCAATCCGCGCGATACGCCTGGTGGTGCCGCTGGCGCCCGCCGGCGCCGGCGACATCGTGGCGCGGACGGTTGCCGCCAAGCTGTCGGAAATGTGGGGACAGCAGATCATCATCGACAACCGTCCGGGTGCCAACACCATCATCGGCACTGACCTCGTCGCCAAGGCCAAACCGGATGGCTATACCTGGCTGCTGGGAGTGCAGGGCAGCCTGGTGATCAACCCGGTGTCTTATTCCAAGCTCGCGTACGATCCGGAAAAGGATTTCGATCCCATCACCCAGATGACGGTGTACGGTTACGTGCTGGTGGTGCACCCGGCGCTGCCAGTCAAAAACGTCAACGAATTGATTGCGCTCGCCCGCGCACGCCCTGCGCAGCTCGCCTATGGAACATCCGGCAATGGCGGCTCTAACCATCTTGCGGGAGAATCGTTTCGCCTGGCATCAGGCGTGAAAATGAACGCCATCCCCTACAAGGGCAGCGCACCGGCGTTGACGGCATTGTTGTCGGGCGACGTGCCGGTGATGTTCGACACGCTGATCACGTCGATTCCGTTGCTCAAGGCAGGGCGGCTGCGCGCGCTCGGCGTGACTCTGCCGCGGCGCTCGCCGTCGTTGCCGGACGTGCCGACGATAGCGGAGGCCGCCTTGCGCGGTTACGAATTCACCGCGTGGCAGGCCATCGTAGTGCCTGCCGGAACGGATAAAGCGATCATCGGCAGGATACATTCCGACGTCGTCAAAGTGCTTGCCATGCCGGACGTGCGCCACAAGCTGGTCGATGAAGGCGCCAACGAGCTCGTGGGTTCCACGCCCGAAGCGCTCGGCCGCCTGATTCGCACGGACATCCAGAAATACCGCAAGCTGTACGCGGATGCCGGTATCCGCATCGAATAGGCAGGCGTCAGGAAATTTCGATGTTCCGAAGCGGTACGTATTACTGGCCGCCGTGCCTGTCGCCGTCTGGCAAATCGCTATAATCAGAAATCGGCATGAGGGCAATGTCGTTTTCATGCCGTATCCGCGGGGGTGAAAATTGCAGTTCAGAATTTTGATGGCGGCAGCGCTGTGCGTGTTGCTGGCAATGTTCGGCGTAGCCGCTGCGGCCGATACTTATCCCCGGCACTCAGTGCGTTTGATCGTGCCTTATCCACCCGGCGGCGCGGGCGACATCGTGGGGCGTCTGCTTAGCTCGCGCCTCGGCGAAAATATCGGGCAGCAGTTAGTAGTCGACAACCGTGGCGGCGGCGCGCAACTGATCGCGACCGAAATCGCCGCCAAGGCGCCGGCAGACGGCTATACGCTGTTCCTGGCCAGTGCCACCCACAGCATCAATCCCGGGCTGCAGAAAAAGCTGCCGTACGACACGGTCAAAGATTTTGCTTCGATTTCGCTGGTCACCAGTTCGCCGCTGGTATTTGTCGCCAATCAGTCGCTGGGAATAAGTAATATCAAGGAGCTGGTCGCTGCCGCCAAAGCGCAGCCCGGGCGTATCGCTTATGCGTCCTCAGGGCCTGGTACCGGCGGCCATCTCGCGGTCGAGCTCCTGAGCTGGATGGCGGGTATCAGCCTGACGCACGTGCCGTATAAAGGCGCCGGCCCTGCCCTGATCGATGTGATCGCCGGGCAGGTGCAAATCATGTGCACCAGTCCGTTGCCGGCGATGCCGCACGTCAAATCCGGCAAGCTGCGCGCACTGGCGATGACCGGCAGTGCGCGTTCGCGCGCCGCGCCGGAAATTCCGACGGTTGCGGAGGCCGGCTATCCAGGATACGAAACCAGCCTGTGGTACGCGTTGCTGGCGCCTGCACGCACACCGCGCGCTATCATCAGCCGTTTGCATGATGAGACGGTGAAAGTCATCAAAGCGCCCGGCATGACCGAGCAATTGCTGGCGCAGGGAGCAGAACCGATAGGCAGCAGTCCGCAGGAGTTCGACGCGTATTTGCGCACGGAGATAGACCGCTGGACCAAGTTGATAGTTCGCGCGAATATTCGTTCCGAGTAGCAGCGCGGCCAATTGCAATAAATAGTTCTTTTGGAGAATCGCATGACTGGAACGGTACTGCTTTACGACCCGACGGCGCCGCGGCTGGAACGCGACGTACCGGCGCAACAGGTTCTGGCGGGGCTTGCCGGCAAAGTCGTCGGCTTTATCGACAATGCCAAACCCAATTTTAATTACCTGGTGGATGACATCGCGGAACTGCTGATGAGCAAGCATGGCGTCAGCCGCGTGCTGAAACGTCAGAAACGTTCGGCATCGGTGCCTGCGCCGGATGAGGTGATAAAAGAATTCGCCGAACAGTGCGACCTGGTTATCACCGGGTCAGGCGATTGAGGGTCTTGCACGTCGTGGAGTATCCACGACAGTGTAGAGATGGCGAAGCGCGGCCGTGCCGCATTGACCATCTGCTCGACTGCGTTTATCACGCTGGGCCGCGCGCAGGCGTCCGCACTCGGCTATGCCAAGCTGCCGATAGCCGTGATCCAGCATCCGTTTGGCATCCGCACGCGCGATGAAGTGCGCGCCATGGCGGACAAATGCGCAACCGAAGTGGTGCGTCTGTTGAGCGAAGGAACGGCGAAATGAACGATAAAGCAGTGCAAACGGCGGAGCGCGCCGCACTGGTCGAATGCGCCGACGATTTCGACGCCATCAACAAGCTTTACCGCGAACGGCGCTGGAGCGATGGTTTGCCCATCGTGCCGCCGACGGTCGAACGCGTTGAGCGCATGTTGCGGCACGCGCGGCGCGCGCGTGAAGAAATAGTGGCACGCATTGCGCCTGCGTTCGGTGCCGCGACCGTCGAGCGTATAGCCATCAACGCCGTGCTGGCGGGCTGCGATCCTGAGTACATGCCGGCGCTGATCGCCGCGGTGGAAGCCGTGGCGGATCCAGAGTTCAATTTGCAAGGCATACAGGCGACGACCAATCCGGTAGCGGTCTGGGTGATCGTCAACGGCCCGCTGGCGCAGGAACTGGAGGTCAACGCCACGTTCAATTGTATCGGTGAGGGTACATGGGCCAATGCGACGCTCGGACGCGCGCTGCGACTCATATTGCGCAATATTGGCGGTGCGCTGCCTGGTGAGATGGACCGTGCGACCCAGGGGCAACCCGGCAAGTACACGTTTTGCTGCGCGGAGAACGAAGTAGAGAGCCCCTGGGAGCCTTTGCATGTGGAACGCGGCATGTCGCGCGATCAGAGCACTGTAACGGTGGTGGGTGCCGAAGGCACGATGAACATGAACACGCATGCCAAGGACGCGGTCGATTTGTTGCGGGTGATTGCCGAAACCATGGTGCATCCAGCCAGCAACGAATACTGCCACGGTGGCGAACCGTGGCTGATGATCGCGCCGGAGCACGCGGACATTCTCAAGCGCGCCGGCTTGAGCAAGGCCGATGTGAAGGCGCGGCTGTGGGAATTGACCAAGATGCCGGCCAGCCATATGGCTGCCAAGGACTTGCTGCGAGTGAAGAGCTCGCGCACCGAGGAACTGGGCGAAATAGGGCCAGACACGATACTCACGATTGCACACAAGCCGGACGACATCTGCATCATGGTTGCCGGTGGACCCGGTACGCATTCCGTCTACGTGCCGTGTTTCGGCAATTCGCGCGCAATTACGCGTGTTATTGCCGCCGCGGGTTAGGGCGCATCCCGTAATTGGCCTTCGAGGTGTGCGGCGACAGTCGCGACATAGTCGCTGCCGGCGTTCACGGTATGCAAAGTCCAGTCGGCGGTTCGCCCGCCAGGAATGCTTATCAGGCGTGGCAGGTCATCAGGACTGACCGTGACTTCAATCTGGTCCAGAGGCACGCGCAGGCCGTCACCAGTCGCTTTGACGACCGCTTCTTTGCGTGTCCAGCACGCGAAGAATGCGCGTTTGCGGTCCACCGGTGCGAGGCACTGAAGTTCCGTGTTCTCGCGGGCAGAAAAGAAGCGCTCCGCGATGCCTTCATGAGTGATAGTGCGGGCTGTGTATTCGATATCGACACCTAGCTCGCAATCTCGCGAAATTGCGTAAATCGCACGTTCTGCGGAGTGCGAAACGTTGAAATGCAATGGTCCCGGTGCCGCGGCGATATAAGGCTTGCCATGTGGCTCAAGGTTGAACTTGAGTTCCGCTGGCGTCAGACCGACGTGCCTCGCCAGCAGTATTCGCAGCATCGCCCGGGCAACGGCAGAGCGCCGCCGGTCGCGTTCGAAATACATGCGTTCTGCGCGCGTCTTTTCGTCAGGCGACAACAATTCAACGCACTGCTGCAGGTGATGATCCGGGATGTCCAGTGGCGCCAGCCAGACTTCGATGGCCGGATCGGCGAGCGTAATCTGCCATGGAATTTGCGCCAACGCGCCAGCCGGCCCGCCGTCAGACTTGCCTGTTGCCGGGCACTCGCTTACGCTAGCGCACGTTTCCATGATGTATCTGCGTAGTTGAACCTGAGCTTGCCTGCATGTTATTGCTGAAATTGCTGTCACGCCTGCCTTTGCGCTTATTGTACGCGCTTACGGACGTCCTCTATCTGCTGGTTTACCACGTCTGGCGGTTTCGACGGGCGCTCACACGGTTGAATCTGGAGCGCTCGTTCCCGGACAAATCCGCGCAAGAAATCGAACGCATCTCGCGCCAGTCCTATCGTAATGCCTTTGACATGGTTGCCGAAGTGACCAAGGGCGCTGTCATGGCGCCGGAACAAGTGCGCAGCCGCATGCGCATACGAAACCTTGAAGTCCTGGCGCCTTATCTCGAATCCGCGCGGCCGGTTGTGCTGCTCGCTTCGCACCATTGCAACTGGGAGTGGCTGCTGCTGGCGAGTGGACTCGAACTCAAAGTCGGCGTGGATGCCGTCTACAAACCCTTGCGGGTCGCGGCTATCGACCGTTTCATGTTCGAGACGCGTTCGCGTTTTGGCGGCAATCCGATTGCAGTCAAGGATTTTCTCGGTGAAGTTCTGAAACGCCGCGGCAGCGCGCGCATCATCGCCCTGGTGGCGGACCAGACTCCGCCGCGCGAGGAAGAAAAGCACTGGACGCGTTTTCTCAATCAGGACACGGCGTTTTTTGTCGGGGCGGACAAAATCGCTCGCATCATCCGGTCGCCGGTCTTTTTTGTCGGCATAGTGCGCACGACGCGCGGCCATTACGAAGCGACTTTGCAGAAGCTGGCCGAGCCGCCGTATTCGCCGGAGGGCAGCGATATCATCGAGCACTATGCGCGGGCGGCCGAGGCGCATATCGTGCAGCATCCGGCCGACTGGCTGTGGATGTACCGCAAGTGGAAATATAAAAAGCCGCTCTACGCCTGAGACGTTTGCAGGCGGCCTTCGAGGTATTTCGCCAGCTCCGCTATCGTCGGGTAGTCGAAAAAATCCGTCACTTCAAGCTGGCCCGGATAGATGGCTTCTATGCGCTGGTAAATCTGCGCCAGCATCAGGGAACTGGTGCCAAGCTCGAAGATGTTGTCGTGCACGCCAACCGGTTTGTCGGTCAGGAATGCATCGCAAATCTGCTTCAGATTGCGCTCGATTTCGCTATGCGCTTCTTGTGTCGAGTCCGCAAGCGTCGTAGTGAGATCGTGCAGTTTGGCAAGAACTTCCTGAAACTCTTCTTTTGCGTAAGCATCCGCGAGCAGGTAACGCTGGATTTTTCCGCTAGTCGTTTTGGGTATTTTGACGACGGGGATTACGTGGCTGATAACTATGCCGATGTGCTCGTTGACGCATTTGCGTACGGCTTTGATGGTGTCGAGGAAGTCGCCGGGCTCGCCGCGATGAAGTATGAAAGCGAGCACATCGTCGGTTGCCGCGTTGTCGGGCCTGACGCCGCAGATCGCCGCCTTGCCCAGGCCTATGCCGGCATGCTTCTCGATCACGGCTTCCAGATCGTGCGGGTAATAGTTCTGCCCGCTGACGAACAGGATTTCCTTGGCACGACCGGTAATGACAAGGCCCGCGGGCGATAAAAATCCAAGGTCGCCGGTATCCAGCCAGCCGTCTGCACCGATCGAAGTCTGCGTCGATGCGGGGTCCCGATAATACCCGCGTGTCACATTGTCGCCGCGGATATACACATGTCCGATGGTATTGCCGGGCAATCCAGTATTCGCGCCGTCCGTGATACGCAGTTCGCAACTTTGCACCGGACTACCGACAAGCATCAGGGTAACGGCGCGCGGGTCGCCAGCTGTCGCGGGTTCAATCGTCTGGCCGACAGAAAGCGCGTCCCGTTGGACTGTGATGGTCGTATATCCGGCACCGGGTCTGGGGAAGGTGGCCGCCAAACTCGCTTCTGCTAGACCGTACACAGGAAACATGGCGGACTTCTGCAATCCATACGGGGCAAGGGCAGTCAGAAACTCCTCGCACAGCGCGACCGAAATCGGTTCGGCGCCGTTGAATAGTATGCGCACCTGCCGCAAATCGAGCGCTGTGGATTTTTCCGGATGAAAAGTCTTGAGAAAGTGGCGGTAGCCAAAATTAGGAGAACACAGCACAGTGGCTCGCCTGGCGCTGGCCTCGGTCAACCACAATTGTGGGTGCCTCACAAAAACTGCTGTAGAAATAAGGTGATGCGTAACGTCCATGACGAAAGGCGTCAGGTGAAACCCGATCAAACCCATGTCGTGCGTCAGCGGCATCCAGCTTAATCCGACGTCGGCCGGCGTGAGTTCGATTCCGCGTGCAATCGCCTCAATATTGGTCAGGAGATTGCGATGATTGAGCGCAACGCCTTTCGGCTCGCTGGTCGATCCTGAAGAATACTGGACGAAAGCGATATCGTCGGGCTTCGCCGCGTGTGAGCGGCCTGGCTGTGAAATATCGTCGATGCGGTCGATAAATACGGTGGCCGGCTTGATATGTTCAATCACGCCATCCCGCCCGTTCTCCGCGGCAAATGCAGCAAGGCGGGCAAATATTTTTGTGTCGGTGCACAAATGCGGTTGCTTGAGTTTTTCCAGCACGCGGAAAAATTTCAATTTATGCTCATCGGTGGTGCCGGGCGCCAACGGCACAGCGATGATATTTCCGAGTACGCATGCCCAGAAGGCGTCGATAAACTGCGCATTGTTATCGACGAGCACGATCATTTCACTGCCGGGCCCCGCACCGCAGGCCTGAAAATGATGCAGCAGTCCCAGTGCCCTGGAGTGGAGTTCACTGAAAGGCAGCTCGCGCCGGTTGTTTTCGCCTTCGAAGTAGTGGATGGTGCGCTGGCTTGAGCGGCGTTCGATCAGCGCATCGTTAAGCGTTGCAAATTTCATTATTGGCGTTTTTCCGGCAGCATGTAGATGCCGTGCTTGCTTCTCAAATTGACCTGGCACTCGAGTTCGAGCGGATGTTTCGGACGATAACGCAGACGGATGTGACGCGCCAGCATGGCGGTGTGCAGAATCATCTCGACCATTGCAAAATGCTCGCCTATGCAGGCGCGCGGGCCAAGGGCGAACGGCAGATAGCAAAACCGGTTGCGGCCGGCCGCTTCAGATGCCGCAAACCGCGCGGGATCGAAGCGCCCGGGGTCGGGCCAAAAGGCGGGGTGCCGGTGCACGATGTAAGGTGAAATAAATACGTCGGTCTTGGGCGAGATGGCATAGCCGCCGATTTGATCCGCATCAATTGAACGGCGGGTCAGCAACCAGCCGGGCGGGTACAGGCGCAGGGTTTCCTCTATGACCTGCCTTGTATAAGAAAATTGGGATACTTCGTCCATGGCTGCAGGGCTTGGCCGCCCGTCGATTTCCTGGTGCAGGTTTTGTTCGACGTCCGGGTGCTGCGACAGCAGGTACCACATCCAGTTGAGTGCGCTGGCGGTGGTTTCGTGGCCGGCGACTATGAGCGTCATGACTTCATCGAGCAGTTGCTTGTCGGGCATGGCCTCGCCTGACTTGCGATCGCGCGCAGCCATCATCATCGCCAGCAGGTCGACGCGCTCTTCGTTTTGCGCGCAGCGGCGCTTGACGCAATCCGTGATGAGCTTGGACAGCGCGCGAAACTTGTAAGCGAAGGCGAGATTGCGTTCGGTTTCATCGGTGAGCAGAGCGAACGGATTGGAACCGTATGCCTTTGTCATGACCTCAAGGTCGTCGCCGAAAATCGACCGCAGCACGATATTGAGCGTGACATCGCTCATGTCCTGCGTGAGGTTTATTTCGCTTCCGGCCTCGGCGCAAGCCATCCATTTGTCGAGTAGTTCCTGGTTCGCCGCGCGGATATGCCCGACCATGCGCGCGATCACGTCGCGGTGAAAGGCCGGCTGTATCATCCGGCGCTGGCGGCGCCACAGTTCGCCTTCGCTGACCATGAGGCCTTTGCCGAGCAGGATGCCGACGCGTTCTATGCCTATGCCCTTGGTGTAGTTTTGATGATTGTCGACGAGCACGTGGCGCACGTGTTCGGGATGGCTGAATACGTAGATGTGATTTTGCGTTACCGGTGAATAAACGCGAAAGGCGTCGCCGTATTGCGCAAATGCAGCGCATAACTGCGATAGCGCGTCGCCGGTAAAGGTGACGTCGAGCGGTTCATCGGGGCCGGGCGGGGGCGCCACGCGGGTTTCAGATTGCGGCATTGCGGGCAAAAATCCTGTTTTGCGGTCGGCTCATGGTCAAAAAAGCGATAATGACAGGCTGCGGAACATATATCGACCCCGTGGCAGGATGATATTTCGAAATATATGTTGCATAGTCCAGAAAAGCTCCCTATAATCTTCAGTCTTTGAGGTCGAGCAAAGTTACATTAAGTCTGCCGGCCTCCCGCTCTTTAAAAATATACAGCCGATAAGTGTGGGCGCTTGGTTTTGGAACAGCGTATCCGTCCGTTCGCGGAAGGTGCGCAACTTTAAAATCAGA
>CANJHY010000113.1:0-15845 GCA_947474275.1 Betaproteobacteria bacterium
CATTCCACTCCCCATACGCCTTTACAAATCTCATCTTCCGTATCTCCTGTAGCAGCTTCGTCCGGCTCATCTCGTACCCCCTTCGGGGCAATATGACGACCGGACAGTTGGCGTGCTACAAAACCGGACAGATCAAGAACTCGCAACACAACAATCAAACCAGGTGCCGGGCCAAAAAGGACAGTGCTTTAATGCCTCGCGCATAGTGATAGAACAGCGCCAACACCTTAGGGTCGTCGTCCACAAAACACTCCAATCGGTGTTCAATCGCGTAGGCGACCTTCAGCCACATATGGCGTTGATATGGCATCCGCCATATCCATAAGCTTCAGCCACTGTTTTTTGTAGAGCGTAATCGGAAAACGGCCCAGCCCGTAGACGGCAAGACCGCCCTTCTAAAAACAGACTTACGCCATGATCTGATAACTCTCAGCATCAGCGATCGGGCGCACCGAGCGGTCGTTCTTTTCCATCTTCACAAGCCCATACCGGGACATGGTTTTCAGGGTGCGCGACAGGTTACCCTGCTTGCGCCCTGTGAGGTCCGCCAGTTCACTGATGGAAGCCGGTCGGGAGGTGCGAATGACGTCCAGGAGTGCGCGATTCTCATCGCTTAAGACCTGGGATAAAGATCGCATTGAAGTGAACCAGATCTTTGGGTCTGATGACTTGGGCTTGATCTTGCCTTTGGCAATACCCAAAACCCGTGCGCGGATCTTCTCCTGCGAAGCAATACCAATTTTTAAAATTTTCATCTTGACTTCACTTCTCTCAAAACCGAATCGACTTCGGTAAAAAAATCTGACAATAACTGGTGCGCATCCTTGAATTCGTAAGGAACGCCCTTGTCGGCAACATGCCTATGCTTGTGATCAAACGGCAAGCGCCGGCCTGAATATTTTTTGCCCTTAACTTTGACTGCATGCGCATTGTCGTAACCCAAGATCCTCTTTCCGCTGGGCGCGTGCAGCGTAAGCGCATACCGGATCCCGTGTGGGATGTCCCTGCTTGGCTTGACTTCCCAAGCCTCGATCTTGAGCCAATAGCCATCCTCCTGGTCGATAATCTGGTCATGCAGATCAAGAAGGGTACGGATTTTTTGATCTTCCATATTCGCAGTATATCACCCGTTGATATTTATTAGCTCCGCTGCCCCCGTATCGCCGACAACCCGCCAACGCCTCGCTCGCAGCGGTAGCCTCCAACAGGCCGTGTAAACGCATCTCCATCAGAAAACAATCACCATCTGAAAGCCCCTATTGGGTTTAAACGGTAACCACCCCGCTGTTTAAACGACTACCGCACGTTTAAACAACAAAAGAGGATCTATAAACTGCGTTTAAACACGCCCTCAATCATCTTCGTCACCCCCTATTCCAGCAACAAATCCCGATTGAACAATCCGACCCTGATCATGCGTTCGGTTCGACTGTGCCCAGTGACGACAAGGCGAACCAAATGCCCCCGGTAGGCGCTGAGGAAACCCCGCTGTGTGGACGGCACCTCATACAGGTATCCGTCGCCCTTGGGGCCGAGACGATGGAAGCGCCCGACCCAGGGATGTTTAAACCGCATGAGCAAATCATGCCTGAACTCGATCCGGGGCGGAGAGCACGCGAGGACGAAACAAGTGTGCGGACCGGGAACGGCGGTTTTACCTGCTGACCGAGAACTAGAAAATCGGCTTCGACTCGCTGTAGCAAGTAGTCGCGATGATGCCCAATGGGATAGTTGAAGCGAGACATATCGCTGGTTGCCGAGGTCACGTTTCAGCCGGCAGCCTAACGGAATGCAGCCAAGACGAGGCATCGAGCCCGCAGCCCTGACAGTCTGGTTTATAGTAGTCCTGCCGGTCAAAGATCGGAATGCGACGCTTGAGGAGAACGGAACTGTTCCCGAGATGCTCAAGAAAATTCTGACCAAGGCGGAAGGAACTTAGACATGCACGAGATTATTTGCCCGCACTGCAGGAAAGCCTTCAAGATTGACGAGGCCGGTTACGCGGACATCCTGAAACAGGTTCGCGACAGCGAGTTCGACCAGCAGTTGCACGAGCGGCTTGAACTAGCCGGGCAGGACAAGCGGAATGCCATCGAACTCGCTGAGACCAAGGCCGCCAATCAGTTACAAAAAGCCGCCACAGCCAAGGACTCCGAGATTCAGGAACTGAAGGCCAGACTCGATGCCGGCGAGGTCGCGCGGAAGCTCGCCGTAACCGAGGCCCTCAGCGCCGTAGAAAAAGAGCGTGATGCACTCGCGAACCAGTTGGAGCAGGCGAAACATGACAAGGAAGCCGTTTCCAAGCTTGCTGAGGCGAAGCTCCTCAGCGAACTTCAGAATGCAGCGGCAAAGAAAGACTCGGAGATTCAGGACCTGAAGGCCAAGCTCGACGCAATTGCGGTTGGGAATAAGCTCGCGATCACCGAGGCAGTCAGTGTGGTCGAGAAAGAGCGCGAAAAACTGAAAAGCAACCTCGAGCGAACGGAGCTTGAGAAACAGCTCGCCGAGAAGTCGCTCAAAGACAAGTATGAGACGCAGCTCAAGGATCGCGACGACGCGATCGAGCGACTGCGGGACATGAAGGCTCGTCTATCGACCAAGATGGTGGGCGAAACCCTCGAGCAGCACTGCGAAACCGAGTTCAACCGAATTCGAGCGACGGCGTTTCCAAAGGCCTATTTCGAAAAGGACAACGACGCGCGGAGCGGCAGTAAGGGCGACTATATTTTTCGCGACTTGGATGACGCAGGCACCGAGATTGTCTCGATCATGTTCGAAATGAAGAACGAGAGTGATTGCACTGCAACCAAGAAGAAGAACGAGGACTTCCTGAAGGAACTCGACAAGGATCGCAACGACAAAGAATGTGAGTATGCCGTCCTGGTTTCCCTGCTCGAGCCTGACAGTGATCTCTACAACACCGGTATCGTCGATGTATTCCACCGCCACCCAAAGATGTATATCGTCCGGCCGCAGTTCTTTCTTCCAATCATCACGCTGCTGCGGAATGCGGCAATGAACTCGCTCAAATACAAGACGGAGCTTGCGTTCGTGAAGGCGCAGAACGTCGACATCTCGAACTTTGAGAGCCAGCTTGACGACTTCAAGACCACGTTCGGTCGAAACTGGCGCCTCGCTTCTGAAGGATTCGAGGAAGCGGTCAAGCGGATCGACGATGCGATCAGGGACTTGGAGAAGACGAAGGAAGCACTCTACAAGTCAGCGAACAACCTGCGGCTCGCGAACGACAAAGCCGAGGAGCTCACGATCAAGCGGCTGACGCGGGGCAACCCGACGATGGCAGTCAAGTTCGCCGAGCTAAAGAATCCGGGTTCCTCAAATGCTGAATGAGTCAGGTCATCCATGCCAGCGGCACGTCTCGCAAGCGCAGATCGGCGTCGCAACTACCGGCAGTTGCTGGCCGTTGCGAGGGATCATCGTCAGCAGTAACCAGCTTGCGCAGGCCGGCTACCGTAGAAAGTCCGCTTGACCGACTGGTTAGGCGCCACCGGCAGTGCGGCCTGTCATTGCCGTGTTCCATGACAAGAATGCGCCGTCACTGTGACTGCGCATTGACCAGTGTTTGTCGATTGGCGGTGGTGGTCAATAGCAGATCGGCACAACCTGCCGAAACTGCTCCGATTGCAATCGGCGGTAACACGTTACACCCTCAATTACGTTAGTATAGAAAGTCCGGGCTGGTCACTTTACGCTACGCCGCCATCGACAAATAACGAAACACCGCATTAATTCTGGAGAAAGCCATGAGCGTCTCATCCGTAACAAGCTCTCCCCCCCCGCCGCCAAGCAGCGCCAAAGCCGCTAACCCGCCGCCGAAAGCGCCGCCAGTCAACGCAGAACCGCAAAAGGTTGCGCAACCCCAGGAAGCGCCGCCACCGGATACTTCACGCCAGATCAAGGGCGCAAACGTTGACATAATGGCGTAATACTGCTCCCGCACTTCATCAAAAGCAGTTCCGCAAGCACAACACTCGCAACGTTAGGTTCTGTCGAACGCCGGCGCCAGGCTGACTGGCCATACAACAAAGCCCCCGGTATCTCTCATGGCATTGATGTTGATCCGGCATAATGCTCGCGGCATTGCGCGCCCCCTGCTCGGCGCAATCATTGCCGGCGCCATCGGCGGCTGCACCACCACCCCGCAGAAACCCACTCACGTGCAAGGAAGCCAAACGCGCCAGCGATGGCGCGCGGTTTGCGGATCAGGTGAAACCAGACCTATCTCGAGCGTAGCTCCTTGCGCAACACTTCACGTAGAAGTTTTGGCAATTACGCTCAGCAACCCAGTATGTCAGGTGCGCACTTTACCTGCGCGCACATGGGCGGCAAGGGTGTCATTGATACGCGATTGCCAACCCGGACCGGTGGCGCGAAAAGCGAGCACAATCTCGGGCGCTAAGCGTATGGAAAGCTGCAATTTCTTTGGCGCTTTCTGCGGGCCACGTTTTAGCAGGGTCTTTCGCAACCCGGAGGGCAGTCCCGAGAAGGGCACAGCGTGGCCTAAATCAGCGGCGGTCAATTCGCGCACTTCGCCGCGTGCATTGGTCAGTGGTTTATTGCGTTTCATAGCGTCTCACTTCTCTGGGGTTGGCTTTGCGAAAACTGATTACCCTAATGCCGCCAGCAACTCGCGTATAGCACAGCACATGCAGCCGTGCATCCAAGTATCCGATGGCGATGTAGCGCGTTTCACCATAGTCGTGACGCCTGTCAATGAGGGTCAAGGCGGTTTCGAATTCAAGTTCCCTCGCGCGCTCAAAAGACAGATCGCGTGTACGGACGTTGCGCGCATTTTTTGCTGAATTAAAGCAAATGTACACCCCCTGATTGTATCTACACTCTGCCAGAAGTCAATGACTTGGCTGATCAGCCGATTTTCAAGATCCGCGGAGTGCGCTCGCTGGTGATGGTCATGGTTGTCATGATCAGTTCATCGTCGCGCAGCGCAACGTGGTGAGCGTGGCAAGGATGTCTTGATCAAAAGCCATCACGTCCGGCCGACTGATGCCTTCGCGCTCGAGAATGTGCCATCGAGCAGGGTCGCTTGGCGCGCGCCGGATTTCGCTCGTAATGTGATCAAGGTATAGATTCTCTTCGTCGACAAAGGGGGCGCGGTCGCTCCCCTCAAACGTTGTGATGTTTTTTGGCGGCGTCAAAGCCGATCCAGTTGCCCTGATCGCCGAGGCCGCGCGCGGCGAGGACCTTGGTCAAAGCAATCTGGATGAAGCCGGTTTCGTCAACGGTTACGGACTAAGATTGCTATAACGCTAAGCGGCTTCCAGCGTTTTGATCCATTGGTATTTGTTTTGTTGCGCTAACTCCCACAGATCAAGCGTCTGCTGCATGCGCAGCCAGATCTGCGGCCCATTGCCCTTTTCGGTCTCCCTTTAGTGGGTGCAGGTGCATCCCTGGAATCTTCAACTGATCCGGACGACTTGCGTCATCCAGCAGGTCGAGGACGGGCTCTCCCCGTTCTGGTTATGCGCCAATTCATCCCAACACCCTTGCCGACAGGAACAGCAGCAGCGGATTATCTGGGGATGCATTGAAGCCGAAGCGCCGATAGTAGTTTGCCGCCGGTTCATCGATGGCGTCGACGAACAAGCCGATGCCGCCCGCCTCCGCGTAGATGCGTTGCGCCCGGGTCAGGGCATCGACCAGCAGCAATTCGCCCAGACCTTTGCTCTGATATTGCAGATCGACAGCCAAACGCCCTAATCGCACCCCTGGAATGCGACGCGGCAGCTTCCTGCGACTAGCCTCCGGCAGGTGCTGGTTTTCGAGCTCAGCTATGGTCAGTGCATAATAAGCGCAGATGCGGGTCGGGGCTTCCTCGCGGGTAGCGACGAAAGTTTTTGACAGCCCCTTGTCCTGATGCTGGCGAGCGACCTGCCGCAACCAGCCGTTCAGTTCCTGGCGGCCACAGTCGAACGCCTGCCGGTCATGGCTCCCTGTTAAAGGATGTAGCTGCATCGTCTCGCATGGCCTTCTGGTAGCGCTTCATGGCCGCCTTCAACTTGGCGTTGGGGTTGGGCGGGCTTTCCATCAACTCGAGCAGCCAACTCCAGCCGCGGGATGACAGACGGATAACATCCTCCCTCTCGATGACGGCCTGAGCTTCCTTCAGCGCTGACTGCACCAAAAACTGATTGACCGTAGCGCCGCTCAGTTCAGCGGCACGGCACAACGTTTCATAGACCTCATGCGGGACGCGAGCACCGATGCGGTCTTGCTTGGCAATAGCGGTTCCCATCGTCTTCTCCTGCATTAAATTGGGGGACCAGTGTATCACTGTCGCCAAAATGGCGCCACCGTAAGCCTTGTCCAATGGGGTTTGAGTCTGAACGGGGGGCGTGATTCCAACGGGGTAGGAGTCTGAAGGGCTGAGTTTGGGTCGATCGTCCGAGGATGGTGATCGATATAAACGAAACGAAACCAAGCACGATCGGCCGGCAGAACTCATCGTTGGCGCTACGGCAGGCGGCGGGCGCAGGAGTCCGCCAAGCCGTTCGTGGCACTCGATGGCGGCATCAGGGCGCGACTTCATTTTCGGAAGAAATAGCAGCACGTTGCTCTTGCCCTGGCCTTACGGGTATTGCGCCTCGCTAAAATCCGGTTACAATGTATATCCATTGACGTAGATACAAGCGAGATCAATCTATGGACCTGCGTGTGGCAAAGTGGGGCAACAGTTTGGCTCTTCGCCTTCCAGCCGAATACGTACGCAGCATCGGCATCAAGGAAGGCGATCGCGTAGAAGCCTCTCTAACCATAGATGGCGGACTAACCCTCCGACCAGCGACATGGAACCGACAGGCTTTCGCAGCGAGCCTGACGACGGCGCGAAAGGCGATGCCTATGGGCACCTCCGTCATCGACGCATTACGCCGCGACGCCCGCTACTGATGATTTACGTCGACACCAGCGTATTGGTGGCGCTGCATCTAAACGAACCAAGAAGCGCGGACGTGGCCCGCTGGTATGGCGCCTGCGCGGACAAACTGGTGTCGGCCATGTGGTGCGTCACTGAGTTCGCCAGCGCTCTTGGCATCAAGCAGCGAACCGGACAGATTACAAAATCTGACGCCAACTCCGCATGGCAGCGGTTTGAACGCCTGTGTGCCAATGACCTACAGCTATTGCCGGTGGAGCCATCCACTTTTCACCAGGCCGCTACGCTGACACTGGACTCCAACACCGCCCTTCGAGCGGGTGACTCCCTCCATCTGGCCGTTGCGCTTGGCGTAAAAGCCAAGAGCATTGCAACGCTGGACGAAGTGCTTGCGAAGAACGCTAAACGATTGAAGTTCCGGTTGGCGATACGCTAACGATTCAAGACGGATACGCTCTAACTGGCCCGGTCGATGAAGCTTTTCGATAATGCGAAGCCGAGTTCGATTGCGAAATGCGGAATCGACCTTGGGTTCAACTCTGCGCCCCGTGGGAGGCGAATTCGTAATTTAGGCCGCCGACGGAATCTATGGCCGTCCCGACAGTTCGAATCCAATTCTGAACCCCAAACGCTCAATTCACTGAATCTGCAATCCTTAGCCGGTTTGCGATCCGGTATCTTCTGGCCCGCCAGACGCACGTCAAGGCGCAGTGCAGCATATTCTCGACGCATGCAATGACTACGGCCTTCTGCGCCGAATCGATTGCGTTAAGCGCGCTAATTGAATAGCATCTCGGTCTTGCGGTGGCCTCTCAAGCCGGAACTTTCTTTCCGGACAAATTAGATCCACCCTTCATACCAAGGCGGAGAAATTCATGCAAAAGACCTACAAGATATTGATCATGGGCGCGTCGTACGGCTCGCTGCTGGGAACCAAGCTGGCACTTGCGGGGCACGACGTCACGCTGATATGTTTGCCCGCTGAAGTCGAAGCATTCAACAAGGACGGCGCGATCATACGCATGCCGATCAAGGGCCGCGAAGGCCTGGTCGAAATCAATTCAAAGAACGCGCCAGGCAAGCTGTCCGCCGCCGGCACCGCCGATGTGAAACCCGGCGACTACGATCTGGTCGCGCTGGCAATGCAGGAGCCGCAGTACCGCTCGCCGGGCGTGCGCGAGCTGCTTGACGCAGTAGCCAAGGCCAAGGTGCCGTGCATGTCGATCATGAACATGCCGCCGCACACTTATCTGAAACGCGTGCCGGGAGTGGACGCCGAAAAGTGCAGGGGCAGCTATACGGACTCCACCGTGTGGGACGGCTTCGACCCCAAGTTGATGACCCTGTGCAGCCCCGACCCGCAGGCGTTTCGCCCGCCCGAGGAAAAAATAAACGTGCTGCAGGTCAGGCTGCCGACCAACTTCAAGGCGGCGCGCTTCGATTCCGACGCACACACTGCGATGCTGCGGCAGCTGGGCGCCGATATTGACGCCATCAGATTCGACACCGGCTCCGAGAAAATTGATTTGCCGGTGAAGCTCAAGGTGCACGAATCGGTTTTCGTCCCGCTTGCCAAATGGAGCATGCTGATCGCCGGCAACTACCGCTGCGTGCAAAAAGACGCTGCGCGCTCGATCAAGGATGCGGTGCATACCGACCTGAATGCCACGCGCGACGTCTACAGCTGGGTGGTCAAGCTGTGCGTGTCGCTCGGCGCCGCCGAAAAAGACCTCGTGCCGTTCGAAAAATACGCGAACGCCGCGCTCTCGCTCGGCAGCCCGTCTTCCGCGGCACGCGCGCTTTTCGCGGGCCTGCCGAACATCGAGCGCGTCGACCGCCTGGTGCAGACCATCGCCGCGCAAAAAAGCATGAAATCCGCCGTGCTCGATGAAACGGTCGCGCTGGTCGATGCGCGGCTCGAACTCAATCGCAAGGCTGCAAAATAAACGAACTCCGGCCCGTCCGCGCCCTGCGGACAGTCGTTGCGCTGACCGCCTGCGTAATCGCGCCCGCCGCGATCGCGCAGGCGTATCCCGCCAAAACCGTGCGCGTCATCGTGCCTTACGCAACGGGTGGGCTGGACGCGAGCAGTGAGCAGGTGCCTGCGGAACGCGAAGCAGGGACCCGCTCGCGGGATGCGACCGTGAAGCTGGCAACAAGCGCATCGTTCTTGGCACCGGCACCGTGCGCATCTTCGGGGTCAGATCCCGGAGGGAACCCTCTTCCGCCCTGCGATGCGCCCCGCTTGCGGGATGCGATCGACCGTGAGTCGGCCGCGGCCCCCGTGTTAATCGCACAGGTGTCGGCATCCCGCGAGCCCTATCCGAAACGCTCAATACGTGTAATCGTCCCTTACGCTACAGGGGGCGGCACCGATATCATCGCGCGCGTCGTCACGCAAAGGCTGTCGGAAATGTGGGGGCAGCAGCTCGTCGTCGACAATCGCGCCGGCGGCGGCACCGTCATCGGCACGCAATTGGCGGCGAACGCGCCCGCCGACGGTTACACGTTTCTGGTGTCGGCGCCGAGCTTCGCCATCAATCCCACCACCCGGCCGAACCTGCCTTACGACGTACTGAAGGATTTCAAGCCGGTGACGCAGCTGGCGTTTCAGCCGTATGTGCTCGTCACTCACCCGAAAGTCGCGGCAAACGACGTAAAAGAGTTCATCACACTCGCCAAAGACAAACCCGACTCGCTCAATTTCGGCTCGACGGGGACCGGCAGCGGCTCGCATCTCGCGGCCGAACTCTTCAAGATCATGACGCAGACCAAAACGCAGCATATTTCCTACCGCGGCATGGGGCCGGCCGTCATCGACGTCATGGGTGGCCAGGTGCAGTTCATATTCGGCACCGTCCTGGCAGTGGTCCCGCACATGCGCACCGGCAAGCTGAAGGCGCTGGGCGTCAGCAGCGAGCGGCGCAGCACCTCGCTACCCTCGCTGCCAACCATCGCCGAGGCCGGCGTGCCCGGCTACAGCACGGTCTCGTGGACCGGCATGCACGTGCCGGCGGGCGTGCCTGACGCGATAGTGCGCAAACTCAACACCGATGTCCTCGCCGTCATCAACCGCCCAGACGTGCGGGAGCGCTTTCTGCATGACGGCGCCGAGCCCGCGGGCGGCACCCCCGCCGACTTCGACAAGTTCGTCCGCGACGAGATCGCGAAATGGAACAAAGTCATCAAGGCTGCCGACATCAGGATAGACTGATAAAGGGTGAAGGGTGACCAATCCTCTATTCCGATTTCCTTGTTCTTGTTTTTCCTTTGCGTCCTTGGCGTCCTTGGCGGCAAAGCTTTAAGGTTGAACACACCATGAAAAAAACTTTTGCCGAACGTATCGGGGCGATGAACGCGATGTACAAACTTCCCGCCCACGATGTTCCGACCCTGCCTCCCAACACCGCCGAGCGCCTGGTCAAATTCAAGGCGACACTGCTCGACGAAGTGCATGAAATCGACGACATCGTGGCCCTCGCGAAAACAGGGGCCAGCGCCGCCGACGTCGCCGTTGCAATCGCCGACGTGCTCGGCGATATCATGGTGTATTGCCGCTCCGAAGCGCTGAAGTACGGGTTGCCGCTGGAAGACGTGCTCGACGTCATCATGGACAGCAACGAGAGCAAGCTTGGTGCCGACGGCAAACCGATCTACGACACGAGCGGCAAATTCCTCAAGGGCCCCAATTACTGGAAGCCGGAACCGCGCATCAAGGCATTGCTGGAAAGCCGCGGCATCAAGCAGGGGTAGACCCTGTGAACGGCGAATCCATGATCGTCGCCATCGATACGGTGATTCCGCGCGCAGCCGGCGGCGAACTGTGCGAGCAACGGCTGGTGTCGTGACGCACACCGCGTTTGTCGGCGAGTTCGCCGGGCCTTATTCGTTCGGCCCGCACTGACCCGCCGGACGCTTCGTATTAGCCCGCTTTTTCCTTCTTCACATCTCCGGACTTCACAGCGTCTTTCATTTTCACCGGCGGCGCCACGGGCACGATGCCGGTCATCAGCGAGCCGGGGACGGTTTCCAGCAGTTCGTCGACGGTGAACATGCCGTCGTCGCCCTTGTGCAGGAACTTGTAGTCCTCGCCGAAATAATAGGTGTTAATGCGGCCGCGCTCGACGTGGAACACCTGGCCGTTGACGATGTCGGCCTGATCGGTGCACAGGTAACCGACCATGGGCGCGATATATTCCGGACCACGGTGCACCAGCGTCAAATCGTATTGCTCTTTGGTCATGAGGCCGGCTTCGAACTTGCGCCGGCGGTTTTCCTTGACGGTATCGGTCAGCGTCATGCGCGTGTCGGCCGCGGGGCAGATGGCGTTGGCGGTAATGCCGTTCTTGTAGGTTTCCTTGGCGATCGAGCGCGTGAGCGCAATGATGCCGGCCTTGGACGCGCTGTAATTGCATTGGCCTACCGAGCCCTTGAACGCATCGGACGAGAAATTCACGATGCGGCCGTGGCCCGCCTGCCGCATAAACTTGACCGCGTGATGACAGGTGTTCCAGTGGCCTTTCAGGTGCACCGTGACCACCGCGTCGAAATCGTCTTCCGACATGTTCCAGATCATGCGCTCGCGCAGATTACCGGCGACGTTGACCAGGATATCGATCTTGCCGTACTGCTCTATGCACTGATTGATCATCAGGCCGGCTTTCAGATAGTCGGCGACCGAATCGTAGTTCGGCGACGCTTTGCCGCCCGCCTTGACGATCTCGGCGACGACGTCGTCGGCCGGGCGTTCCGTGGTCGCTTCACCACCGCGGCCGACGCCGGGGTCGTTGACGACCACGCTGGCGCCCTGCTCAGCCAATAACAGCGCAACTGCGCGCCCTATGCCACGGCCCGCGCCGGTGACTACCGCTGCTTTTCCCTTCAAATGCATGTTCTTTCTCCCAAGTGATGTACTGCAATGTTCAATCTATTTTAAGGCCTATCTCGCGCACAATTTTGCCGTACTTATCGATTTCTGTTTTGAGGTAAGCCGCCATTTGCGCGGATGTCCTGCTGTTGGGTTCAACGCCGAGCGCGGCGAAGCGCTCGCGCAGGTCCGGTGCACCGACTGTTTTGACGAGTTCCGCATCGAGCCGCGCGACGACATCCTTCGGCGTCGCGGCCGGCGCGAACACTGCGTTCCACAGTACGTGCTCGTACCCCGGCACCCCGGCTTCTATCATGGTCGGAATGTCGGGGGCGATTTGCGAGCGCTGCGCCGTTGTCACCGCGAGCCCGCGCACCTTGCCGGATCGCACGTGCGGTAACCCGCCCGCCATGCCGGAAAAATAAGCGGCCATCTGCCCGCTAATCACATCGATCGTGGCCTGCCCGCCACCCTTGTACGGCACGTGCACCATCTCCGCACCGGTCATCGAGCGGAACAGTTCGTAAGCGAAGTGATCGGAATTGCCGTTGCCCGAGGACGCCACGTTGTAGCCGCGCGGCTTGGCCTTGGCGAGCACGATCAGGTCTTTCACCGACTGCACCGGCAGCGCCATATTGACGATCAATAAATGCGGGCCGGCGACAGCCTGCCCGACCGCCACAAAATCGCGCGACACGTCGTATCCCAGCTTCTCGTAGGCGCTGACTGCAACCGCGATGCCGGTGTTCGCATACAGCAGGGTGTAGCCGTCGGCGGGTGACTTGGCGACCGCTTCAGCCCCGATGTTGCCGCCCGCCCCCGGACGGTTCTCGAACACCAGCTGCTGGCCGAGGCCCTCGCTCATTTTCTGCGCGACCAGCCGCCCGACGACGTCGCTCGAGCTGCCGGCGGGAAAGCCGATGATCATACGCAGCTGCTTGTTCGGAAAAGCCTGTGCCACCACCGCGCCCGGAACGGCGGCGACGATGACAACCAGCAGGCCGCGGGCGAGACGCCGCTTGGCAAAATCAATCATGGGAACTCCTCCTGACTGCGATTTTGTCACAGAACGGCTGACGCGTTGCGCGCCGCGCCACCGGGGTTTGATTGTAGAATCCCCGTCTGCCCGCCCGGGATCAAGAAATATAAAAAGCAGCTTACAAAGGAAATCGGCATGGACAAGGCAATCCCCACACCACAACGGGCCGTCGCGGACATTCCCGCCGGCGCAACCATCGCCATCGCGGGGTTCAGCGTCGGCCACCGGTTCGCCACCAGCCTGATACTTGCCTTGCGCGACAAGGGCACCAGGAACCTGTGCATCGTCTGCAACTCGCTGGGCGACCCGGGCGCGGAACGCGGCCAGATCCTCGCCGAAAACAAGCAGATCAAAAAACTGATCGCCGCGTTTTCGGTGCGGCCCGGCACGCCGACCTCGAGCGAAGACCAGATAGCCGCGGGCGAGATGGAAGTGGAACTCGTGCCGCAGGGCATCCTGGTCGAGCGCTGCCGCGCGGGCGGCGCCGGCATTCCGGCCTTCTACTCGCCGACCAGCGTGGGCACCGATATTGCCAACGGCAAGGAGACGCGCGAGTTCGACGGCAAGACACATGTGCTCGAGCACGCGATACATCTCGACTACGCGTTCCTGCGTGGCTATCGCGCCGACCGTCTCGGCAATGTGCAGTTCCGCGGCGGCAGCCAGAATTTCAATCCGAGCTTCGCCAAAGCCGCGCGCGTCGCCATCGTGGAAGTCGATGAAATCGTCGAGCCCGGCGTGATCCCGCCCGAGCTGATCGATCTGCCGGGCATATTCGTGTCGCGTATCGTCAAGACCACGCAGGTCGTCGACGGCAAGGCGTGGCGCCGCCCCGAGCGGCGGCCGTCCGACCAGCCGCGCCTCTACAACGGCAAGCCTGCGCTCACCCGCGCCGGCATCGCCAAACGCGCCGCCGCACTGGTGAAAGACGGCACTTACGTCAATCTCGGTGTAGGCATACCAACGATGGTGTCGAACTACCTGCAGAACCGCGACGTGATCCTGCATGCCGAGAATGGCGTGCTC
The DNA here is from genome assembly GCA_947474275.1 of Betaproteobacteria bacterium. Classification (GTDB taxonomy): domain Bacteria; phylum Pseudomonadota; class Gammaproteobacteria; order Burkholderiales; family SG8-41; genus PALSA-1004. The sequence goes on from CANJHY010000113.1 coordinate 13,846, forward strand.
GGCTACGGCGAAATGGTCACCGGCGACGACGTTGATCCGGACGTCTACAACGCGGCCGGCCAGTTCGTCTCATTGAAGCCCGGCGCGTCTTTTTTCGACAGCGTCACGTCGTTCGAGATGGCGCGCGGCGGCCACATCGACACCGTCATCCTCGGCGCCTATGAAGTAGACCAGACCGCCAGCGTCGCCAACTGGAGCACGGCGGACGCCAAACGCGGCGGCATCGGCGGCGCCATGGACCTGCTGTCGGGCAAAGGCGATCTCATCATCGTGATGGAACATTGCGACAGCAAAGGCCGGCCAAAAGTAAAACGCGCCTGCGCCTACCCGCTGACCGGCAAAGGTTGCGTGAATTACGTCGTCACCGACCTGGCACTCCTGCACTGGCAGGACGACCATTTCGTGCTCGAAGAAGTCGCGCCGGGATTCACGCCGGAAGAAGTGATGAAACTCGGCGAGATGGAAATGACGCCGGCGGCGAACGTGAAGAACATGGAGTGACCGCGAAACTTAACGCGCCGAAACATCTTGAACCGCGAAGGACGCAAAGGACGCGAAGGAAAACTTCAAGATCGGCCTGATACCAAATTGACTCCATTTCTAACGTGCGCCCACGTGGAGCCTGCCGCGCCAGTTCCTTTTATTTTCACAGGGGTTTCCTTCGCGTCCTTTGCGGTTAAATCTTTCTGTGCGTCGAGGCCCTTAACAATTCTGACAGCACCGTGCACGTGTTCATTGTGTCAGGCACTCTTAGCGCTTGTTCGCCGGCGCCTCGCGCCGCCACAGCTGCGCGCGCCAGTGCACGGCGATGATCACGGTGAAGACGACACCTATCGTGCAATAAAGCGCCGCAGTGAGCGGATAGCCAAAACCTGCGATCAACGGCCCCGATATCAGCAGGCCCGGCATATTGCCGTTGATGGCCAGCATGCGTATCCCCATCACGCGCCCGCGCAGCGCCGCATCCGCGTTGCGCAGCAAGATCGTCGCCATCGGCACCTGGCTCGTGCTTTGCGCGAAACCGACGAACATCAGCACCAGGATGCCGCCGGCGGAACTTTCCAGCTGCGAAAACACTATCAGCATTGCATACCATACCAGGCTGGAAATGATGGTGACGCGGGCCGCGCGGATGGCGCTGCCGATTCTGCTCAGTAATATCGAACCCAGCAACGCGCCGAATGCAATGCCGGCGACCATATAGCCCAGCACCGCCTGGTCGCTGTGATAAATCTCTTTCGTCACGTACGGCAGCAGGCCGTTCGACAACGGAAACGCCGTCAGGTTGAGCAGGAAGGCGAGGCACATCACCGCGAGCAGCAGCGGCGTGTCGCGCACGTAGGCAAGGCCTTCCTTCAGGTCGCGCCACGGCGATGGGCGCGCGCCGGCATGTGCCGGGGCGGCGCTATGAGTCGTAGCATGAGTGCCCGCTTTCCAGGTCAGCAACAGGCTGATCGTATACAGGCTGGCGACCACCGCGTAGGCCGGCCCCATGCCGAGCATGGCAACCAGGCCGGCGCCGGTGAGCGCGCCGGCGATGCGCGCGGTGTCCTGCGTAGTACGCTGTATGCCCATCGCCGCCATCAACTGCGCGCCCGGCATGGTGTCGCCGACCACTGCCGCGCGCGTGCCGATGTCCGAAGGGCGCACCAGGCCCGACAGCGCAGCGATGACGAACACATGGACGGGAGTCAGCACGCCGGCGAAAGTCAAAATCATCAGCGTGGCTGCCAGCAACGCGTAAATCGCACGCATGATGCACAGCAGGTGGCGATGACCGATGCGGTCGCCCATCACGCCCACCATGGGGCCGATCAGGGTGCCGGTAAACTGCAGCGACGCGAATACCGCGAGCATCAGCACCGACTTCGTCTCGACCAGTATGTACCAGCCGAGGATCAGCGACTCCATCTCGAAGGCCCACGAGGTCGCCATATCGGCCGGCCACTGGAAACGAAAACTGCGCACGCGGAACGGCGCGAGAGCCGATGTTTCTGAAA
>CANJHY010000114.1:0-15608 GCA_947474275.1 Betaproteobacteria bacterium
CGATGCAGCTCCGAATGCACCCCCACCTCGCTGCAGGCGCGGGTTTTGTTCCTGAGATAGACCTCGGATGCCGGATCGTTTCCGATCATGATCGCCGCAAGCCCCGGCCGCACGCCGCGCTCGCGCAACGCGACAACGCGCAGCTTGAGTTGGCCGTAGATCTGCCCGGCAATGGCTACTCCGTCAATCAGCGTGGCTGTCATGATTCTTCCACCTGCAACAAAGACACAGGCTTATAGTGTGGCCGCGAAAATGGAAATGGCAGGACTTCAAAAAAAACGATCTCCGGCCTCACGCTCAACGCGCGGACGGCGCTGAATTACGCGGATTGTCCAGCACCTGGAAGAAAATTTCATCCCGCTTGATCATGCCGAGTTCGCTGCGGGCGCGCTCTTCGATGGCGTCGAAGCCCTGCTTGAGATCGCGCACCTCGGCATCGAGCGCCGCATTGCGCAACGTCATCTTCTGGTTGGTGTCGCGCTGGGCGCGCACCTGCTGATCGACCTCCCACACGCGCAACCAGCTGCCCTTGCCCAGCCACAACGGGTGTTGCAGCAGGACGATGAGCCCGATCAGCGCGAGAGTGAGCAGCTTCACGCTGACGGCATTCCCTTAACGCCGCAACTGATAAAACGCGGCGCGTCCGGGGTAGGCCGACGAGTCCCCCAGGTCTTCCTCGATGCGCAGCAGCTGGTTGTATTTGGCAAGGCGGTCGGAGCGGCTGAGCGATCCAGTCTTGATCTGCATCGCGTTCGTCGCTACGGCGATATCCGCAATCGTGGTGTCTTCGGTTTCGCCGGAGCGGTGCGACACCACCGACGTGTAGCCCGCACGCTTCGCCATTTCGATGGCTGCCAGCGTCTCGGTCAGGGTGCCGATCTGGTTGACCTTGATCAGAACCGAGTTGGCGATGCCTTCGGCGATGCCTTTCGCGATAATTTTGGTATTGGTGACGAATATATCGTCGCCCACCAACTGCACTTTCTTGCCCAGCCGCTCAGTCAGGATCTTCCAGCCGTGCCAGTCGTTTTCGGCCATGCCGTCTTCTATGCTGATGATCGGGTACTGGTCGCACCAGCCCGCAAGCAGGTCGGTGAACTCCGCTGCATTCAGCGTTTTACCTTCGCACGCCAGCGTATATTTGCCGTCCGCATAAAATTCGGAACTGGCGCAATCGAGTGCCAGCGCAACGTCGGTGCCCGGCGCGTAACCCGCTGCCGCAATCGCTTCCATGATGAGCTTGATCGCCGCTTCGTGGTTGGCCAGCCGCGGCGCGAAACCACCTTCATCGCCGACCGCGGTCGACAGTCCTTTGTCTTTGAGCAGTTTTTTCAGCGCGTGAAAAACCTCCGAACCGCAGCGCAGTGCTTCGCTGAAGGTCGGCAGGCCGAGCGGCACCAGCATGAACTCCTGCATATCGAGGCTGTTGTCGGCATGCGCGCCACCGTTGATGACGTTCATCATTGGCACCGGCATCGACATCGCGCCGGCGCCACCCAGGTAACGGTGCAGCGGCAGGCCGCACTCCTCGGCCGCGGCCTTGGCGACCGCCAGCGAAACAGCGAGCGTCGCATTGGCACCGAGGCGTGATTTGTTTTCGGTGCCGTCGGTTTCGATCAGCGTCTGGTCGATGAAACGCTGCTCCACCGCATCGAGCCCGATGATGGCTTCGCAGATTTCAGTATTCACGTTTTCGACCGCGCGCTGCACGCCTTTGCCGAAATAGCGTTTTTCATCGCCGTCGCGCAGTTCGATCGCCTCGCGCGATCCGGTCGAAGCGCCTGACGGCACCGCAGCACGGCCCAGCACGCCGGATTCGAGCAGCACATCGGCCTCCACCGTCGGCAGCCCACGCGAATCGAGGATTTCGCGCGCAATCACATCTACTATCGCACTCATGATTTTCCCTGACCTGAAACGAGTTGTTCGGCAAATCCGCGCTGCTTGACCAGGACATCCAGCATCTTTAATGTTTCCAGCAGCGCTTTCATATGCTTCAACGGCCACGCATTGGGGCCGTCGGACAGCGCTTTCTCCGGGTTCGGATGCGTTTCCATAAACAAACCGGCGACGCCGCTGGCGACCGCCGCACGCGCCAGTAGCGGGATAAATTCGCGCTGACCGCCGCTGGATGTGCCCTGCCCACCCGGCAGTTGCACGGAATGCGTGGCGTCGTAGACCACCGGACAGCCGGTCTCGCGCATGATCATCAGCGAGCGCATGTCGGACACCAGATTGTTGTAACCGAAGCTGGCGCCCCGCTCGCAGACCATGATGTTGTCCTGCCCGCTGACTTCGCGCGCCTTGTCGACCACGTTCTTCATGTCGCCGGGAGCGAGAAACTGGCCTTTCTTGATATTGACCGGTTTGCCGGCGCTCGCCGCGGCATGGATAAAATCGGTCTGCCGGCACAGGAACGCGGGCGTCTGCAAAACGTCGACGACTGCGGACACCGGCTTGACCTGCTCGATGTCGTGAATGTCGGTCAATACCGGCACGCCGATCTGCGTGCGCACGTCCGCCAGTATCTGCAGACCTTCGTCCATGCCGACGCCACGGAAAGACTTGCCCGAGCTGCGGTTTGCCTTGTCGAACGAAGACTTGTAGATGAACGGCACACCGACTGCCGCGCAGATTTCCTTCAACTGCCCGGCGGTATCCATCGCAAGCTGGCGCGATTCGATCGCGCACGGCCCTGCTATCAGAAATATGGGCCGGTCCAGGCCAACTTCAAATCCACACAGTTTCACGGGGTGTCACGCGATGTTCTGCAGCTTGGCAGCTGCGGCGGGAAACGCGTCGGTGGTTTTGGCATTGCTCAACGCGGCGCGGATGAAAGCGTTGAACAGCGGATGGCCGCTGCGCGGCGCCGAAGTGAATTCGGGATGGAACTGGCAGCCGATAAACCACGGATGCGCGTGGCGTCCTTCGCTGGGGAGTTCGATCATCTCGCACAATTCGTTCTTGGCCGAGGTGCCGGACATGCGCATGCCGGCCGCTTCGATGCGCGGCAGATAATGATTGTTTACTTCATAGCGATGGCGATGCCGCTCGACGACGCTTTCGGCTCCATACGCCTCGCGCACTATGCTGCCGGCTTTGAGCAGGCACTCCTGGCCACCCAGGCGCATCGTACCGCCGAGATCGGAGTTGGCGTCGCGGTGTTCGACGCGGCCGTCGCGCTCCTGCCATTCAGTAATCAGTGCAATCACCGGATGCGGCGTCGCAGCCTCGAATTCGGTACTGTGCGCGCCTTCCAGTCCGACAACGTTACGCGCGAACTCGATCACCGCCAACTGCATGCCCAAACAGATACCGAGGTAGGGCAGCTTGTTCTCCCGCGCGTAGCGAATCGCCATGATTTTGCCTTCAACGCCGCGTTTGCCGAAACCGCCGGGCACCAGAATGGCGTCCATATTGGCGAGACAGCCGATGCCATTCTGCTCGATTGACTCTGAATCGATGTAATGGATGTGAATTTTTGCGCTGGTATGTATGCCCGCATGTATCAATGCCTCGGACAACGATTTGTACGATTCGGTCAGGTCGACGTACTTGCCGACCAGCGCAATAGAGACCGACTTGGTCGGATGCTCAAGCGCGTAAACAAGTTTGTCCCACACCGCGAGGTCCGCGTGCGGCGGCGTGATTTCCAGCTTGCGGCAGACGATGTCGTCGAGATTTTGCGCGTGCAGCATGCCCGGGATCTTGTAGATGCTGTCGGTGTCGACCGCCGAGATCACGGCTTCAACCAGCACGTTGGTGAAGAGCGCGATCTTGCGCCGCTCGTCATCCGGTAGCGTGCGGTCGGCGCGGCACAGCAGGACATCGGGCTGGATACCGATTTCGCGCAGTTCCTTGACCGAGTGCTGGGTCGGCTTGGTCTTGATTTCGCCAGCCGATGCGATATACGGCACCAGCGTCAGGTGGATATAGCAGACGTTGTTGCGCCCGATTTCGATGCCCATCTGGCGTATCGCTTCGAGGAAGGGCAGCGACTCAATGTCGCCCACCGTGCCGCCGATTTCGACGATGGCCACTTCGGCACCGGCAGCACCCCGTCCGATGAACAGCTTGATTTCGTCCGTGATGTGCGGAATCACCTGCACGGTGCCGCCAAGGTAGTCGCCGTGGCGCTCCTTCTTGATCACGCTCTCGTAGATCTGGCCGGTCGTGAAGTTGTTGCGCTTGCCCATCTTGGCGCTGACGAAGCGCTCGTAATGGCCGAGGTCAAGGTCGGTCTCCGCACCGTCGTCGGTGACGAACACTTCGCCGTGCTGGAAGGGGCTCATGGTGCCAGGATCCACATTGATGTAGGGATCCAGCTTGAGCATCGTAACCTTGAGGCCGCGCGTCTCGAGGATGGCGGCAAGGGAGGCGGCAGCGATACCTTTGCCTAGGGAGGAAACTACACCACCTGTGACAAAGATGTATTTGGTCATTTCATGTCTAGTCCGTTTTCACATTCTAGCGCGAAACGGCCCCGGCATTCAATGAAATTCGTGCGTCTCGGGTGAATCCATCCACCGGCGTGTCAGCGCGGCGGCGCCGCGTTCTTGACTTCGCGTGCGAGGTAAAGCCAGGTTTCGACCACGGTGTCGGGATTGAGCGAGAGGCTCTCTATGCCCTCCTCCATCAGCCATTTGGCGAGGTCCGGGTGGTCAGACGGTCCCTGCCCGCAGATGCCCACGTACTTGCCCGCCTTGCGGCACGCCTGGATGGCGAGATGCAGCATGTGTTTGACCGCCGGGTCGCGCTCGTCGAAACCCTCGGCGATGATGCCCGAGTCACGGTCGAGCGCGAGAGTCATTTGCGTCATGTCGTTGGAGCCGATCGAGAACCCGTCGAAATGCTCGAGGAACTCGTCCGCCAGAATCGCGTTCGACGGGATCTCGCACATCATGATGATGCGCAGCCCGTTCTCACCGCGCTTGAGGCCGTTTTGCGCGAGCAGCTCAATGACCTTTTTCGCCTCGCCGACGGTGCGCACGAACGGCACCATGATCTCGACGTTGGTGAGCCCCATGCCGTCGCGCACCTTCTTCATGGCGCGGCATTCGAGCTCGAAGCAGTCGCGGAAACCGGCGGCGATATAGCGCGAGGCGCCGCGAAAGCCGAGCATGGGATTTTCTTCGTGCGGCTCGTACTTGGAACCGCCGGTCAGGCTTGAATATTCATTCGACTTGAAGTCCGACAGGCGCACGATTACCGGCTTGGGCCAGAACGCCGCGCCCAGTGTCGCCACGCCTTCGACCAGCTTTTCAACATAAAACTCGACCGGGTTGGCATAACCCGCCGCGTGCTGCTCGACCGCCAGCTTGAGGTCTCCCGGCAGGTCCGGGTAAGCCAGCACCGCCTTGGGATGCACGCCTATCATGCGCGCGATGATGAATTCGAGCCGCGCCAGCCCCACGCCGTCGTTGGGCAGACGCTGGAATTCGAACGCGAGCTCGGGGTTGCCCACGTTCATTGTGATCTTGAGTGGCGCCTTGGGCATCGCTTCCAGCGACAGATCGATCACTTCGACTTCGAGGATGCCGCGATAGACGAACCCGGTATCGCCTTCCGCGCACGACACGGTGACCGGCTTGCCGTCTTTTAATACGCGCGTCGCGTCGCCGCAACCAACCACCGCCGGTATACCCAGTTCGCGCGCGATGATGGCCGCATGGCAGGTACGCCCGCCACGGTTTGTGACAATTGCCGAGGCGCGCTTCATGACCGGCTCCCAGTCGGGGTCCGTCATATCAGTTACCAGCACGTCGCCGGGCTGCACGCGGTCCATTTCCGCCGCGCTTTGCACCAGTTTGACCGGCCCCGAGCCGACGCGCTGGCCGATAGCGCGCCCGGAGGCCAGTACATCGGAACGCTGTTTCAGGCGATAGCGCCGCAACGTGTCGACTTTTTCGCTGGCTTTGACGGTTTCCGGCCGCGCCTGCAGGATGTAGAGCTTGCCATCCATGCCGTCGCGTCCCCATTCGATGTCCATCGCGCGTTTGTAATGCTGCTCGATGATCAGGGCATAGCGCGCGAGTTCTTCGACATCGGCGTCGCTGATCGAGAAACGCCGCCGCTCGGCTTCTGGCACCGGGTCAGTGCGCACGGATTTTCCGGCCGCGCGCGCGTCGGTAAAAGTCATCCGCAGCGCCTTGGAACCGAGATTGCGCCGGATGATGGCGTTCTTGCCCTGCTGCAGCGCCGGCTTGTAGACGTAGAATTCGTCCGGATTGACCTGCCCCTGCACTACGGTCTCGCCGAGTCCGTATGCCGACGTGATGAAGACGACCTTGTCAAACCCCGATTCGGTGTCGAGCGTGAACATCACGCCGCTGGCCGCGAGGTCGCTGCGCACCATGCGCTGGATGCCGGCCGACAACGCAACGTCGGCGTGCACGAAATTCTTGTGCACGCGGTAGGAAATCGCGCGGTCGTTGTAAAGCGAGGCAAACACGTGCTTGACCGCATCGAGCACGCTGGCCAGGCCGTGAATGTTAAGAAAGGTCTCCTGCTGGCCGGCAAATGACGCGTCTGGAAGGTCTTCGGCAGTTGCGGACGAGCGCACGGCGACCGACAAGTCATCGCTCGCGCCTTTCTGCATCGCCTGGTAGGCCGCTGCGATGTCCTGCTCCAATTGGGCCGGAAACGGCTGCGCCGTGATCCAGTCGCGGATTTCCTTGCCTGCCGCAGCCAGCGCGTTGACGTCATCGACATCCAGCTTGAGCAGCGCATCCGCGATGCGTTTGGCGAGACCATCGTGCGCGAGAAAATCTCGGTAGGCCTGCGCGGTCGTCGCGAAGCCTCCCGGCACTCGCACTCCGGCGCCGGACAACTGCCCGATCATTTCACCCAGCGATGCATTTTTTCCGCCCACGCGGCCGACATCGCCCATGCGCAGCTTTTCGAAACCTGCAACGTATTGCCCCTTGCTCATTGCCGAACTTCCATGTGATTGTGCAAAGCAGCGAAAAGCGCTATTTTACCGCTTATCATCACGTTGGCTATCATCAACCATGCCACACCAGCGCTCAGCTTTTTTCATTTCGGACCGCACCGGAATCACCGCCGAGATGCTCGGCCACAGCCTGCTCACGCAGTTCGACATGGTGTCTTTCAACGAGGTAACCCTGCCCTTCGTCGACTCCGTCGAAAAAGCCGAGGCGACCGTCAAGCAGATTAACGAGCAAGGCGCCAAAGACGGCACGCGTCCGCTGATATTCAGCACGTTGGTCAACCAGAGCGTGTCGGGCGTCGTCGCCAAAGCCAACGCCCTGTTTCTCGATTGCTTTGAAATTTTCATCCTGCCGATGGAAAAAGAGCTCGGCGTGCTGGCGTCGCACGCAGTCGGCCGCTCGCACAGCGCCAACGACTTCGCGGACTATCACCACCGCATCGAGGCCGTGAATTACTCGCTGAGTCACGATGACGGCGTATCGACGCGCCACCTCGCCGAAGCCGATGTCATACTGGTCGGCGTCTCGCGCTGCGGCAAGACGCCGACTTGCCTCTATCTCGCCATGCAGTTCGGCATCCGCGCCGCCAACTATCCGCTGGTGCCGGAAGACTTCGCCAGCATGCAGTTGCCCGGGCAGGTCAAGTCGCTGCGCAAGCGGCTTTACGGCCTCACCATCAAGCCCGACCGACTGGAAAAAATCCGCAACGAGCGGCGTCCCGGCAGCACTTACGCGACGCTCACCAATTGCGAGTTCGAAGTGCGCGAAGCCGAAGCGCTGATGCGCCAGGAAGGCATTCCCTACCTCGATGTGACCAGCAAGTCGGTGGAAGAGCTCGCCACTACGATAATGCAGCAGGCGAAACTGGTGCGCCGTATTTACTAGGTTTTCGCCGCCGCGCGCTGCTGGCGCACGCGCTCGAACAGGCAGACCGCCGCCGCCGCCGCTATATTCAGCGATTCGGCGGGTCCAGGCATGGGAATGGAAACCACTTGGTGCGCTGCCGCCGTCAGTTCCGGCGACAGCCCTGCGCCTTCGTTACCGAAGACAAAAGCCACCTGCCCGGCAAGGTCCGCGGCAAACACCGTTTTCTGTGCCTGCTGGCTGGTCGCGATCACCTGCCCCTTGAACTCGCGCACCAGCGCCGCCAAATCGCACTGCTCGTATATCCGCAACATGAAATGCGCACCCATGCCCGCGCGCAGCACGCGCGGCGACCACGCGTGAACTGATGACTTCGAGAGAAAGACATGCTCGATGCCCGCTGCTGCGGCCGAACGCAGTATGGAGCCGAGATTGCCCGGGTCCTGGATGTCTTCGAGCAGGACGCACGCATCGATTTGTACGGGCACTGCGGGCGGACGCGGCGTCTCGACCGCTGCCAAAACACCGGTGGGCGTCGCGACGGTAGACAACTGATTGAAGAGCGCATCACTCAACAGTAACGGTTCCAGCGGTGCGACGGCAGCCAGCAGCTCTTTCACTTCCGGATTCTGCAGACCGCTGTCGCTGACGACGAGCTGGGACGGTATCCCCACATGCTCACGATAGGCGGCGACGAGATGCACGCCGTCCAGCAGCGAAAGGCCATGCTTCTTGCGCTCGCGCGACGACTCCGCGAGCTTGAGCAGGGCCTTGAAACGCGCGTTGTCCGTGGAAACTATTTTCTTCATGCGGCGCAGGTGCGAAAACCGGCAAACACATCGCGCCGGTCGGGCATATAGAAATTCCGCCACGTATTGCGCAACAGCGCAGCGCTGGTAGCAAAGCAACCGCCGCGCAGCGCTTTGTGATTGCCGAACCACGGTTCCGAGTATTCCTTGTACGGATCGCGCTCGAATCCCGGGTACGGATTGAACCAGTCCGCCGTCCATTCCCACACATTGCCCACCATCTGGCGGCATCCCCATGCGCTGTCGCCCGCGGCATGTGCGCTGACCGGCGCCACGGCGCCGTCGACCCCATGGAGATTCGCGCGCGTTACGTCCGGCAATTGATCACCCCAGGGATACTTGCGTTTGTTCGCGTCGCGCGGCGCGGTGGCCGCCGCCGCTTCCCATTCCGCTTCCGTCGGCAAACGGCGGCCTGCCCAGCGGCACCATGCGTCGGCTTCATACCAATTCACGTGCATTACGGCTGCATGCGGCGCCAACGGCTCCACCTTGTCATAGGTTCGCTGCAACCACTGCCCGCCTTCCTGAGTCCAATAGACCGGTGCTGTCGCGCCGTTGCGCTCACACCATTGCCAGCCTTCGGCACACCACAATTCGCGCCGGCGGTAACCGCCGTCGTCGACGAACCCGGAGAACTCACCATTACTGACCGCGGCGAGCGCGATTTCGAACGGCCGCAGCGCGACGCGATGCGCCGATTTTTCATTGTCGAACACGAAATCTCCGCCGGGCAGCGCACCCAGCATGAAATCACCGCCGGTTATCGCTACATCACCCGGATACGCTGCTGCGGCAGGCGCCGCACCGCTGCTACGTGGCAGACGGGTATAACTCAGCGTCTGGCGCGTATAGGTAAACGCTTCGCCATGCATTTCTTCGTGTGCCGCAGCGAGTTCCGCAAAATAGCGCAAGATCTGAGCGTCCGGCGTGCATTCCAGCCGCGCCACTACTCGATCGAGCACGTCGGCAAGATAGCGCAGCACTGCATCGAAAGGCAGTAGCGGGTTATCCCAGCGCGTGTCATGGGCGACTCGCGCCGAATCGTACAGCGCATCCGCATTGGCTATCAGCGAAGGTGCGAATTCATTTTCGGCGCGGTAGCGCAGGCACCAGTATTCCTGGAACCACGCGACGTGCGCGATCTCCCACAACGGTGGATTGACGATGGCGAGCCGCGGGCCGAGCAGTTGCGTGCCTGTCAAATCGGATACCAACAACAAGGTCCGCTCGCGCGCGGCGCGCAACCGCTGTATCAATGCGTGCGCAGATGAGGCCGTCGACAATCGGCGGGTAGAGCTCTCTGCTATAGTTTGCACTGCGGGCATGCATCCATTCTAACTGATCGGCACTCCATGAAAATCGCACTCGTGACGCCGGCGCGGCCCGTTGCGCATTCCGGCAACCGCAATACGGCGCAGCGCTGGGCGCTGCTGCTGCGCGAACTGGGACATCGCGTGCGCGTGCTGACGGCGTGGGACGGCAAACCCGCTGACATCATGATCGCGCTGCATGCACGGCGCAGCCACGATTCCATCGTGGCCTTTTCCGCTGCTTATCCGGCGCGCCCCTTGATCGTGATGCTGACCGGCACGGATCTTTATCAGGATATCCGGCGGGATGCCAAGGCCAGGCTTTCTCTCAAGCTGGCAACACGGCTCGTCGTCCTGCAGGACCAGGGGCCCGCCGAGCTGGCGCGCGGTCTGCGGAAAAAAACACGCGTCATCTACCAGTCGACATTGCCAATTAAGCACGCGCCGCCGCTGCAATCCTGTTTCGAAGTCTGCATCAGCGGCCATTTGCGCGAAGTCAAAGACCCCTTCAGGCTGGCCGCTGCGTTGCAGCACATACCGCCGCAAAGCCGCATGCGCGCCGTGCAGATCGGCGGCGCAATGAACCCGGCCATGCGACGCGAGGCGCAGCGCTGGATACGCCGCGAGCCGCGCTATCGCTGGCTCGGCGAGGCGACGCATGGCGCGGCGCTGCGACGACTGGCCCGCGCCCGCGTGATGGTCATCAGTTCGCGCATGGAAGGCGGCGCCAACGTGGTCACCGAAGCGCTGGCAGCAGGCGTGCCGATCATCGCATCGCGCATTGCCGGCAATATTGGCATGCTCGGCCGCGGTTACGCCGGTTATTACCCGCCGGGCGACGAACGTGCATTGGCACGCCTGCTATGGCGCGCAGAGTCCGAGCCGGAGTTTTACGAGCGCCTCAGACGTCTCTGCGCGGCGCGGCGCGGGCTCATTCGGCGCAGCCGCGAAAAAGACGCTTTGCGCCAGCTGATGCTGGAACTGCAGACCTGAAACGCGATATCAGGCGTCGCTGAGCAGCGACCTGACAGGCGCAAACGAACGCCGATGCACCGCTGATACGCCATGGACGCGCAGCGCCTCCAAGTGCGCAGCCGTCGGATAGCCCTTGTGGCGGTCGAAGCCATAATCCGGAAATTGCGCGTGCAATTCCAGCATGAGCGCGTCGCGTGCCGTTTTGGCGAGTATCGACGCAGCTGAGATCTCCGCAACCGAACTGTCGCCGCGCACGACGGCGCGTGCCGGCAGCGTAATGCGCGGGCAAAACAATCCGTCGACCAGCACTTCCGTGGGCGTGCTGGTCAAAGCCTCCACCGCACGTTGCATTGCGAGCAGGGTCGCCTGCAGGATATTCAGATTGTCGATTTCCTCGACTGACGCGCTGGCGACCGCCCACGCTACGGCGCCTTGCCTGATTTTCACTGCGAGTGCGTCGCGCTGCCGTGCGCTGAGTTTTTTCGAATCTGCCAGCCCCGTGATGCCGTGACTGCCGCCGAGAATCACCGCGGCCGCAAATACCGGGCCGGCAAGCGGCCCGCGCCCGGCTTCATCGACGCCGCAGATCATGTTATTTCTGCAGCCAGGGCAGCACTGCGAGCGCCGCCTGGCGCGCGGCGCCCCGGCTCAGGCTTGCGCTCATCTCGGCGAACCTGCGCGTGGTCCGCTCCCGCACCGCAACGTCACCCAGCAGATTGAGTATGGCCTGCGCCAGATTCGGCGCCGTCGCATCGTCCTGGATCAGCTCCGGCACCACGAAATCGCGCGCCAGGATATTGGGCAACCCATAGTACGGGAGATAACCCTTCCCCTTCAGCAGCCAATAGCTCGCCTTCGGCATCTTGTACGCAATCACCATCGGCTTGCACAGCAACGCCGCCTCCAGAGTAGCGGTCCCCGACGCCACCAGCACGACATCGGCGGCCGCCATCGCGTCCTGCGCATGGCCGAACATGATAGTGAGCGGCAGTCCCTCCGCCTCGTTGCGGTACAGCGCGGTCTCGAACATGGCGCGCGTTTCGCGCGTCGTCAGCGGCACCAGGAACTGCGCCTCCGGCAACTTTACATGGATCAGCTTGGCGGTCTGGATGAAGAGATCCGCCATGTACTGCAGTTCGCTCTGCCGGCTGCCCGGCAGCAGCGCAATCACTGGCACCACCGGCGGCAATTTGAGTTGTTCGCGCGCCGCGGCGTCGCGCGGGACCTGGTCCAGCATATCGGTCAGCGGGTGGCCGACGAACGCGACGTCGACGCCGGCCTGCCGGTAGATATCAACCTCGAACGGAAACAGCGTCAGCATCTTGCTGACGGCGCGCTTGATCTTGTGCAGCCGCTCTTTGCGCCACATCCAGATTGCCGGGCTGACGTAGTGCACGGTCGGAATGCCGTGCGCTTTCAGACCCCGCTCAAGGTCGAGATTGAAATCGGGCGCATCGATGCCGACGAATACGTCCGGCGGGTCCGCGATCAGGCGGCGACGCAGCTTGCGGCGGATGCCGACGATTTCCAGAAAATGCCGCAGCACTTCGAAATAGCCGCGCACCGCGAGTTTTTCCAGCGGGAACCACACCTCCATGCCGGCGGCTTCCATGCGCGGCCCGCCGATGCCGACGACCCGCAGGTCGGGCACCAGCTCGCGCAAAGCGAAAATCAGCTGGCTGCCGAGCAGATCGCCCGATGCCTCGCCGGCCACTATCCCGATGGTGCGCCGGCGCCCCGGATGCTCAGCGGATGATGCCACGCGTCGAATTGGCGAGAAAATCCAGCATCAGCTTCAATTCCGGACAGGCGTCGACCTGGGCTGCGATTGCGCGCTTCGCGTCTTCCACGCCCAGGCCGGACTTGTAGAGCGTCTTGTAAGCGCGCTTGATATGGACGATGGTGTCGGCCGAAAAACCGCGGCGCTTCAAGCCTTCGGAATTGACGCCATACGGCTGCGCGGTATTGCCCGACGCGGTGACAAACGGCGGTATGTCCTGCAGCACCACAGTGCCTATCGCGGTAATGCTGTGCGCGCCGATGTGGCAAAACTGGTGCACGGCAGTAAACCCGCCGAGTATCGCGTGATCGTCGACCCGTACGTGGCCGGCAAGCTGGGAGTTGTTGGCGAAAATCGCGTGATCGCCAACGTGACAATCGTGGGCCAGGTGGACATAGGCCATCACCCAGTTGTCGTTGCCCAGCCGCGTCACGCCCGCGTCCTGCACGGTGCCGCAATTGAAAGTGCAGAATTCGCGTATGGTATTGCCGTCGCCGATTTCGAGGCGCGTTGGTTCACCGGCGTACTTCTTGTCCTGCGGCGCTTCGCCCAGCGAGACGAACTGGAAAATCCGGTTATTGCGCCCGATGCGCGTGTGCCCGGTAATCACCGCGTGCGGACCGATGCGGCAGCCGGCGCCGATTTCGACGTGCTCGCCGATTACCGTATAGGCGCCGACTTCCACGTCGTTGGCGAGTCGCGCACCGGCGTGGACCAGGGCTGTGGGATGTATCGCTGCCAAGATCAGATTTCCACTCAGTCCGTTTTGCTGTCTATCGTGCGCAGCGTGCACATCAGCTCGGCTTCTGTGGCAAGCTGGCCGTCCACCGTGGCATGCGCAGAAAACCACCAGATGCCCCTCGCAAAACGCTTGATTTCGACGTGCAGTTCGAGCGTATCTCCGGGCATCACCGGTTTCTTGAAGCGCGCCTTGTCGATGCCGACGAAATAATAGACCGACTTTTTGTCCGCCTTGTGATCGTGCGTCTTGAATGTCAGGATCGCGGCGGTCTGTGCAAGTGCCTCGATAATCAGCACGCCGGGCATCACGGGATGATGCGGAAAATGCCCGGTAAAAAAATGCTCGTTGATCGTCACGTTCTTGATCGCCACTATGCTCTTGCCCGGCTCGCAGGACTGCACCTTGTCCACCAGCAGAAACGGGTAGCGATGCGGCAGCAATTCGAGT
This sequence comes from Betaproteobacteria bacterium, assembly GCA_947474275.1. GTDB lineage: Bacteria > Pseudomonadota > Gammaproteobacteria > Burkholderiales > SG8-41 > PALSA-1004. Next base: position 13,878 of record CANJHY010000114.1, read on the forward strand.
ATTTGATGTATGTCCATGCTGTTCACGGCTTTGTCCTCTTGTCTTTGCCGAGCTGGCGCTCGAGTTCACGCACCCTGCGTGCCAATTCATCAAGCTGCCGCAACTGCGCGGCGTTCTTGAGCCAGCGCTGGTGGGTTGAAAACGGATAAACGCCGGTGTACGTGCCCGGCTGATCGAGCGATTTCATGACGAGCGTGCCCGCGGACACGCTGACGTTGTCGGCGATGGTGATATGGCCGTAAATCATCGCTGCACCGCCGAGCGCGCAATTGCGGCCTATCGTCGCGCTGCCGGCGATGCCCACGCATGCCGCAATTGCGGTGTGGGCGCCGATTTTCACGTTGTGCGCAATCTGAATCTGGTTGTCCAGCTTGACCCCTTCTTCGATCACGGTGTCGCCCAGTGTGCCGCGGTCTATCGTGGTATTGGCGCCGATCTCGACGTCATCGCCAATCACGACGCCGCCGATCTGCGGAATTTTTTTCCACACGCCGTCTTCCCGCGCCATGCCGAATCCGTCAGCGCCTATCACCGCCCCCGCGTGCACTATGCAGCGCGCGCCTATTCTGCATGCATGGTACACCGACACGTTCGCATGCAGCTCACTGTTTTCACCTATCGTCGAGCCGTCGCCGACAAAGCAACCGGCGCCGATCTGCGCGCGTTTGCCGATGCGTACCCGCTTGCCGATGACCGCGCCGGGGCCGATGCTGGCGGTTTTCTCGACGTGCGCCGTTTTGTCGACTACCGCAGTCTTGTGCACGCCCGCGGCAACCGGCACCGCCGGATTCAGCAGCGCCGAGACCTTGGCGAAATAGGCATAGGGATTGGCGCATATGATGCGCGCCATGCCGGTTGCATCGCGGGCAGCGGTCCCGAGTACGATGGCGCCTGCTTTGCTGCCTTCAAGTTGGGCGAGGTAGCGCGGCTGCGAGATGAACACGATATCGGAGGCGCACGCCGATTCGATGGTGGCAACCTGGCTGATGCGGATAGCAGGATCGCCGATCAGTTCACCGCCGAACTTGCCTGCTATGTCGCCCAGTTTGTAGGATTTGCGCTTGGTCATTGCCTTCCCCCAGCGCAGATGGGACCGTATTCAGTCCATGCGGCGGCGCTGCCCAACTATTTCTCGGAAGATAGCGCCTTCAGGACCTTCTCGGTGATATCGATGCGCGGACTGCGGTAGACCGCCTCCTGGAGGATGATGTCGAATTTTTCCGATTCGGCGATCTGCTTGATGACCTTGTTGGCGCGCTCGAACAGCGACGCGAGTTCTTCGTTGCGGCGCAGGTTCAGATCCTCGCGGAATTCACGCTGCAGGCGCTGGTAATCGCGCGTCTGGCGGCCGAGTTCGGTTTCCTTGTTGCGGCGGTCCGACTCGCTCATGGTAACGCCGTCTTTTTCCAGCTGCCCCTGCAGGGCCTTGATCTGCTGCTCGAGTTTGCGTACTTCCTGCTCGCGCGGCGCGAACTCCTTTTCCAGCTTCTTGGTGGCGCGCTCCGCCGGCACCGATTCGCGATTGATGCGATCGGCATCGATAAACCCTATTTTGAGGTCTGCAGCCTGCGCCGACGGCAAAAGCCCTGCCGCCGCGAATGCAGTTGCCAATATGAACAAGGGGAAATGCTTCAACGTCGTCTCCTTACACGTACATTAGCCGTTTCGTAGGGCATTGCGCTTAAAACTGCTGCCCGAACTGAAACTGGAATTTTTGCGTCCGGTCGCCGA
>CANJHY010000115.1:0-15555 GCA_947474275.1 Betaproteobacteria bacterium
CGCGAACCCGAGAAATGCCGCGTGGTGCGCCAGCAGCTGTTCGATCTCTACAGCGCGGGTAAGCTCAAGCCATATGTGATGGCGACGTTTCCGCTCGAACGCTACGCCGAGGCGCTGGCGCTCGTCAAAGGGCGCAAGGTAATCGGCAAGGCGGTGTTGACCACAGCCTGATACCGAAACCGGCGCGGGTTACTTACTTCGTCTGCGGAAACGCGCCGACCAGCGCGGCACCGGCATCGGTGGCGCTTTCCAGGTTCATGATCGCAGCGGCCAGCTTGTCGGCATCTGCGCGTTTTGCGCCGGCACCGAACTCCAGACAGCCGCGGAATTTGTCGAGGAACTCGGCTTCGCTCATCGGATCCTGCGGACTGCCTTTGGCCGTTTCGCATCTGACTTCGATCACGCGGCCGTCGTTGAGTGTGACCTTGACGCGCGCCGGCTCGATTGCCGTGGGGTCGATCGTGGGGTCGTCCACCGTGCGGGTCCTCCCGGCAAGCGCCACCACTGCGGGATCGCTGATCGCCGGTTTCTGAAAGCTGCGCAAATCGATGCGCGCATCGGTCAGCGCGCGCGCAAAACTGTAGGCCGCGTTGAATTGGGCGTGCACCACCGAGTCGCGCCTGACGTCGTACGGTTCGCCGACCGTCAGCCAGTTGACGTTGCCCATGCCGATTTCGGCTTCGCGGACGTCGCTGGGTTTCACGCCTTGGTCGCGCAGCTTGATGGCAAGTCCGATCGCCGTGTGGTTGCAGCGGCAGCACGGATAGGGCTTGAAGCTGTATTCCGTGATACGCCAGTGGCTGCCGAGTTTATCGGTGATCAGTTCGGTTTTTACTTCATCGCGCTCATACAGCGCGAACAGGCCGGCGTTGCCTTCGAGCGGGCGGCGCGTGCCGGTCAGCCCGTCGGCGGCGAGAAAGGCGCCGAGCACCGCCGCGCGCGCGGCGAAGCCCGCGCCGAGCCGTTTTGAGAGCACGCCGTCGCGCATGCTTTGCGCCGAGCCGCTGGCCTGGTGAAAAGCCATGCCCAGCGCGTTGCGCATGCCTTCGGCGTCGAGCTTGAGCAGGCTTGCCGCGCCGAGACTTGCCGCGAGCGTGCCGAACACCATGGTTGGATGCCAGCCTTTGCCGAGGCTGTTGTAGCAGGCGAGCCCGAGACGCGCGTGCAGTTCGGTGCTGATGGCGTAGGCCAGTAGGAAATCCTTGCCGCTGACTTTGCCGCTCATTTGGCTTATATCTTCGGCGGTGGCGAGCAATGCCGGTAGCACCACGCAGTTGGAGTGCACCCGCGCCGGATCGTGCTGGTCGTCGAAATCGAGGGCATGCGCGGCAGCACCGTTGGCGAGTGCTGCGGTCGGCGGCGAATAGCGGCGCTTGCCGATGAGGCCGGTGGCCGAACCGGTGGTCTCCCATTTCGACAGCCGCTGGTTGAGTTCACGGATGCCGGCAGCATTGGGCGCGCCGGCAATCACGCCCAGGGTATCGATCAGGAAAAATTTCAGCGCGCGCACGACTTCCGCCGGCAAATCCTCGTAACGCCAGCGCGCGAGCTGCTCGCACAGCCTAAACGAGTAATCGTCGGCGAGCGGCGGTGCGGGGGCGGCGGCTGGTTTCAGCGAAGTTACTGTTGGCATGGCGGGTGTCCTGTCGGATGGATGTGCGATCACGCAGCGGGAAGCGGCTGACGCTTGTGCTTATTATAGGCCGGCCGGCCCACCGCGGCGAAGAGCAGGTCCACGTAGGCCGCAGCGGCGGGCGACAGTGGCCGGTCGATGCGCGTGATGATGCCGATGATGCGCGCCGGGCGCGGGTCGTTGATGCGGCCCGCGTACAGGCCTTTCATATTGAGTTCGTCGAGCACCATGCGCGGCAGGACGGTGACGCCGAGCCCGGCGCGTACCATGCTCAAGGCGGTCACCATGTTGGAGACTTCGTAGTCGGGTTCGCGCGCGATGCCCGCCGCGGCAAAGCCGTGCGCGGCAAGCTCGCGCACGCTCGACTGCTTGGGCAGCAGCACCAGCGGTTCGGCCGCAAGGTCGGGCCAGGTGACGCGGCGTTTGGCCGCGAGCGGGTGGCGCGCCGGGTAAATCGCTTGCAATTCGTCGTGCAGTAATTCGCGAAACGCCAGCTCCTTGTGCGGGGTTTTCAGCGTGCCGATGCCGAAATCGACTTCGCGGTGCAGCAGCTTGTCCGTGATGTTGAGGTCCTGGTCTTCGATCAGGCGCACGGTAATCGCCGGGTACAGCGCCGTGAACTGCGCGAGCGCCGTCGTCACCAGGCCGAAGGCCACCGACGGCAGCGAAGAAAACACGATGCGCCCGCGCGTGCCGGCCGCCATTTCGCGCGTGAACCGGTAGGCGTCGCCGAGGTCGTCGAGCGGGCGCTGGATCATCGCCAGAAAACGCTGTCCGGCCGGCGTGAGTTCGACGCGCCGCGTGGTGCGCTCGAAGAGCTTCACGTGCAGCGAGGTTTCGAGTTCGCGGATCAGCTGCGAGAAAGACGGCTGCGTCATGGCGAGTTCGCGCGCGGCCGCGCTGAACGAGCTGTGCATCGCCGCCGCGGCGAATCCCTGCAGCTGGCGTAGTTTAAAATTCATATGTAATACCTATAAGTAGTGACGGAACATCTAATTGTTATATTAATCCCGGCATGTTTAAATTCCAACATCCCTTCGTACCCGCAGGCTTTCCCTTGAAAAAAATCTGGATCGGCATCGACACCGGCGGCACCTTCACCGACCTTGTGCTGTGCGAACTCACCACCGGCAAGTACACCTATCACAAGCTGCCCACCACGACCGGCGATCCGGCCAAGGCGGTGCTCGACGGCATCGCCGAGGTGATCGAACTGGCGCAACTGCCGCGCGATAACGTCGAGTTCCTGGTGCTGGGCACCACGCTCGGCACCAATGCCGTGCTTGAAGGCAAGTGCGCGCGCACCGGCATGATCACGACGGCGGGGTTTCGCGACGTGATCGAGCTCGCGCGCCAGCGCCGCCCGCATTATTTCAACCTCGACATTCTGAAGCCGACGCCGCCCGCCTCGCGCGATTGCCGCGTCGAAGTCGCCGAGCGCATCGCGCAGGACGGCACCGAAGTGACGCCGCTCAATGAAAATGACGTGCGCAAGGCCGTCGCGGTGCTGCGCGAAAAGAAAGTTGAGTCGGTCGCGGTCTGCATGCTGCATTCCTACGCCAACCCGGCGCACGAGCGCAGGGCGCACGACCTCGTCAAGGAAATCTGGCCCGAGGCTTATCTCTGCACTTCGTCCGGCGTGCTGCCGGAGTTCCGCGAGTTCGAGCGTTTCGCGACAACGGTGGTCAACGCGAGCCTGATGCCCATCATGGACCGTTACCTCGAGCGCTTCGAGCGCGGGGTCGCCGATCTCGGCATCAAGGTAGCGCCGCGCGTCATGCAATCCAACGGCGGTGCGGTAACGCCGGGTGCGGTGCGCAAGCTGCCGGTGAATACGTTCTTCTCGGGTCCGGCGGGCGGTGTGGTCGGCAGCGTGGGTCTCGGCGCCGAACTCGGCATCGGCAACCTGATTACTTTCGACATGGGCGGCACCTCGACGGACGTTTGCCTGATCCGCGACGGCGAGCCGGCAAAAAAAGATTTGCGCGAAATGGGCGGCTTTCCCGTGCGCACGCGCACCATCGACATCCACACCATAGGCGCGGGCGGCGGCAGTATCGCGTGGGTCGATGCGGGCGGCCTGCTTAAAGTCGGCCCGCAAAGCGCGGGCGCATTTCCGGGGCCTGCCGCATACGGGCGCGGCGGCACCAAGCCGACCGTGACAGATGCGAACGTCGTATTGGGCCGCCTCAATCCCAAGTCCTTGCTTGGCGGGCGCATGGAAATGTTCGCCGACCGCGCGCGCAAAGTGCTCGAAGACGAACTGGTGCCGACGCTCAAAGTCGATTTGACGCGCGCGGCGGCGGGTGTCGTTGAAATCATCAACGTCAACATGATGGGCGCGGTGCGCGTGATTTCGGTCGAGCAGGGTGTAGACCCGCGCGACTTCACGCTGGTGGCGTTCGGCGGCGCCGGCCCGCTGCACGCGGCGGACGTCGCGCGCAACATGGGCATCCGCAACGTGCTGGTGCCGCCGCGCCCCGGCCTGCTGTCGGCCCTCGGGTTGTTGCATGCGGATGTGCGCGGCGACTTCAGCCTGACCCGTTTGCTTGTCGCGGCCGATGCCAACGTCAAGGCGCTGAACGCCGGCTTCGGCGAACTACGCGAGCGCGGCGGCGAATGGCTGCTGGGTGAAGCGGGCAAGGGCGCGAAGGCGAAATACACGTACCTGATGGACATGCGTTACCTCGGCCAGAATTACGAGCTGTCGCTGGAAGTGAAGGACGGCAAGCTCGACACTAAATCCCTGGCGCGACTCATCGCGGGTTATCACAAGCGCCATCACGCGATTTACGGTTATGACATGCCGGCGCAGCCCGTCGAAGTCGTCAACCTGCGGCTGGTCGTCACCGTCGAGCGGCGCGCGCCGACGCACGAGAAGCACCAGGCGGCGCGCACTACAGTGAAAGACGCCGTGCTGGAAAAACGCAAAGTATGGTTTCCGGAAACCGGTTTCGTCATGACGCCGGTCTACGACCGCGACAAGCTGCCTGTCAACGCGCGCATCAGCGGGCCGGCCATCGTCGAGCAGATGGACACCACGACCGTGGTGCCGCCGCGCGCCAAGATGCGCAACGACAAGCTGGGTTATCTGCACATCGAAGTCGAGCCGCTGCATATCAAAGGAGCATCCTGACCATGGTCGCGAAACGTACGACTGCGCGCAAAGTAGTCAAAGCCGCCAAAGCGGTGGACCCGATCAAGGCGGAAGTTGTCGCGCGCTATCTGCTGGCGACTTCCGAGGAAATGGGCGCGACCCTGATGCGCACCGCGTTCTCGCCGAACATCAAGGAACGCGCCGATTGCTCGACCGCGATATTCGACGCGCAGGGCGAGGTAATCGCGCTGGCGCAACGCGTGCCCATACACCTGGGTTCGATGGTCGGCGCGGTCGATGAAATTCTCAAGCGCTATCCGCTCAACGAGATCCTGCCGGGTGACCAGTTCGTCGCCAACGATCCGTACAACGGCGGCGGCACGCATTTACCGGACATCAATATCATCGCGCCGGTCTTCATCGGCAAGAAGATCGTGGCCTTCGTCGCCAACATCGCGCACCATGCCGACGTCGGCGGCATGGTGCCCGGCTCGGAAGCCGCGGTGTGCAAGAGCATCTACCAGGAAGGCATACGCATTCCGCCAGTGCGCATCATGCGCGAGGGGAAATTGAACCGGGATGTGATCGACATCATCCTGCTCAACTCGCGCACGCCCGCCGAGCGCATCGGCGACTTGAACGCGCAGTTCGCGGCGAACAACGTCGGCACCAAAAGTGTTCTGCAGTTGTTCGAGCGTTACGGCGTCAACGACACCGCCGCGACCATAGCCGCTTACCTTGATTTCACGGAAAAGCGCTTTCGCGCGGCAATCAACCGGCTGCCTGCCGGTCGTTACGTCGCGGAAGATTTTCTCGACGGCAATACCGAAGGAGAGCGCTGCCCGATACGTCTCGCCATGACGGTGGGCCACGGGCGCATCGATTTTGATTTTGCCGGTTCGGGCAAGCAGCTCGAAAGCGCGCGCAACATTCCGTATCGCGCCTTGCTCGCCACCGTCTACACGGTAGCGAAGAGCTTGCTGGATCCCGAAGTGCCGGCCAACGCCGGTTACTATCGCACACTGAAAATAACAGCCCCCGCCGGTTGTGTCGTCGGCCCGGTGCCGCCAGCCGCCATCGGCTGCCGCTCGATATCCGCGAGCGTGCTGGGTGACGTGATTGCGAACGCGCTGTCGCAGGCGATGCCGCACAAAGCGCTCGCCGGCAGCGGGCCGCATCATCTGTACGTGCTGGCGGGATCGGACCCGCGCACCGGCGCCTACTTCGTCAATTACGAAACGCTGGCCGGCGGCATGGGCGCACGCGCCAATCGCGATGGCGTCGATGGCGTGCGCGTGCACGCATCGGGCTCGTCCAATCTGCCGGTTGAAGCGCTCGAACACGCTTATCCGTTTCGCGTCGAGCGCTACGCGCTGTGGGAAGGCTCGGCAGGAGAAGGCAAGTATCGCGGCGGCATGGGTGTGGTGCGCGATTACCGCGTGCTCGGCGACGACATCGTCGTCAGTCTGTCATCCGAGCGCCAGAATGTCGCAGCGCGAGGCATGAAGGCCGGCGGCGATGGTGCTCTAGGCGCGTTTATTCTGAATCCGGGTACGCCGCAGGAACAGAAACTGCCGGCGGCGTCAGGCGAAATGGCGCTGCCGCGCGGCAGCGTGCTGCGCATCTGCACGCCGGCGGGCGGCGGTTACGGCGCGGCCGGCGAACGCGATTCGGCCGCCAGCGCGCGCGATGTACGCGAAGAGCGTCTCGCCCGCTAGGGCGCGCGGCAAACTAGAAACGGCTTCGAAAGCAATTTGGAACCGCCGATGAACGCGGATGAACGCAGATTGGCTCGACGGACATGATCATGATTCGGGGAAAGGTCTGGAATTGAATCGGCGTCAATCGGCATTTATCGGCGGTTGCTTGTCGCTGTTGTATTTTTGAAATGAGTTCTAATTATATTTCTTGAAGGGCGGGAGATCAGCATGGGTTTCACCAAGACACTGTCACGCTGGATAGTCGATTTGCGTTTCGAAGACCTGCCTGCGGCGGTCGTGCCGTGGACGAAGGCGGCGGTCACCGATTATTTCGCGGTCGCGCTCGCCGGTTGTCCTGCCGACGGCATGAAGATCGTCAGGAAACACGTGTGGTCCCAGTATGCGATGGGCAGCAACACCATTATCGGCGACACCGCGCAAATGTCGGCCGAGGCCGCGACGCTTTTCAACGGCACGATGGCGCACTGGGAGGAGTACGACGATGCGACTTTCGGCATGGCCGGCCATCCGAGCGTCGTCATCATGCCCGCGCTGTTCGCCGCGTGCGAACTGCAGCCGGTTACCGGTAAAGAATTCATCGCCGCTTATGTGGCTGGCGTCGAAGTGTGCGCCAAGCTCGGCCGGCTGATTACGCCGCAAACCATAAAACTAGGCTATCACCCGACCGCCATCATAGGTACGCTGGGCGCCGCGGCGGCGGTCGGCAAGGTGTGGAAGTTCGACGCCGCCATGATGGAAAACGCGCTCGGCCTCGCCGCAACACATTCATGCGGATTGCGTCCGCAACTGGGCAGGATGGCGAAACCGCTGCATGCGGGGCTGGCGACGCGCGGCGGCATGGCATCGGCGATGCTCGCGCGCGACGGCTTCGTCGGTGCGCCCGATCTGATCGAAGATCCACATGGTTTCGCGCATGCATTCTCGGGCGGCAAGCCGGGCGACTACGATGCGCTGGCCGCAAAAATCGGCAAGCCGCTCGAAATACTCGACCCCGGTCTCGCATTCAAGATTTTCCCGTCCAATTTCCATACGCAGGCGGGCGTGGTGGCGGTGCTGCAGATGATGCGCGAGGATGGCGTCAAGGGCGACGACGTCGACAGCGTGCGCTGCCTGACCAACCATATGACGCAGCATTCGCTGTGGAACGACAATCCGCAGACCGGCCTCGAAGGCAAGCTGAGCCTGCACTATTGCCTGGCAGCGGCGCTCACCGACGGGCAGCTTGAAGTCGAGCAGTTTTACGAAAGCCGCGCGCAGGACCCGAAAATCCGCGCCCTCTTCAAGCGCATCACGCTGGAGCCGCATCCCTCCATGGCCGGCCTCGATTTCACCAAGGGTGCGGACTTCCTTGGCATGGAAGTCGTGATCAAACTCAAGAACGGGAAAACCGTGTCGCGTCACATCAGGTCCGGATTCTCCGTGCCGGCGGTCGATGGCGAACGGGTGCACGCCGATCTCATCGACAAGTTCATGCGCAACGCGAAACGCGTGCTGCCGCAGGCGAACAGCGACGACTGCCTTGCGCGCATCAAGCGGCTTGATACACTGAACTCGCTCGAAGATTTTCAGGCGCCGTTACGTTACCAGGCGGTGCGCGCCGCATGACCAGGAGATCCGCAATGAAAACGTGGCAGGCCGTAGTGATGGCTGAGGTGCTCGCGCTCGCGCTGTTCGGGTCCGGCGTATACGCGCAGACCTATCCGACCAAACCGATACGCATGATAGTGACCTTTCCCGCCGGCAGTGGCGCCGACATCGTGGCGCGTACTGCCGGGCAGAAAATGGCGGAATCCCTCGGGCAGCAGGTCGTCATCGACAACCGCGCGGGCGCGGGCGGCATTATCGGCTCGGACCTCGCGGCCAAGGCCATACCCGATGGGTATACGATCGTGATGGTGTCGTCGGCGCATACCATCAACGCGAGCGTGTACAGGAAACTGCCATACGATCCGGAAAAAGATTTCGCGCCCATCACCATGCTGGCGTCGACGCCCTACCTGCTGGTTGCGCATCCGTCGGTGCCGATCAAGACCGTCGCTGATTTGATCGCGCTCGCCAAGGCGAAGCCCGGGCAGATCAATTACGCGTCGGGCGGCATCGGCGTGGGTTCGCATCTGGCCGGAGAATTGTTCAAAACCATGACCGGCATCGATATCGTGAACGTTCCGTACAAAGGCGCGCCGCAGGCAACGGCAGACGTCGTCGGCGGCCAGGTGCAGTTGTCGCTGAGCACCATGCCCACCGCGTTGCCGCTGGTGCGCGCGGGCAAACTGCGCGCGATCGCAGTCACCAGCCTGCAGCGGGTGCCGGCGACGCCGGAATTCGCGACCATCGCCGAAACCGTGCCGGGTTTCGATGTGCGCACGTGGCAGGGACTGCTGGCGCCGAAAGGCACGCCGCCGGCCATCATCGCTAAATTGCGCGAGCATGCGGTCAAGGCGCTGGAAGCGCGCGATGTCAACGAGCGCTTGTCGGTGCAGGGCTACCAGACCGTCGGCAACACGCCGCAGGAGTTCACGCAAATCGTCAAATCCGAAATCGCGCGCTGGAAGTCGGTGGTCAAGGCCGCCGGCATCAAGCCCATCGAAGGCGAACAGTAAAAGTGAATTACATCGACGCCGCGACCGGTGCGACTTACCCGCTCGACAAACCGCGCTGGTGCGGCGACGGCGGCGCGCACCTCAACCTGGGCGATGCGCCGGGCCTCACGCGCGGCGAGATCGATACCACGAAGTATTCGGTATGGCGTTACGCCAAGGCTTTGCTCGTCGAGGCGAAGGACGCCGTAACACTCGGCGAAGGCTGGACGCCGCTGGTGGACGGCAAGCTCGATGGCATCAGTGTGACGATGAAGCTCGAGTTCATGATGCCGACCGGTTCGTTCAAGGACCGCGGCATGACCACCCTGATCACATATCTGAAAAACCGTGGTGTCATGAGCGTGCTGGAGGATTCGTCGGGCAATGCCGGCGCATCGATGGCCGCGTACTCGGCCGCCGCCGGCATGAAGGCGCGCATCCTGGTGCCGGAAACCGCGTCGTATCCGAAAATCGCGCAAATGGCGGCGACTGGTGCCGACGTAGTCACGGTCAAAGGTTCGCGTCAGGATGTTGCCGATGCCGCGTTACGTTACGCCAAAGAGATTTTTTACGCGAGTCACAACTGGCAGCCGTTTTTCCTCGAAGGCACCAAGACGCTCGCCTACGAACTGTGGGAGCAGTTCGGCTTCAAAATCCCCGACAACATTGTGTTTCCGGTCGGCTATGGCAGCAATGTCTGCGGTTGCGAGCGCGGCTTCGCGGAATTGAAGCGGCGCGGCGAAATCGACCGCTTGCCGAAGCTGTTCGCGGTGCAGGCAGCGAACTGCGCGCCGTTGTACGCCGCATTCAAGGCGGGTGCAGACGAAGCGGTGCCCACCGATGTTGCGACGACAGTCGCCGAGGGCATCGCTTCATCCAAACCGACGCGTTTGCGCGAAGTGGTGCGCGCGGTAAGAAATTCCGGCGGCAGCATCGTGGCGGTGAGCGAAGACGAAATCGTTTCCGCACTGGGCGCATTGGCGCGCCAGGGTTTGTACGTGGAGCCGACCAGCGCCGCCGCGGCGGCGGGGTTGCGCCAGTTGTTCAAGAGCAAAGCAATAGTGCCGGAGCAGAAGACGGTACTGGTGCTGACCGGCACGGGACTGAAAGCATCTGAAAAAATCGGTCAATTGCTGAAAGTCGGTGCGCGCAGCGAATGAAGTCGCAAGCCGCATAAAAAAAGCCCGCGCGCGGGCTTTTTTATCGCGTGCAGTCCGCTTACTCGAGCTTGAGATTCGCTGCCTTGACGATCGCAGCCCATTTGTCGATCTCTTTCTTGAGCCAGGTGCCGAGCTGCTCGGGCGTCATCGGGTAGACCTCGGCGCCCTGCTTGGTCAGGTTTTCCTTCATCTCGGCGGTGCTGAAGGCCTTGACGATTTCGCTGTTGAGCCGCGCGAGGACATCCCTGGGTGTGTTGCCCGCAGCGAGCACGCCCTGCCAGCTGCCGGTTTCGAAATCCTTGAGTCCGCCTTCTGCGACTGTCGGTACTTCGGGTATGGAGGCCAGGCGCTTGGCGCTGGATACCGCGAGCAATTTCAGCTTGCCCGATTTGCAATGCGGATAAGTCGCCAGCATGCCGTTGAATATGGCGTCCGCCTGGCCCGATGCGAGGCCGATGATGGCGTCCGAGCCGCCCTTGTACGGGATATAGGCCCACTTGATGCCGGTCTGCGCTTCGAATGCCACGCCGGCGAGATGCGGCGCGCCGCCGATCGAGGACACGGCGAAATTCATGCGGCCGGGTTTCGAGCGCGCGAGCGCGATCAGTTCCTGCGTCGTTTTCACCGGCACCGACGGATGCACCGCCAGGAGGTGCGGCGAATACGCGACCATGGTCACCGGTGCGAGGTCTTTTGCCGGATCGAACGGCAGTTTGTAGATGCTGGGGCTGATCGCCAGCGCGCCGAGGTCGGCGAGCAACAGGGTGTAGCCGTCCGGACCCGACTTCGCGACGAGGTCGGCGCCGATATTGCCGTTCGCACCCGGACGATTGTCGACGATCACCGACTGGCCGAACGCTTCGTTGAGCTTGGGACTCAGGAGCCGCGACAGGATGTCGGAAGTGCCGCCTGCCGGATACGGCACGATGATGCGCACCGCTTTGGACGGATAGTTCTGCGCCGACGCAGTGCCGATGACACACCACGCGCAACACGCGGCCGCGATCGCTTTGTTCATATCGTCTCCTCGCTATGAATGCAACTGCGCTCTGGGGGCGCGGTAAGAATTATTATGCGAAATATGCGAACATAGTATGGAAGGTTAAGCGGCTGCGTGCAATACGGAGCCGGCAGCTTACGATCCAATGACATCTGGGGGACAAGAAATTGAAGATCACCGCGGTAAAGCCGTACGCCATCCATCCGGGCTGGCGCAAGAACCTGATCCTGGTCAAGGTCGAGACCGACGAGGGCATACACGGCTGGGGCGAGGCCTATTCGCAATACGACCGCGATACCGCGGTGATGGCGCAGCTGGTGGCGCTGGGCCGCTACGCGGTCGGGCGCGACCCGTTCAACATCAAGCAGTTCACGCAAATGGCGTTCGACGACTACGCGGCGCGGCGCGGTTCGCTCGAACTCTTCTGCGCCATCAGCGGCATCGAGCAGGCAATGTGGGACATTGCCGGCAAGGCCTGCAAGCAGCCCGTCTATAACCTCTTGGGCGGCCGCTGCCGCGACAAGATACGCGTGTATGCGAACGGTTGGGGTTACCAGTTGAAAGAGCCTGCCGATTACGCGCGTGCCGCGGAGAAAGTCATTGCGCAGGGATTCACCGCGCTCAAGCTCGACCCGCTGCCTTCACCGTGGCGCACCTGGATACCGAAGGAGCACGAGAAGCGCGCGGTCGCGGTAATCAAGGCGGTGCGCGATGCGGTGGGGCCGGATGTCGATATCCTGATCGATCAGCACCGGCGTTTGGCACCGATGCATGCGATACCTCTCGACAAAAAGCTTGCCGAGTTTGGCCTCTACTGGATGGAAGAGCCCACCATTGCCGAATATCCGCACGGGCTCGCCGAAATCCGCCGCGGCACCGGCCTGCCCATCGTGATCGGCGAGGCGACTTACCTGAAGCAGGGTTTCCGCCCGCTGCTCGAAGCGCACGCGGCTGACATACTCAATCCCGACGTCGCGTGCTGCGGGGGCATACTCGAACTAAAAGAAATCGCGGCGATGGCGGAGCCGTACATGGTCGCGATGTCGCCGCACAATTACAATTCGACGACCCTCGGGCTGTCTTCGACCGTGCACGCGTCGGCCGTGATGACGAATTTCATCATCACCGAGTATTTCCTGCCGTTCGTCGAATTCTGCGACAAGATTTCGCCCAACCAGTTGAAGCCGAAGAACGGCTACATCGAACTGCCGACCGCGCCGGGTCTCGGCATCGACATCGACGAGGAAGCGCTGAAGAAGCATCCGGCCGTGGTCTACCCCACGCGCAAGCTGCGCCACCCGGCGGACGAAGGCCCGTAATTGCTCTCCAGGGGTTGGGCGCCAAATGATCGACCCATCCCCACCTCGTTCCTCCTTTGTCCCGCAAGGCGATTTGCTGCGCGGCAAAGGGGAGGATGAGTATAGGGCTACGCTAACTTTTGAGTGAAATCGCGACCTGGTCGCCCTGCGGAGTGAGCAGCGTGCCGAAGGGTGCGCTGCGCTGCTTGATGTCTTCGAGCGTGGCTTTCTCCTGCGCCAGCGTGCACAACACGGTTTCGTTGGCGTCATTGTGGCGCACGAACTGGAAAGTCGCGCCCTTGACGGTTTTGCCGTCGAGTGTGATGCGCGCCATCATGCCGACCCAGTCGCCGTGTTTTTTGCCGCCGTGGCCGGTGTGAAATGAAAAGCTGCCGAGGCCGTAGTACACCGGTTTGCCTTTGTAGGATTCGACCGGCAGCGAGTAATGCGGGCCATGGCCAAACACGACGTCGGCTCCGGCGTCGATCGCTGCATGTGCAATTTCAGGCATGTATTCGAGCACGTCCTGATGCAGTCCCCAATGGCACGAGGCAACCAGCACGTCGCATTTGGCGCGCAAGGCGGCGACGTCTTCCAGATACAGCTTGAGATACGCAGGATCGGCCCAGGTCTTGATGATGGGCGGCAGGCCGGGACGGTTGCATGGCGGAATTTCGGGCCGCGTCTTGTGCAGCGGCAGCTGGTACGCGGTGTGACCGCGGATGGCGGCAACACCCGTAGCGTGGTCACCGGCTTCGTGATTGGTCGGCCAGTAAACCGATGTGCGCTGCAGAAAACCGAAACGCACGCCGCCACGCTCGAGGATCACCGGCGCGCGCGCCGCCGTGCGGTTTGCTCCTGCGCCGGTATGCGGAATGCCCAGCTCGTCGAGCCGCGCGATCGACGAAGTAATCGCTGCCTCGCCGTAATTGACGTTGTTGGCGATGCCGACCGCGTGTATGCCAGCGCGTTTGATGGTTTCGCCGGCGGGCCCGGGATGCGCAAAAAAGCCCTCGGCGGTGTCGACCGAGTGGCCGCCCGGCGGATCGTACAGGCAGCACTCGAGATTGCTGAATACGACGTCGGTCGCGCGAAATTCTTCGGCCACCCGTTTGAAAGGCACATCGGGGTCGGTGACGTTCATCAGGTTGACGTCACCCGTCAATATCATTTTAAGCGGCATAAAGTTCCAGGGCGTTTAATTAGAGAGTGGAGGGATGGCTGGCGGACTGTGCAGGTAATCGAATTCAGCTTTGACGAGTGCACGCTGGCCAGCATGCCGCAGCCATATATAATGAATCGGTGACAAGAATAACACGGCTCAAATCAGACCGGATTGCGCGCAAGCGAGGCGCTCCGGAACGTGCCGCAAAAAGAATCCGGAGGAGACATGACGATCACTCATGCATTGCGCGTTGTCGCCTGTGCGTTGGCCATCATGATATTCGCCGGCCCCGCGGCGGCGCAAAATTATCCGGTCAAGCCGGTGCGCATGGTGGTGCCGTTCCCGCCGGGCGGCAACACTGACATCATCGCGCGCGTGTTCGCGCCGAAGATGGCGGAAAACCTTGGCCAGCAGATCGTGGTGGAGAACCGTGGCGGCGCCGGCAGCGTGATCGGCACCGATGTGGTCGCCAAGGCTGCGCCTGACGGCTACACGATCCTGATGGTGTCTGCAGCGCACACCATCAATCCCGCGATGATCAAAAAATTGCCCTACGACTCAGTTAAGGATTTCACGCCGCTCGCATTAATCGCCGACGTGCCGACCGCATTCGTTCTGCATCCTGCGTTTCCGGCGAAGACCGTCAAAGAATTTATCGCCATAGCGCGCGCGCGGCCGGGCGAGATCAATTATTCGACTTCAGGCAGCGGCACCGTCGGCCATCTCGCGGCGGAACTCTTGGGTTCGATGGCCAGGATCAAGATGGTGCACGTGCCGTACAAGGGCACCGGCCCGTCGATGATTGACCTTGTTGCCGGTCAGGTGCAAATGCAGTTGTCCAGCATGCCGGCGGCGATACAGTATGTGCGCACGGGGCGGCTGCGCCTGATCGCGCAGACCGGCAAGACGCGTTCTGCCGCCGCGCCCGACACGCCGACGATGGAGGAAGCCGGGGTTCCCGGCTTCGTGGTGTCGAGCGGGTTCGGAATGTTCGCGCCGGCGAACACGCCGCGCGCCATCGTCGAGCGCATACACGCCGCGCTGGTGAAAGCGCTGAATGACGCGACGGTGAAGGACAGCCTCGGCAAGCAGGGCGCCGAGGTTGTTGCCAGCACGCCCGACGAATACGACCAGTTCAACCGCGCGGAGATCGCCAAGTGGATCAAGGTCGTGGCCCAGGCCGGTATCACGCCCGAATAGCGGAACGGCGGGGCTTATGACTTCGGGATACGCGGGCCTGCGGGCCTGCGTATTGATTTGCCCGCGACGTTGTTATAAGGTGCATTTCCTACTAGGCTAGCCGCGCAGGAGGGTCGTATGTTCAAGCATATCCTGATCCCCACAGATGGGTCGGAGCTGTCGCAAAAAGCCATACGCACCGGCGTCGAACTGGCCAGGTTTCACGGCGCGCGGGTCACCGGCGTGCACGCGATTCCCGACTACCACCTGATGATCGCGTATGAAGGCGCGTTCGATCCGGTTACCGAAGAGCGCATCGAAAAAGAGGCGCGCTCGCGCGCCGATGGCTATCTCGAATTCATCCAGAAGGCCTGCGGCGACGCTGGCGTGCCGTGCGCTACCGTGTGCGAAACCAGCGACCATCCCTATGATGCCATCCTGAAAACCGCGGAAGCGCAGAAGTGCGATCTCATACTTCTGCATTCGCACGGACGCAAAGGGCTGGCGGCGGTGCTGCTCGGCAGCGAAACGCGCAAGGTCCTGACCTATTCCAAAATACCGGTGATGGTCGTCCGCTAGCAGCCTGTCGGACACAGCATCAGCAAACAAACAAATAATCGCTCGGCGCGCTGCTTTTCAGGAAGTTGAAACATTGTTGGGTCGATAGAGGGCGTTTTTGCAGTGAATTGCTCTACTGTAGACGTAATACGGCCATGCGTTTCA
>CANJHY010000116.1:0-15325 GCA_947474275.1 Betaproteobacteria bacterium
CCCGCCTGAAGATTTCGACAAGCTGGTGAAAAGCGAAGTAGCAAAGCTCGAGAAGCTGCTTAAAGCCGGACTGATCAAGAAAGAGTGAATGCGGTGCCAGTGCCGGTTCAGCTTATCGTGCCTTTTGCCGCGGGCGGCGGCAGCGACGAGGCTGCGCGCGCGTTCGCGCGTTATGCCGCGCCCCGACTCAGCGGCGGCATCGCAGTGGTCAACCGTACCGGCAACAGTGGTGCGACCGGTTTTCGCCTGGGCGCGGATGCGCCAGCCGACGGCCGCTCGCTCACGCTGATGGTGGCTTCGCTGATCGCGGGTCCGCATGCGGGGGATGGTTACGCAGTCAGTTATCGCGATTTCACGCCCGTATGCCTGCTGGCGACGATGCCGCTGGTGCTGTGCGTGCGGGCAGACAGCAGCCTGCGCACGTTCAGGCAAATGCTGGACGATGCCCGCGATCGGCCGGGACAACTCGCGCTGGGCACCGCCGGACGTGGCAGCTTCGTCGACCTTGCAGCACGCGCGTTGGCGCAAGCCGCGCAGCTGTCGATTGCGTTGCGCGCGCTGGCAGGATCGGCCGAACAGATCCAAGCATTGCTCGCGGGCACACTCGACGTCGCGCAGATTTCTCTGGACGAAGCTTTGCCACTGGTGCGGACAGGCAGGCTGAGAGCGCTGGCAGTGGCAGGCATGGAAACGTCACCGGCGCTGCCTGGCGTACCGACGACCGCGGAACACGGTATCGCATTGGATATGGGGTTCTTTCGCGGACTGGGCGCGCCGCGTGGTCTGCCGCAGTACGTGTCCGCTGAGCTCGAACAAGCGTGCGCCGCGACGGCAGCAGATGAAGGTTTCAGGCAACATTTGTTATCGCAGGGCGCGACGCCGCGGTTTCTGGCCGGCGCGGCCTATGGTGCATGGCTGGCCGCGCTGGACCAAGCATTTGCCGCGGTGATTGCGGCGGAAGTCGCGGGACAAGGATGAGCACGCACCCATGAAGGTCGGGTTGATTGGCTGCGGGGTCATCGGCCGCGCGCTGTTGTCCCATCTGGCCGCGGCGGGAGCAGACGTCAAGGTCGTCGGCGTCCTCGTCACAGATCCGGCGAAGCACGCACCGGCGGCATGGAAAATCACCACCGATGCTGCGGAATTTCTGGCGACAGGCCCGGAACTGATAGTCGAGTGCGCGGGCCAACATGCGTTCGCTGCGTTGGTGCCGGGCATGCTGGAGGCAGGATACGAAGTGGTGGCAGCTTCGGCGGGTGCGCTGGCAGATGATTCCGTGCGTGTCGCGGTGGATGCGGCGGCGCGCGCCGGCGGCGTGCGGCTTTACATCCCGGCGGGAGCGCTCGCTGGCGTCGATGCATTGGCCGGCGCGAAACAGGTTGGACTGTCTGCCGTGCGTTACGTGCGCACCGCTCCGCCAGCGACGTGGGTGCGGTCCGGAGCATTGAGCGAAGACGCTGCCCGCGCGTTGACTGCACCGACTGTGGTGTTTGAAGGCAGTGCGCGCGAAGCCGTAAAGCGGTTTCCGAAAAATGCCAATGTGGCAGCAACGCTGGCACTCGCCGGCATCGGTTTCGAGCGCACGCGTGTGCAACTCATCGCGGACCCGGCGGCGACGGGCAATACGCATGCGATTGAGGCCGAAGGCGCATTCGGCACGCTGCGCACCAGCATGGGCACAGAGGTCATCCCCGGCACCAGCACATCGCGCATCGTAGCCGGCAGTCTTGCGCACGCGGTGCTGTCCCGGACGTCGTGCATAGTCGTTTAAATCAGATCAAGGACCAACAAAATTGCAGCAAAGAAGTGCAGGCTATGCAGTGAAGGTGTGGACAGTTTGTGCGTGTGCCGTGACGCTGATGCTCGCATGGCATGTGCCCGCAATTGCGGAGGCCGGACTTAAAGGTTATGAAACGAGCACCTGGCACGGCATATTGGCGCCGGCATCGACACCGCCGGATATCGTCGTGAAACTGAATGCCGAAATCGCGCGTATTCTCGCGCAGCCCGCGGTGAAAGAGCGCCTGCTTGGGCAGGGGCTGGATCCGGTCGGCGGCACGCCTGAACAATTCGCTACTTACTTCAAAGCGGAAGTCGGCAAGTGGCCGGCGTCGTGAAGGCTTCGGGAGCAAGACCTGAATAACAACGTTGCAGACGTGTCCATTCTGGCCGAGCTCAAGGTCGGCGGGCGTTCGTATCGTTATTGCAGTCTAGCCGGGGTTGCACGAACCGCTATTGCGCGACTGCCGTATACATTCAGGATCGTGCTCGAGAACCTGTTGCGGCAGCGTTTATCTGGCGGCGGGGATGCGGACGATGTAGCAGCCCTGCTGGCGTGGCGCGAACGCGGGCGCGCGCCGGGTGAAATCCATTTCATGCCGGCGCGCGTGATGATGGACGACACCGCGGGCATCCCGTCGATCGGCGATCTGGCAGCGATGCGCGACGCAGTTGCGCGTCTTGGCGGCGATCCGCAGCGTATAGCGCCGGTGATTCCGCTCGATTTCGTGGTCGACCATTCGGTCATCGCCGATCACGCCGGCGGCGCCGATGCATTGGCGCGCAACATGGCGCTTGAACTCAAGCGCAACGCGGAACGGTTCAGTTTTTTGCGCTGGGGCGGCCAGGTATTTGACAACCTGCATGTGGTGCCACCAGGCGGCGGCATTTGCCATCAGGTCAATCTCGAGTATCTGGCGCGCGTCGTGCGCGTGCAGCAGCACGGCGAGTATGAACTCGCGTATCCGGATTCCATGGTCGGCATCGATAGTCATACGCCCATGGTCAACGGTCTTGGCATAGTCGGCTGGGGCGTATCCGGCATGGAAGGCGTCGCCGCGGCGCTCGGCGAGCCGGTCTCCATGCTGATTCCGCAAGTCGTTGGCTGCCGTCTCAGCGGACAGCTGAATCCCGGTGTAACGGCAACCGATCTGGTGCTCACCATCACGCAGATGCTGCGCAAGCACGATGTCGTCGGTAAATTCATCGAGTACTTCGGTCCCGGATTGAGCGCGCTCGCGCTGGCCGACCGCGCCACGGTCGCGAACATGACGCCGGAAGCGGGCGCCACCATGAGTTATTTTCCGATCGATGCGGAGACGCTGCGCTATCTGCGCGCGACCGGTCGCGACGCCGCGCATGTCGCGCTGGTCGAGGCCTATGCCAAAGCGCAGGGTCTGTGGCACGACGAGAGTTGCGTCGCGGATTACAGCTCGATTATAGAAATCGATCTCACCTCAATTGAAGCTTCCGTGGCGGGACCCAGGCAACCGCACGAGCGCGTTTCGCTCAGCGCCGCGCCGCAGGCTTTCAGTGCCATGCATCCGGCGCGCGTTCCCGCCAAAATCGCTGAAACCATGCTGGTCAAAGACGGCGATGTCGTCATCGCGGCGATCACGAGCTGCACCAATACGTCCAACCCGGCGGGCATGATAGGTGCGGGCATAGTCGCGCGGAATGCCGTGGCGCGCGGTCTCAAGGCCATGCCGTGGGTCAAGACTTCGCTGTCGCCGGGCTCGCGCGTGGTGGCGGACTATCTGCAAAAGAGCGGGTTACAGAAAAGCCTGGATGCGCTCGGTTTTCAGGTTGCGGGGTTCGGTTGCATGACCTGCGTGGGATTTTCCGGCCCGCTTGCCGCGGCGGTAGCCGATACCATCTCAGGGAAGGGCATTGCAGCTACCGCGGTGTTGTCGGGCAATCGAAATTACGAAGGGCGTATACATCCGCAGGTGCGCGCGAGCTTTCTCGCCTCGCCGCCGCTGGTCGTCGCTTACGCACTCGCAGGTTCCATATTGAAAGATCTGAGCACTGAGCCGCTCGGCATCGACAGGGAAGGTCGTGCCGTTTATCTCAAGGATTTGTGGCCGGATGAAGCGGAAGTCCGCGCGCTGATGGACGCGGCAATCGAGCCGGAACTTTACACGTGCTCTTACGCGCATTTGTATGAAGGCAGTGCCGAATGGCGGGCGCTGCCTTACCAGCGTGGAATGCAGTTTGAGTGGGGAAATTCAAGCACCACTATTCGGCAGCCGCCGATGTTCGATGATGTGCAGTTGCAGCCGGCGCCGCTCGCCGACATCCGCGGCGCGCGCGTGCTCGCTATTTATGGCGACCTGGTTACCACTGAACACGTTTCGCCGATGGGCATGATTCCGCCGGACTCGCTGGCCGGCACATTTCTGCAGTCGCAAGGCGTTGCGCCTGCCGATTTCGTGAGCTTCGCTGCGCGCCGCCTCAATCACGACGTGATGATACGGGGCACGCTGGCGAGCGTGCACTTGCACAACGAGATGACGCCCGGCAGCCCCGGTGGCAATACATTTCATATGCCCGAACGCGCACCGATGGCAATTTACGATGCTGCGCAACGCTACCGGAAGGACGGGATTCCTCTCGTTGTCATTGCGGGCCGCGGTTACGGCACGGGTTCTTCTCGCGACTGGTCGGCCAAGGGCATGCGTCTGCTCGGCGTGCGCGCCGTCATCGCGGAATCGTTCGAGCGCATACACCGGGCGAACCTCGTGGCAGCCGGCGTGCTGCCATTGCAATTTTCTGCCGGACAAACGCGTCGCACGTTGCGTCTCGACGGCAGCGAGCAGTTCGATATCACGGGGCTAGTGCAGACGCTGGTGCCTGCAATGACTCTATGCGGTGTTGTTACGCGCGCCGACGGCAGCCGCGAAGAGTGCGATCTGATTGCGCGGCTGGAAACCCGGCAGGAGGCCGAGTATTTCCGCCACGGCGGCATTCTTAACTACGCATTGCGCAAGCGATGTCAGGCCTGAAGACCGCGCAAGCAGGCTGCCGCGGGAACCCTAGTCGATCTTGACGCCCGCGCTTTGCACCAGCTCGGACCATTTTTTCGATTCCGATACGATGTAGCTGGACACTTCTTCAGGTGTGCCTCCCATGATGGTGAGGCCCATATCCATCACGCGTTTGCGGAACGCAGGTTCGGTGAGTGTCGTGTTAATTTGCTGGTTGAGCTTGGCGATGATGCTTTTCGGTGTGCCAGCGGGCGCCATCAGCGTATACCAGGTGCCAGCCTCCAGCCCCGGCATACCAGCTTCTTTGGTAGTCGGCACGTCGGGCAGCACACTCGACCGTGCGGCGGACAGCACCGCCAACGCGCGCACATTTCCGGCAAGGGCCTGCTGCGCGACGGCCGGCAGCAGGTGAAATATGAGCTGGGTGCGGTTGGCGATGGTGTCCTGGGTCGCCAGACCGGGCGACACGTAAGGAATGTGGCGCATTTTGGTGCCGGTCATTTTTTGATACAGCTCGGCGGCGAGATGCATGCTGCTGCCGTTGCCGGCCGACGCGTAATTCAGTTCGTCAGGTTTGGTTTTCACGTGCTGGGTGAATTCCGCGAGCGTGCGCGCGGGCAGCGACGGATGAACGACGAGCACGTTGGGCACGCTGCCGAACTTGATGACGGGGTCAAAGTCTTTTTTCGGATCGAAGCCAAGCGACTTGTAAACGAACGGATTGATGGTAAACGTGGTCCCCGACGCAAACGCCAGGACATAGCCGTCAGCGCTGGCTTTGGCGACGATAGCGGTGCCGATATTGCCGTTGCCGCCGCCGCGGTTATCAACCACGAATTGCTGTCCCAGCGATTTGGTCAGCGCATCCGCAAGCAGGCGGCATGACGGATCGCTGCTGCCGCCCGGCGGAAATGGGTTCACGAGGCGAACGGGCCGCACCGGGTAATCTTTGCTGGCATCGGCGGCGGACGCGGTCTGCGCAAACTGCGCGACAGCAAAACTGAAGACAAGGGCAACGGTTGACCAATTCATGCGTGTGCTCCTGACATAGAGGGCCACGCAATTATGCACGAACTTTGCTAGACCAACAGATCAGCACGCACGCCGTATAATCGCGGCTTACTTTGCGTCAGATAACAAGGAAAGCAGCGTGCCGAAAAATCAGCGCCCGGCGGTCAAAGCATTGCACCCGGTTACCATACCCAAAGGAAATATCCGTTACGCGCCCGGCATGCGCGCGGGAAACTGGATTTTTGCCACTGGCCACAAGGGCGTTGCGGATTACGCGAACGGCATGTCTGCCGATGTAATGAATACGACGTCACCGCGGCGCGACAGTCCGAAACTGCGGCGCGAGGCCGAGCAGATATTCAAAAACGTCGGCAAGGTGTTCAAAGCGGGCGGCGGCGACCTGCACAATATAGTGCGCGTCGACCAGAACTACACGTCGGGCCGCGCCGTCGAGTCTTATCACGACGCGCGCCGTGCCATATTGAAAGACCACATTCCGCCGAGCACATCGACGCTAACGCAGGGATTCGTGCTGCCCGGCCAGGAAATCGAGGTGCACATGATAGGCATCGTGCCGCGCGGCAATTTCCGCGCGCGGCACATCCGTCCCGCTGAGCATGCGGTGCATGCCACTTCAGGATACAGCCTGGCGCTTGCCGCCGGAGATTACGTGTTTGTGGCAGGGCGCATGGCCGATTCGTTCACGTTTGGCGAAGGGCTGGCGCAGGAAGCGCGCCTGCCGCAGGGGCATTTATGGAAAGGCCTGCCGATCAAGCTCGAAGCCGAGTTCATCATTCGCGAAAAAATACAGCCGGCGCTGAAAGCGGCAGGCTCTTCGCTGAAGAACGTCGTGAAATGCCAGGTGTACATGCGCGACCCCGACGATTTCGCTTCCTTCAACGAAGTGTGGGCGAAGTTTTTCCCGCGGGCGAAACCGGCCACGACTTTGATCCCGACTGCTACACCGGGTTTCTTCCTGTCCGACGCGCGAATCGAAATCAACACTATCGCGCTGACGGACGGCGGCAGCACGCGCAAAGAGATCATCGACGGCGGCGTAGTGCCG
Source organism: Betaproteobacteria bacterium (assembly GCA_947474275.1). Lineage (GTDB taxonomy): Bacteria > Pseudomonadota > Gammaproteobacteria > Burkholderiales > SG8-41 > PALSA-1004. Next base: position 6,844 of record CANJHY010000116.1, read on the forward strand.
GCTTATGCGGGATACAGCCAGGCGGTGCGCGCCGGCAATCTGCTGTTCCTGTCGGGGTTACTGGCAACTGACGGAGCGGGGTTGGTGCGCGCCGCCCGCCACGACCCCGCGCAACCGTATTTCGGCTCCAGCGTGCAGGCGCAGATGCAGGCCATGCTGGAAAACGCGCAGAAAATCTGCCGCGCCGCTGGAACTTCACTTGCCAACGTGGTGCGCATTCAGCAGTACCACACCGATCTCGGGGATTTTTATCCAGCATACCAGGTGTGGGAGCAGCATCTGCCTGACCAGCACCTGCCGTTTTCGGCGGTCCAGGTGCCGTTTCTGCCGGTGCCTGGATGCAGCGTACAGCTTGATTTGTGGGTGTACGTGCCGTGAATCGCGTGGCGCCAGTGTTGACTTGAAATCCCGTCCGCGCGAGCGTTACGCCTGATGGCGCTGAACCTGGTATTTGCGATGACGCTGATCGGTTTTATCGGCGTCAACGCGTCGCGCGTGGTCCTGCAGCTTTATGCTCTCGATCTTGGCGCGACGCCGACGCAGGTCGGCATCCTGATCGCGCTCTATTACGTATTCCCGCTGCTGCTGTCATGGCCTGCCGGAACGTGGGGCGACCGCTACGGCTCGCGCCGGCCGCTTTTGTTCAGCGCCATTTGCGGCACGGGCGGTCTGGTGATTCCCTATTTCGTCCACAGTCTGCCCGCGCTGTATATCGCGGGCGCGCTGAGCGGGATGTCGTTCGCCTTTTTTCTGGTGATCGTGCAGAACCTGGTGGGCATCATGAGCGCGCCCGAGAAACGCGCGCAGAACTTCAGCAATTTCAGCCTGCTCGGTGCCGCGGCCAATTTCTTCGGCCCGCTGGTCGCGGGTTTGTCGATCGATCATTTCGGTTTTCCGATAGCCTGCCTCTATGCCGCGGCATTCGCACTGGCAACCGGCATCATGTTGCTGTTCTGGGGCAAGGTGCTCCCGGGCGGCAATCAAAGGATTGCGCCGCGCACCCGCATCGCCGATACGCTCAAAGACCCGGCGATCCTGCGCATACTCGCCATTGGCAGCCTGGTCCAGCTGGGTACGGATCTGTTCCAGTTCTATATACCGGTTTACGGCGTGGGCATTGGCTTGTCGGCCTCCGCGATTGGCGCGCTGCTGGCTACCTTTGCGGCGGCTTCTTTTATTGTGCGCTTTGCGCTGTCGTATTTGATCAAGCGGCTGGGCGAGGAAAAATTGCTCGCCTGGTCCTTCTATCTGGCGGCTGTCGGTTTCGCGCTGGTGCCGCTTTTTCACAACGTCGTGCTGCTCGCGCTGGTATCGTTTATATTCGGTCTCGGCACCGGTTGCGGCCAGCCGATTGCGACCATGCTGATGTTCAGCCGCGCTGCCGATGGACGCTCGGGCGAGGCTTTGGGTTTGCGTCTCACGGTGAACAATCTGGTGCGGGTCATCGCGCCGGCGCTGTTTGGATTCATCGTGTCGGGGTTTGGTCTGGCGCCGGTGTTTTATATCAATGCGGTAATGATGGGCGCGGGCGGCATCGTCAGCCGCGCGAAAAAGAGCAAATAAGAAAAGCCGCTGCTGCTGATTTCAGCGGCGCGCGCAGGAGGAGGAAGATGCATATGACAGCAGTTTCCGCAGCAATCGTGATTTTGCTGGCGGCCAGTATATTGCCGTCGCCGGCCATTGCGCAGAAGCAGGATTATCCGCAGCGGCCGATCCGCCTGCTGGTCGGTTTCCCGCCCGGCGGCAGCACCGATCTTGTCGGCCGCCTCGTTGCAGGCAAACTCGCCGAACGCCTCGGCCAACAGGTCGTGGTGGACAACCGCGCGGGGGCGGGCGGCATCATCGCCGCGGAGATCGTTTCGAAGTCGTTGCCCGATGGCTATACGCTGCTGGTCTCCGGTTCGTCGATCAGCATCGTCGGCAGCCTTTATAAAGACACCAAATTCGACGTGCAGCGCGATCTCGAGCCGCTCGCGCTGGTCGCGACGTCGCCGTACGTGATGGTGTCGCACCCGTCGACCGGCGTGAAAACGGTACAGGAGTTCATCGCGTACGCCAAAGCGCGTCCGGGAAAAATCTCGTGGGGCGCGTCCACGCCGGGCACGGTGCAGCATCTGAGCGGCGAGATGTTCAAGCGGCTGGCCGGCATCGACATGCTGTTTATTCCGTACAAAGGCACCGGCGCGATGATGCCGGACATACTCGGCGGGCGGCTGCAGCTCGTGCTGGACAACGTGCTGGTGCTGGCGCCGCATGTGCGGCTCGGAACATTGAACGCGCTGGCGGTGACTTCGGCGAAACGCACCCCCATGCTGCCGGATGTGCCGTCGCTGGCGGAGTCCGGGCTCGCGGCTTTTGACACCAGCGGCTGGTTCAGCATGTATTGCGCGCCGAAAACGCCCGCGCACATCGTCAAAAAACTGAACGCGGAAATTCTCGCGATCATGAATTTGCCGGAAGTGCGCGAACGGCTGCTCACGTTCGGCGCCACTCCGCTGCCGGGCACTCCCGACGATTTGCGCCGGCAACTCGCGCGCGAAGTGCCGGCGTGGCGCAAAGTCATACTGGACGCCGGCCTCAAGGCGGAATGACGCGCGCCCGCTCGGTGGCGAAAGGGCATTTGAAAGGTTACAATGCATCACTTTAGGCAAGGGTAGGAGGCTGCGGCAAAGCCTCCTGGCACCCGGCGTCAATTCAGGTCGTGCGACCACGGAGAAACGATGCAAAGACTTACGCAATACTGCGCTTTCATCCTGCTTGCCCTGCTGTCAACGCAGGCAGGCGCCCAGGCCGCTGCGGCGCCGGTCAAAATCGGTTACGTCAATATCGTGCGTATTGAAAGCGAGTCGACCATCGCCAAGCAGTCGGCCGAGGTGCTGAAAAAGGAATTCGCGCCGCGCGAAGCACAGTTGCTGGAAATGCAAAAACAGGGCAACGATCTGCAGGCCGACCTGGAAAAGAATTCCGCCACCATGCCCGCCGCCGACCGTGCGGCCAAGGAAAAGCGCTTTGCCGCGATGGCCCAGCAGTACCAGCAAATGCAGCGCAGCCTGTTCGAAGAAGTGGAGGCGCGCAAACGCGAGACGTTCGGCGGTTTTGTCACCGAAATCAACGCGGCCATCAAAACCGTCGCCGAGGCAGGCAAGTACGACCTGATTGTGCAGCAGGCGGTCTATAACGCGCCGCAGTTCGATATCACCGAGCAGGTCATGAAGGAAATCGCCAAGCGCACCGGCGGCAAGTAGGCCGCTTCCGCATAGTGCCGCTATCCGCGCGCGCGGAGCGGGCTGCTAAATCACCTTTGGAGTCCGGATCATCATGACGGCGTTCAAGGCTGCCTGCGTGCAGCTTAATTCCTGCAATGATATGGATGCCAATTTGTGCGCGGCGGAAGCGGGCATTCGTTCTGCGGCCGCGGACGGCGCGCAACTCATCATGTTGCCGGAGTACGCCGCATTGCTCGACGGCAGCGGACGCGTGATGCGCGAGAATTCCTTTTCCGAAGAACAGCATCCCGCACTGGCGAAGTTTCGCGCGCTCGCGCTCGCAACGCGCACCTGGCTGCTGGTCGGTTCCTTGACGGTCAAGGTCGGCGACGAACGCATGGTCAATCGCTCTTACCTGCTGTCGGCCGCCGGCGCAGTTGCCGCGCATTACGACAAGATACATATGTTCGACGTAACGTTGCCGAGCGGCAAAGTGATACGGGAGTCGAGCGCGTACCAGCCCGGCGACAAAGCAGTTGTCGCGGCCACCCCGTGGGGCCTGCTCGGCATGACGATTTGTTACGACCTGCGCTTTCCGCAATTGTTTCGCGCGCTGGCCAAGGCTGGCGCGTTGTTTCTTGCCGTGCCGTCGTCGTTTCAGCGCGAGACCGGCACCGCGCACTGGCATTCATTATTGCAGGCGCGCGCCATCGAGAACCTGGGCTATGTATTCGCGCCGGCGATGTGCGGCGACCATCCTGGCGGACGTATGACGTACGGGCATTCGCTGATCGTCGACCCGTGGGGAAAAATAATCGGCGAACTCGGCACCGAGCCGGGCGTCGTCATCGCCGACGTCAATGTCGACGAAGTACTGCGCGTGCGCGGCATGCTGCCCTCGCTCGGGCACGACAAGGACTTTGCCGCGCCGGATTTGCAATCGTAAGCTAGTACGATTTCGGCAGCCCGAGCACTTTCTCTGCGATAAAGCACAGTATCAGGTGCGGACTCACCGGCGCGATTCGCGGAATCAGCGCTTCACGCAAATAACGTTCGACGTGAAATTCCTTCGCATAGCCCATGCCGCCCAGGGTCATGACGGCGGTTTCACAGGCTTTGTATCCGACTTCGGCCGCAAAATACTTTGCTGCATTGGCCTCCGCGCCGCACGGCTGGTTCGAGTCGTATAACGCCGCGGCCTTATATACAAGCAGGTTGGCGGCTTCCAGTTCGATCCAGCGCTGTGCGAGGGGATGTTGTATGGCCTGGTTCTGGCCGATGGGCCGGTCGAACACGATGCGCTCTTTGGCGTATTCCGCCGCCCGCCTGAGAGCGACTTGTCCAAGTCCCACCGCTTCGGCGGCGATCAGGATGCGCTCTGGGTTCAGGCCGTGCAGTATGTATTCGAAACCTTTGCCTTCCTCGCCGATGCGGTCGGCGACCGGCACTTTCAGACCATCGATGAAAACCTGGTTGGAATCTACCGCTTTGCGCCCCATTTTCGGGATCTCGCGTGCTTCCACGAATTGACGGTCAACGTCGGTATAAAAAAGACTCAGGCCCTGCGCCGGCTTTTTGGTTTGCTCAAGCGGCGTAGTGCGCGCCAGCAACAGCATCTTGTTGGTGACCTGCGCAGTTGATATCCAGATTTTTTGCCCCGAAACGAGGTAATGGTCGCCTTGCTTCACGGCCCTGGTCTTCACGCGCGTCGTGTTCAGGCCGGCATCGGGTTCGGTGACGCAAAAACATGCTTTATCAGTGCCAGCGATCAGCGGCGGCAGCCAGCGTTGTTTCTGCTCGTCCCTGCCGAACACGACGACCGGGTTCAAGCCGAAGATATTCATGTGGATGGCCGATGCACCCGACATGCCGGCGCCCGATGCGGCAACGGTCTGCATCATGAGCGCGGCTTCGGTGATGCCGAGGCCGGCGCCACCGTACTGCTCGGGCATGGCGATGCCGAGCCAGCCGTCACGCGCAAACGCGCGGTGAAAATCGTCGGGGAAGTCGCCGCCACTGTCTTTCTTCAGCCAATAATCCGCATCGAACCCTGCGCAGATTTTTTCGATCGCGGCGCGTATCGCGATCTGCTCCGCGGAAAAAGAGAAATCCATGACGGGTTCAGGCCTGCGTGTTGGTAATGCCAGCGGCAATCATCGCATTGATTTCGGTATCGACATAACCGGCTTCGCGCAGCACTTCGGCGCTGTGCTCGCCGAGTCGCGGTGCCGGGCGCGGCGCATCGGGAATCGAATCCGACCACTGGCTGGGCACTGCCATGGAACGCAGCGTTCCCTCGCTCGGATGCTCGAGCAGTGAAAAAAAGCCGGTTTCGTTCAAATGCGGGTCCGCCAGCAGGTCTTCGAGCGAATTGAGCGGCATGACCGGGATGTCGGCCGCGGTCAGCACGCTCAACCACTCGGCACTGGTGCGTGTCTTGATGTGTTCTGCGACGAACGCGTAGCTTTCCGCGAAATGCTGCGAGCGGTTGGCCTGGCTGGAGAAGCGCGGATCTTTCTCGAACATTTCTTCATGGCCGATGATGCGGAAAAAACTGCGCCACTGCTTGTCGTTGTAGACCAGCAGGCACAGATAACCGTCTTTTGTTTCGTATGGATTGCGGTGCTCGGCGAGCAGGCGCGGGTAACCCATGGGGCCGAGCGGCGGCTCAAACGTTTTGCCACCGAGATGTTCGCCCAGCACGAACTGGGTAAGGCTTTCGAACATGGTGACTTCGACGGCCTGGCCGCGGCCGGTGCGCTCGCGATGAAATAGCGCGGTGGTGACGGCAGTGACTGCATTCAATCCGGTGATGCGGTCAGCCATGGTGGAGGGAACAAAGCGCGGCCGGTCGCCACCTGCCTGCTGGATGACCGACGGCAGCGCAACCATGCCCTGGATCAGATCGTCATAGGCTGGTTTCGCGGCGTAAGGACCCTTTTGGCTGAAGCCAAACGCGCCAACATAGATAATTTTCGGATTGACCGCACGCACGTCTTCGTAGGAGAGTTTCAAACGTGCCATGGCCTGGGGACGCACGTTGTAAATCAGCACGTCGGCGCTGGCGCACAGCCGCAGCATGGCATCGCGGCCGGCCGGCTGCTTGAGATCGAGCACGATGGAGCGCTTGTTGCGGTTCAGGTGCAGGAAGATATGCCCCATGCCCGCGTGCCTCATGGGCGCGGAATGGCGCATGTTGTCGCCGTCGCGCGGCTCGACCTTGATGACGTCGGCGCCCAGATCGCCGAGGATCTGCGTCGCGTAGGGGCCGAGGATGACCGTCGTCAGGTCGATGATCCTGATTCCCGCCAGCGGGCCGCTCATCGAGGAATTCCCAATATGTTGAAACGCCAGCCCCGGCGCGCGCGGCGGAGGGGCGGGAAAACGCCGTATGCTACACCAATCCCGCCGGCATCCTCCGCGCCGCCCGCTACGCGCGATGGGCACTATCCACGGGGCTGAGCGCGTGACGCGCATGCTATAATTTAATACGTAAAATCACCTGTAACGGTCTCGATATCCCTACGCGATGGTGCATCAATTCCGGCGGCCGCCCCGGCCGCAGTGCAAGCCGAGTTCGCAACCCACGGCCGGTGTCGTAGCATGCATATCCTGCTGAGTAACGACGACGGTTATTTCGCCCCCGGCCTCGCCATCCTCGCCGCCACGCTGGCGCCCCTCGGCAAGGTCACGGTAGTTGCCCCCGAACGCGACCGCAGCGGCGCCAGCAATTCACTGACCCTCGATCGTCCACTGACCGTGCGCAAAGCGGCCAACGGTTTCTATTACGTCAACGGCACGCCGACCGACTGCGTGCATCTCGCGGTGACCGGCCTGCTCGATGAGTTGCCCGACGTCGTCATTTCCGGCGTCAATCACGGCGCGAACATGGGGGACGACACCATATATTCCGGCACGGTGGCGGCGGCGACTGAAGGATTTTTGCTGGGCATCCCGTCGATTGCGATTTCACTGGTTGCCAATGGCAAAGATCATTTTGTCACCGCGGCGCGCGTTGCCGCTGATATCACGCAGCGTTTTATAAAAAAACCGCTGGGACAGCCGTCGTTGCTTAACGTCAATGTGCCGGACGTCGAATACGGGCAGCTGCGCGGAGTGGAAATCACCCGGCTGGGTAAACGCCACAAGGCCGAGCCGGTCGTCAAGTCGACTACGCCACGCGGCGGCACGGTCTACTGGGTGGGGGCAGCGGGTGGTGCGCAGGACGCAGGCGCCGGCACCGATTTCAACGCGGCCGAGCGTTCAGTGGTATCGGTAACGCCTTTGCAGATGGACCTCACGCACTTCGCACAGCTGCCGGCACTCAAGGAATGGTTCGCGTGAGCGAGCGCATTTCAGGCATCGGCATGACCTCGCAGCGCACGCGCATGCGCATGATAGAGCGTCTGCGCGAGCAGGGCATCGTGAACGAGGCCCTGCTCAACGTGATGAACGAGATTCCGCGCCATATTTTCATCGAAGATGCGCTGGCGAGCCGCGCCTACGAGGACTTCGCGCTGCCGCTGGGTTTCGGGCAGACCATCTCGCAACCATACATAGTGGCGCGCATGACGGAGCTGCTGGCGGCCGGCAATCCGCTCGGCAAGGTGCTGGAAATCGGCACTGGCTGCGGCTACCAGACGGCGATACTTGCGCGCCTGGCGACCGAAGTGTATTCGGTCGAGCGGATCATGCAGTTGCTGGCCAAGGCGCGCAAGCATTTGCGCGAGTTGCGAGTCAACAACGTCAGGTTCAAACACGCGGACGGTCATATCGGCATACCGGAAGGTGCGCCATTCGACGGCATCATCGTCACCGCTGCGGCGACGCATGTGCCGGCGGCACTCAAAGAGCAACTCGCGGTGGGCGGCAGGATGGTGGTGCCGATGGGAACCCGCGAGCAGTATCTGTGCGTGATCGAGCGCGGCGCGCGCGGATTTTCCGAAGCGAAGCTCGATGCTGTGAAATTCGTGCCCATGTTGTCGGGGCTGGATTGAACGCGACGCGCTTCGCGTCTGCGTTTGCCGTGCTGGCGATGCTCGCCGGCTGTATGACGGCGCGTCATTCCGCGCCGGTCAGCGATCGTACGCAACAGACCCCGGTCAAGCCCGCCGCGAAGCCCGCACCGGTGGCCGCACCTGTGGCCGCACCGGTCGCAGGCAGCGCCGATCCGCGTCCGGAGTTTTACACGGTGAAGAAGGGCGATACGCTGTACACCATCGCGCTCGATCACGGGCTCGACCACAAGGAACTCGCCGAGTGGAACAATCTCGACA
>CANJHY010000117.1:0-15256 GCA_947474275.1 Betaproteobacteria bacterium
CTCGAGAAGGCGGCTTTCAAGTCCGAAATCGCCGACGTGCTGATGAAGCCGGAGACCGAAAGCGAGCTGAAAGGCGACGACGCGGTCAAGATGCAGAAATTGCTCGACGCGCTTGAAGCGGTCGATGATGTGCAGGAAGTGTATACGACGGCAGTGTTCGACACTGCCTGAGAGAGGCGATAGGCGATAGGCGAGAGGCGGTTAGGAAATGGCACGCAAACACTACGACCTTGTCGTTTGGCAGCAGGCCATACTTCTTGTCAAGGCGGTCTATGCGCTATCTGCGAGGTTTCCGCAGAGTGAGGTCTATGGTCTTACGAGTCAAATCCGGCGGGCAGCCGTGTCGATCCCGGCAAACATCGCAGAGGGTGTGGGCCGTAGCGGCGCAAAAGACCGTGTCCAGTTTTTCGTTATTGCGAGGGGGTCACTGTCAGAGTTGGATACATTGATCGTGCTTGCGAAGGAACTTGGGTTCGCATCCGATACCGCGGAAATTTCGGGAATCGTTGACAGGGTTTTCGCGTTGATTGGGGGATTGATTAACGCGGAGCGCGGAAAAAGCGCGTCCACGTGAAACGCGCCTCTCACCTCTCGCCTCTCGTCTCTCCCCCAGGACGCATTCGCGTCCTGGGAATAGATCCGGGACTCCGGATCACGGGTTTCGGCGTGCTCGACAAGACCGGCAGCACGCTCGCCTATGTCACCAGCGGCTGCATCAAGACACCGGCGGCCGGCGACCTGGCGACGCGCCTCAAAGTCATACTTGATGGTCTGCGTGAAGTCATAGCCAGCGTGAAGCCCGACCAGGTTGCCATCGAAAAAGTATTCGTCAACGTCAATCCGCAATCCACGCTTTTGCTCGGACAGGCGCGCGGCACTGCGATCTGCGCGGCGGTGCTGCATGAACTGCAGGTGTCGGAATACACCGCATTGCAGGTCAAGCAGGCGGTGGTCGGCAATGGCCACGCTGACAAGAGCCAGGTGCAGGACATGGTCAAGCGTCTGCTCAAGCTCACGGGCAGCCCCAGCGCGGACGCCGCCGACGCGCTGGCTTGCGCAATCTGCCATGCGCACGGCGGGCAGGGACTCGGTAAACTGGCGACTGCAGGGTATCGCATGAAACGCGGGAGGCTGGTTTGATCGGCAGGATCAGTGGCAAACTCATCGCGCGGCACCCGCCGCAGGTGATCGTCGACGTGCAGGGCATCGGCTACGAAATCGACGTGCCGATGAGTACCTTCTACCAGTTGCCGGCGACGGGCAGCGACGTCACTCTCTTCACCCACCTGCTGGTGCGTGAAGACGCGCACCTGCTCTACGGTTTTGCCAGCGAGCAGGAGCGCCACGTTTTCCGCCAGTTGCTGAAAATTTCCGGTGTCGGGGCGCGCACCGCGTTATCGGTGCTCTCCGGCATGAGCATCGGCGATTTGTACGACGCGGTGAGCACGCAGGACAGCGCGCGCCTCATCAAAGTCCCCGGCATCGGCAAGAAGACCGCCGAGCGTCTGCTGCTGGAACTGAAAGACAAGCTCGACGTAACAGTGGTGGCGGCGAATTCCGCGGGCGCGAACGGCGGCGACATCCTCAATGCATTGCAGGCGCTGGGCTACAATGAGAAAGAAGCGGCGTGGGCCGTCAAGCAATTGCCGGCGGGCACCGCAGTGGCGGATGGCATACGGCAGGCGCTGAAGTTGCTTTCGAAATCGTGATGTCGGGAGATGTTCGGCTGAAACTGCGTCTGCACTGACGCTGGAGTGGGCAGGCGCATATCTTCGAACGGATTAATCTGCCGCTTGCTTATTAAAGGTTGTGGCGGTAAGCTTTAATTAGACCACCACTAATTAAAGCGGGCTTTACTAACATCCAGTGCCGGCAGCCTCCGCAAATCCACGTCTGGGAACCCACGTGACAACGAGCGTTGGGGGCGAAAACGTACGGGCATTCGTGCCACCCCCGTTGCCGCCCGATCCTCCACTCGACATCGGCCCAGACCTGCACGACTTGCTTGAGAAGGCGAACCGCGGACTCGGGCGCCTGGACGGCATCGCGCGTCTGTTTCCCGACCCGGAACTTTTCCTGTACATGTATGTGCGCAAGGAGGCGCTGCTTTCCTCGCAAATCGAAGGCACGCAATCGTCATTCTCCGATCTGCTGCTCTACGAAAACAAGGAAGTGCCCGGCGTACCCATTAACGATGTCCAAGAAGTATCAAATTACGTTGCGGCGATGATTCACGGCCTCACACGTTTGCGCGGTGGATTCCCGCTCTCGCTCCGGTTAATCAAGGAGATACATCAAAAACTGTTGTCCAAGGGGCGCGGCGGTATCAAGGCGCCCGGAGAATTCCGCACGACGCAAAACTGGATCGGCGGTTCGCGACCGGGTAACGCGTCATTTGTCCCGCCGCCGCCGCACAAGGTTATGGAGTGCATGGGCGCACTTGAAAAATTTCTGCACGACGACCCCGTGAAAGTGCCGCTATTGGTGAAGGCCGCATTGGCACACGTCCAGTTCGAGACAATCCACCCGTTTCTCGACGGCAATGGCCGCGTCGGCCGGCTGCTGATCACGCTGCTGTTTTGTGCCGAAGACGCGCTCGCGCAGCCGATGCTTTATCTAAGTCTGTATTTCAAGAAGCATCGCGATGCTTATTACCAGTTATTGCAACGCGTGCGCACGGAGGGTGCGTGGGAAGCGTGGCTGCATTTCTTTCTGTCGGGCATCATCGACACCACCGAGCAGGCAACGCGTACGGCACAGCGCATCCTGGAATTATTTCGCGAGGACCGCACAAGAGTGGAAAAGCTGGGACGGTCTGCTGCCTCGGCGTTGAGATTGCACGATGCATTCAAGGCGCACGTCGTCTATTCAATACCGCGTGCCGCCAAGCGACTTCGGTTGTCACAACCGACGGTGACGGCAGCGATGAAACATCTGGTTAAGCTCGGTGTCGTGCGCGAAATGACCGGCCGCAGACGCAGCAAGGTGTACGCGTATCATGCATATCTGAAATTACTGGGCGAGGGCGCGGAGCCGATCAAATGAGTGGGAAAATGAAATATGATTGAAACTGACCGACTGATAGCCGCCGCGCCCGCCTCCCCGCGGGAGGAAGCGTTCGAGCGCGCGCTGCGGCCGAAACAGCTCGACGAATATATCGGCCAGGAAAAAATCCGCGGCCAGCTCGAAATCTTCATCGAGGCCGCGCGCCAGCGCAAGGAGTCGCTCGATCACGTGCTGCTGTTCGGCCCGCCGGGGTTGGGCAAAACAACGCTCGCGCATATCATCGCGCGTGAAATGGGCGTGAACCTGCGCCACACCTCCGGCCCCGTGCTGGAGCGCGCGGGCGATCTCGCGGCGATGCTCACCAATCTCGAGCCGAACGACGTGCTGTTCATCGACGAGATACATCGCCTGTCGCCGGTGGTCGAAGAAATACTCTATCCGGCGCTCGAAGATTTCCAGATCGATATCATGATCGGCGAGGGCCCGGCGGCGCGCTCGGTCAAGCTCGACCTGCCGCCCTTTACCCTGATCGGCGCGACCACGCGTGCGGGCATGCTGACCAATCCGCTGCGCGACCGCTTCGGCATCGTGGCGCGGCTGGAGTTTTATTCGGTCGCCGAACTCACGCGCATCGTCGCGCGCTCGGCCAAATTGCTGGAGATCGAAGTTAACGCCGACGGCGCGCGCGAAATCGCGAGCCGTTCGCGCGCGACCCCGCGTATCTCGAACCGGCTCTTGCGGCGCGTGCGCGATTACGCGCAGGTCAAGGCGCAGGGCAAGGTCACGCAGGAAGTCGCCGATGCGGCGCTGAAAATGCTCGACATCGATCCGCTGGGGCTCGATGTCATGGACCGCAAACTGCTGCTCGCAGTGATCGAAAAATTCGCCGGCGGCCCGGTCGGCGTCGATAATCTCGCCGCGGCGATCAGTGAAGAACGCGACACGATTGAAGACGTGCTCGAGCCCTATCTGATCCAGCAGGGTTATCTGCAGCGCACGCCGCGCGGCCGCATGGCAACGGTCTCCGCCTACCGCCATTTCGGGCTTGCGCAGCCGAAGACGCAGGCCGCGCCCGAATTGTGGGAAGAACCGCTTAAAAAAAGTGAGGAGTGAGGGGTGAGGCGAGAGGCGAGAGGCGAGAGACATGCTTTGCCGAGAGACGCCAGGCGAGAGACGAGAGACGGAGAATTGCTCTAAGGAATTGCGTCTATCGTCTCTCCTGCATTTTCCTCTCTCCAGATTAGAAACGTCTATCCCGCTACTTCGTCTATCGACTTTTAACCCCATTTTGATAGTTGGCGCGTTTATACAGTCAGCGTGAAAAATTCTGAACCCGTGAAATCACCCGACTTTACCTGGCCGGTGCGCGTGTATTACGAAGACACCGACGCCGGCGGCGTGGTGTATTACGCCAATTACCTCAAATTCATGGAACGCGCGCGCACCGAATGGCTGCGCGCGCTGGGTTTCGAGCAGACTGCGCTGAAAGACGAGCACAACGTGGTGTTTGTGGTGCGCGCACTGGCGGCCGAATATTTGCGGCCGGCGCTGTTCAACGATGAGCTGGCAGTGTCCGTAACGCTGCTTGCCGCGCGCGGCAGCCTGCTCGAAATCGCGCAGACGGTCAGGCGCGGGCAGCACGACCTGGTGACGGGTACCGTCAAGATTGCGTGCGTCAACACGCAGTCATTCAAGCCCGTTAGAATACCGCAACCCATCCTGAAAAAACTCGCCATCCTGTTATGAGGCAAGCATGAACGTGACGCACGATATGTCGGTACTGAGCCTGATAACCGGCGCCAGCGTGCTGGTACAAATGGTGATGGCCGGTTTGCTGCTGTGCTCGGTATTTTCCTGGTATTACATTTTCATCAAGATTTTTACCTACAAGCGCGCGTCGAAGCAGTCCGACAAGTTTGAAAAAGAATTCTGGAGCGGCGGGGATCTCAACGAGCTTTTTCAGCGCGCGGTCAACTCGCGCGACGCTTCCGGCACGATGGAGCGGCTGTTCGAATCGGGATTCCGCGAATTCACCAAGTTGAGGAAGCAGCCCGGGCAGAGCGGGGCGCAAAACATCGCGGTGGTGATGGACGGCACCCGGCGGGCCATGCGCGCGACCTACCAGCGCGAGATGGAAGTCCTCGAATCGCACCTGTCGTTTCTCGCCTCGGTCGGCTCGGTCAGCCCCTACGTTGGCCTGTTCGGCACGGTGTGGGGCATCATGAATTCTTTCCGCGGCCTCGCGCAGGTCGCGCAGGCGACGCTCGGTACCGTCGCGCCCGGCATCGCGGAAGCGCTGATTGCGACCGCGATGGGCTTGTTCGCGGCGATCCCGGCGGTGGTTGCGTATAACCGTTTCGCCGGCGACTTGAACCGGCTCGCCACGCGCTTCGATTCGTTCATGGAAGAGTTCTCCAACATCCTGCAGCGGCAGGGTTAGGCGCTCGATATGCTGATCGAAAAAAGAAGCAGCCGGCGGCTGATGAACCAGATCAACGTCGTGCCGTACATCGACGTCATGCTGGTTCTGCTGGTGATCTTCATGGTCACAGCACCCTTGATCAACCCCGGCCAGGTCGAGCTGCCGTCGATCGGCAAGTCGTCGAATCCGCCGGTGGCGCCGCTGGAAGTGTCGATACGCACCGACCAGTCGCTGTGGCTGCGCGACCGCGCCGCGGGCAGCGACGATCGCAAGGTGTCGCGCAACGACCTGATTGCCGCCATCAAGCAGAAGCAGACGCAGAGCCCGGAGCAGGCGGTGGTGATCGCCGCCGACAAGGACGTGAAGTACGAAGCCGTGCTCGACGTGATGGACATGCTGCAGCAGAACCAGGTCAAGAAGGTCGGCTTGATGGTCAAGCCGCGCGCCCAATAGGCCCGCCCGCCGCGCGCCATGCAATACGCCCACGTCTACACGACCTCCCAGGAGAAAATGATCTCGGGCGCGTTCGCGTCCACCATGCACCTCCTGTTCATCGCGCTGCTGGTGTTCGGCGTCAACTGGCAGAAAAAAGTCGAGCCGCAGGTCAATATCGTCGATCTGTGGAGCCCGCCGTCGGCGACCCCGCCGCAGGCAGCGCCACCCCCGCCGCCACCCCCGCCCAAGCCCGAAGTGCAGCCCAAGGTCGATCCTGTCCCGCCCCAGCCGGTCGCCAAACCCGAGGTGGCCAAGCCGGACATTGCGTTCAAAGACAAGCAAAAGGTCGAAAAAACGGCGCCTCGCGTCGTCGAGGACAAGCAAAAGGAAGCCAAGAAACGCGAAGACGACACCCAGGCGGCCCAAAAGTCGCAACAGGCGGAAGCGCAGCGCATCGCCAAAGAGCAGGCGGACGCGCAGAACGCAATGGCGGCGCAGGCGGCTTCCGCGCTGGCCAAGATGCGCAGCGAATACATGGAGCGCATTCGGGCGAAGATACTGCGGGCGCTCATCAAACCCCAAAATATCCAGGGCAGCGAAGAGGCGGAATTCAACATCGTGGTGCTGCCGGACGGCAATGTTCTCAACGCGAGAGTAAGGCGCGCGAGCGGCAACAGCGCCTACGACAATGCGATCGAACGCGCGATCACCCGCGCGCAGCCGTTGCCCATGCCGCCCGATCCGGCATTGCTCAAGGAATTCAGGGAACTCAATCTCAAGTTCAATGCCAAAGAGTGATCGCATCGCGGACATTTCTGCGTAAAATACGGTGCAATGAAAAATAAAAACCTGCGGTATCTGTTCCTGCTGTGGCTCGCCTTCAGCACCGGCGTTTGTGCCCAGCTGAAGATCGAAATTACGGGTTTCGGCTCCAACCTGTCGCCGATCGCCGTCCTGCCGCTGAAAGGCGAGGAAGCGCTCCCGCAAAAAGTGACGGAAATCGTCGTCGCCGATCTGTATCGCAGCGGGTTTTTCAAGATCATCGACAGCGGCGGCGTCAATCCCGTGCCTTCGGAGCCCAACGAAGTGCAGTTTCCGGCGTGGAAGACACGCGGCGCCGACGCGCTGGTGATCGGCAGCGTGTCGCCCCTGCCCAACGGCTATTTCGACGTGCGCTTTCGCCTGATGGACGTGGTGAAACAGACGCAGCTTGCGGGTTTTTCTTACCAGGTAACCGCCACGAACCTGCGCTATACCGCGCACAAGATCGCCGACGCCATCTACGAGAAGCTGACGGGCGACGTCGGCGTCTTCAGCACGCGCATCACCTATATCGTCAAGAACGGCACGCGCTTCGAACTGCAGGTCGCGGACGCCGACGGCTTCGGCGCGCAAACCATACTAGCGTCAAACGAGCCCATCATCTCGCCGGCGTGGGCGCCCGACGGCAACCGGCTCGCCTACGTATCGTTCGAGCGCAAGAAACCCATCGTCTATATCCAGTCGCTGCTGACCGGGCAGCGCACGGTCGCCGCCAATTTCAAGGGCAGCAACAGCGCGCCGGCATGGTCGCCCGACGGCCGGCGTCTCGCCGTGGTGCTGTCGAAAGACGGCAATTCGCAGATCTACCTGGTGAACGCTGATGGCAGTGACGTCAAGCGGCTGACGAATACCAGCACCATAGACACTGAGCCGAATTTTTCGCCGGACGGCCAGCACGTGATTTTCACATCCGACCGCGGTGGCAGCCCGCAGATCTACCGCGTGCCGGTCGGCGGCGGTGCGCCCGAGCGGCTCACGTTCGACGGCAGTTACAACGTTTCACCGCGTTATGCGCCCGACGGCAAGTCGTTCGTGTTCATCCAGCGCACGTCCGGACGCTTCAACGTCGCCACCCAGGATTTTGCGAGCAAGCAGACGCAGTCGCTGACCGAGAACGGCATCGACGAGTCGCCGACCTTCGCGCCCAACGGCAGGATCATCCTCTACGCAACCGAGATCAGGGGGCGTGGTATATTAGCCGCGGTATCGAGCGATGGCCGTGTGCGTCAGCGTTTCAGCGCGGCAGCGGGCGACGTGCGCGAACCGGCGTGGGGTCCATTGATTAAAAGCCCATGACAAGGAGTGATACCAGATGAAAAAACTATTCTCGGCTCTTGCAGTGCTGGCAATACTGGCGGGTTGCGCGAGCGAGGGAGTGCAAAAGCCGGTTGAGGTGACTGAACCCAAGCCGACGCCGCCTACCGTTGCCGCGCCGCCGAAAAAAGTGGATTCGTCACCGGTTGTTACCAAGGTTGACCCGCCCAAGGTCACCGGCTCGCCGCTGAATCCGCTCAACCCGGACAGCGATCTGTATAAAAAGCGCAGCGTGTTCTATGACTACGACAGTGTCATCGTCAAAGATGAATACAAACCGGTAGTGACCATGCATTCCCAGTACCTGGTCGCCAACCGCGCGCAGAAAATAACCATCCAGGGCAATACCGACGAGCGCGGCAGCCGCGAATACAATATCGCGCTCGGTCAGCGTCGCGCCGACAGCGTGAGGCAGATGATGGTGTTGCTGGGCGTCAAGGAAGACCAGATCGAGAGCGTGAGCCTCGGTGAGGAAAAACCGCGCAACCCGGGCCACGACGAGGCGGCATTTTCCGAGAACCGCCGCAGCGACATCCGCTACGCAGGCGACAAGTAACGCCTGAATGGTGAAATCCGTGTCTGGGTACCCATTAAACCGCGCCGCGCTTGCAAAGTGCGGCGCGGTTTTGCTTTTTGCCGCACTCGCCGTGCCCGCGCAGGCGGGGCTCTTCGACGACGAGGAGGCGCGCAAGCAGGTCGCGGCCGAGCGCCAGCGCATCGACGAGGTCAAGAAAGATCTGGCGGCCCAGCAGCAGGCGGTCGACGCGCGTATCAACAAGGTCGAGGAGGCTTTGAAGAGCCAGGCGCTGCTCGATCTTTTCACGCAGATCGAAGCGTTGAAGCTTGAAATGACCAAGCTGCGCGGGCAGATCGAAGTGCTCAACAACAGCGTCGAGAGCACCAGCAAGCGCCAGCGCGACATGTATCTCGATCTCGATACGCGTGTGCGCCGTTTCGAGCAGCAGGGTGGCCCGCCGCCGGCCGCTGAAGCGCCCGCTGCACCCGCTGCTGGCACGCCGCCTGCTGCTGTGCCGGGCCCCGGCGCCGCGCCCGCCACCGTGACTGCCATAAATGCCGACAGCGGCGCCGAGACGCGCGCCTACGAGGCCGCGCAAAGCCAGCGCCGCATGGGCAATTACCAGGGCGCGATCGTCGCTTTCCAGAATTTCATCAAGCAGTATCCGAAAAGCAACCTGGCGCCGCGCGCGCAGTACTGGATAGGCGACTCCTACTTCAACCTGCGCGATTTCAAACTCGCGATCGGCAGCCAGCAGACTTTGCTCAAGACCTATCCCGACAGCCCGACGGTGCCAGACTCCATGCTGAATATCGCCAGTTCGCAGATCGAGATGGGCGAGTCCGTCACCGGCAAAAAAAACCTCGAAGAACTCATTGCCAGATTTCCGATCAGCGAGGCCGCGGAAAAAGCCAAGCGCCGCATCGCGGGGTTGAACGCCCAGGGCCAGGCGCCATCGGGTGCCGCCGCGCCCTCTGGCAAGCCGTAGGCTGGCCCGCCGGTGAGGGGTGAGGAGTGAGGCGTGAGGCGTGAGGAGCAAACCCGCTAATACCGCAGCAGCGGATCGTTTGATGCCTCCTGTCTTAGGTTCATTCTGCGTTTCACCGGGACTCCCTGCCGCCAGCGCCGGCGCCCGCGATTAGCATGTTGTTCTGGCTCGCGCTTATTACATTCGCCGTTGCGGCCATCGCCATGATCGTGCTCGCGCGCGGCCTGCTTTCGATCGGCTTGCTGCGCGACGCGGCAGTCGCACTGCCAGCGCCGCCGCCGCGCGTGTCGGTCGTCATCGCGGCGCGCGACGAGGCAGGTGGCATCGAGGCCGCGCTCGACTCGCTGCTTGCGCAGGACTACCCGGATTACGAGGTGATCGTCGTCGACGACCGCTCAAGCGACGCAACGCCGCAGATACTCGCGCGCAAGGTGGCGGGTGGCGGGTGCCTGCGGGTGGTGCGCATCAATGAACTGCCGGCAGGGGGGCTCGGCAAGAACCACGCGCTTGAATGCGGCGCGCGCGCGGCCAGCGGGACGATACTTGTGTTCGCCGATGCCGACGTCGTGATGCACTCCGATGTCATCAGCCGCGCGGTAAGCCACGCGATGGCGGCGCGCCGCGATCACGTGACGATCACGCCGGAAGTCGTGGTGCGCAGCCATGCGCTCGGCATGTTCATGGGCGTGTTCACCATGTTTTTTACGCTGTATGCGCGGCCGTGGAAAGCAGTGGACCCGAACAGCCGCTGCTTCATCGGCATCGGCGCGTTCAACCTGGTGCGTGCTGACGTTTATCGCGCCGTCGGCGGACACAACCGCATCGCGATGCGGCCTGACGACGACATCAAGCTCGGCAAAATCATCAAGGACGCCGGCTACTCGCAGGAGATGCTGTTCGGGCGCGGGTTGATGAGCGTTGAGTGGTATCCCACGCTCGGCGCGCTCGCCCGCGGCCTCGAAAAGAATTCGCTCGCAGGCGTCGATTACAGCGTCGCTGCCATGCTCGCCGGGACATTCGCGCAACTGGTATTTTTCGTGTGGCCGTTCGCTGCGCTGGCGGTGACCGACGGCGCGACCCTGGCGCTCAATGCCGCGGTGTGTATCGTATCGCTGGCGACTTATGTGGCGACCGCGCGGATGGTCGGCGCGCCGCGCTGGTATGCGGCGGGCTTTCCGCTGATGGCCGCGATATTCGTCGGCATACTCTGGCGCGCGACTTTTATTACCCTGCGTGACGGCGGCATCACGTGGCGCGGCACGCGCTATCCGCTTGCCGCGCTGAAAGCCAACCGGGTTTAGGCGGACGATCATGGCGAGAGCAGTGGTGTTGCTGTCAGGCGGGCTCGATTCGGCGACGGTGCTGGCGATGGCGCGCGACGCCGGTTACGACTGTCATTGCCTGTCGGTCGATTACGGCCAGCGCCATCGCGCCGAACTGTATGCCGCGGTGCGCGTCGCGCAAGCGCTCGGTGCGCGCGAGCACCGCGTCACCAAGCTCGATCTCACGGCGTTCGGCGGTTCCGCGCTCACCGACTCGAGCATCGCGGTGCCCACCGAAGGCATCACGGATGGTATCCCGATAACCTACGTCCCCGCGCGCAATACCATCATGTTGTCGCTGGCGCTCGCTTTTGCCGAAGTGCTGGGTGCGCGCGACATATTTTTCGGCGCCAACGCGGTCGACTATTCCGGCTACCCGGATTGCCGTCCGGACTTCATGCGTGCGTTCGAGACCATGGCCAATCTCGCGACCAAGGCCGCAGTGGAAGGCAACCGGCTCACGCTGCACACGCCCATCATCAGCGACACCAAGGCCGACATCATTCGCCGCGGCATGGCGCTCAAGGTCGATTACGCGCTGACGGTTTCGTGCTACCAGGCGGACGCCGACGGTCGCGCCTGCGGCGTCTGCGATTCATGCCGCCTGCGCAAAGCCGGTTTCGAGTCGGCGGGTGTTGCCGATCCGACGCGCTACCAGAGCTAAGCAAGGGTTGAAAGACTTTATTGTCGTCGTTCCCGCGTGTGAGAGCCTGCCCCGGCAGGTATCAAGCCGGGGCGGGAACCCAGGATCGAGCTGTTTCTGGATACCCGCCTGCGCGGGTATGACGATTAATTAGAGGTTCCCCAACTCGTTGGCCAGTACCCGCATTAGAATGTGCTCACTCGTCAGCCGGAGAATTCATGGAAGCCACCGCTAATCTGGGCGCCACCGTTGCATGGTGCGGTTTCGCGCTCGGCCTCGTGTTCGGCGCGGTCGGCAACAAGGTCAATTTCTGCACCATGGGCGCGGTGTCCGACATTGTCAACATGGGCGACTGGAGCCGCATGCGCATGTGGCTGCTTGCCATCGCGGTCGCCATCATCGGTTCGTATACGCTGTGGCATGCGGGCCTCGTCGATTTGTCGAAATCGATTTACACCGCGCCGAATTTCACCTGGCTGTCGTTCATCGTCGGCGGTTTTTTGTTCGGCGTCGGCATGACGCTGGGTTCGGGTTGCGGCAGCAAAACGCTGATTCGCATCGGCGGCGGCAATCTGAAATCGCTGGTGGTCTACGTGTTTCTCGGCCTTTCCGCGTACATGACCCTGCGCGGGTTGTTCGGCCAGTTCCGCGTGTCGGTCCTGCAGCCCGTCGCGATCAATTTCGAAGCTTACGGCCTCAAAGGACAGGACCTGCCTTCGCTGCTGGCCGGTAGCGGCGTGGCCTTGGCGACATTGCGCGCCGCGGTGGCGGCGATCGTCGCGGCGGGGTTGCTCGTCTTCGTATTGAAAGACCGCGAGTTCCGGGCCAATTTTGACTATCTGGTGGGCGGCGTGGTGGTGGGGTTGATCGTTGTGGCCGGCTGGTACGTTACCGGGCATCTGGGTTACAAGGAAAACCCCGACACGCTGGAGATGACCTTCTTCGGCACCAACACGCGCGCCGCTGAGTCGTTCTCTTTCGTGGCGCCGCTCGCTTATACGCTAGAACTTCTCATGTTGTGGACGGACAAGTCGCTCACCATCACGATCGGCATCATGGCGGCACTGGGCGTCGTGCTGGGCTCGTTCGTCTATGCGATGGCAAGCAAGACATTCCGCTGGGAAGGCTTTACCACCATAGACGATCTGCGCAATCACATCATCGGCGGCATCCTGATGGGGTTCGGCGGCATCACCGCGCTCGGCTGTACCGTAGGCCAGGGCATCAGCGGCTTTTCCACGCTGGCGCTGGGCTCGATACTGACGTTCGGCGCCATCGTCGCCGGCTCGGCGGTGACGATGAAGTATCAATGCTGGAAGATCATGCGCGAAAGCTGAGCGGAGCGCGAATGGACGCTGTATTAGAGGGAAAAAGGCAGTATTCCGGAGTGAATTCCCGCGTAAAACCACCGCCCGGCACACCGGTTAAATTGACCAGACAGCACGTAACCGGTACAATTCGCGCCTCTTGCGGGCGGTTAGCTCAGCCGGTAGAGCAGCGGACTTTTAATCCGTTGGTCGCGAGTTCGAATCTCGCACTGCCCACCAAATAAACCGTTATATGTCCGCAACTTATAACGTTCTCGGCAAAATAATTGCTGATGTAAAAAAACTATAAACAGCTATAAACTTTTGAGCGTGTTTCTTTCGGGAAACACGCTCTTTTCGTTTTCAGCGCTTTCTAGCGTGTTTTTCACCTCCGATGAAGGCGGGCTAGCTAAATATTACGGTAGGTGATTTGGACGCGCTTTAAGCACGGCTGAACGGGTGTTGTGCGAGTGGTATCGATAGCGCTGAGCGCTCATTGCTTGGGGAGAGCCAACGCTCAGCACCATTTTATACATGGGTAAACCAAAAGTTCTCCAGCGCAGATGTCGCCGGACTCTTTTTGCAAAGCAAAATCAATTAGAAAAGTAAAAATCTCCCAGCACCTGGTCATATATCGCTGGGACTTGGTCGTGCCCAATTGTTTTTGCCAATCTGGCGACTTCGTTTCTAACGTTTCTCATGACATTAGTAATAGGAGCGCCAGCAACTTTCATCTGCTCCACAAATACCCTTGTAAAAAGACCATTTTTAACTTTGTCAGCGGGTCCCTGAGCGTAGCTAAAATGATCTCAGTTACCCCCCCATATTATGATCATAATAGGTGGCAGTATTCCAACAGATTTGCTATTTCTTGTTGAAAAGAAATATGGAATTCGGTCCTATTAATAGGGGGGGGGGGCAGATTGCCGCTGAGAAGGCTGGCAAGAAGCGTGAGTCGGATTCTGTTTGAAGCTGAAGTGTCGTTTTCGAAGACACTTGCTCAGCGTGGTGAGCGTTACGCAAAGTAACGGTGATCGCGTTTATTCGGTTTGCGGTGGATTGTGGTGAAATCGACGCTCAGATTGAGGCGGTCAGCGCTGGTGTCGGCAGGGGTTCAAGCGTTAGCAATAGCGTTTAGTGTCTGACCCTTGCAGTAAGACGCTGATTTTTTCGTAAATTGGAACTGCAAGGTGAAACGCGATGAAACGACTGCTGATGGGACTGATGTTGCTGGTGACCGCTGGTGCGGCGAGTGCTGAGTGGACTGTTGCTGGCGGTAATGACCAATTCGTTCAATACGTAGACAGAGCAACGATTCGACGAAATGGGAATTTAGTCAAGATGTGGGTGTTGTCGGACCTCAAAATGGTGCAAACGGATGCTGGGGATTCTTATTTGTCGAGCAAAGCGCAACAAGAATACGACTGTAAGGAAGAGAAGAGTCGAACGCTTGCGTTTACTTGGTTGAGTGGGCAGATGGGAAACGGAAAAGTTGTTTACGCGAACAGCGACCCTCGTAAGTGGTCACCGATTCAACCAGGGAGCGTTCGCGAAACACAGTGGAAGATAGCGTGCGGCAAGAAATGATGAAACGACTGCTAATGGGACTGATGTTGCTGGTGACCGCTGGTGCGGCGAGTGCTGAGTGGACACTTGAGGACTTTAGTGTCGAATTGATTCAATACGTCGACAGAGCAACAATTCGACGCAACGGTAACTTGGTCAAGATGTGGGGTTTGTCGGACTTTAAGAGGGTGCAAACAGTTTCAGGTTATTCTTATTTGTCGGAAAAGACAGAACTGGAAATCGACTGTAAGGAAGTGCGGCTTCGAATGGTTGCGTTTACTTGGTTCGATGAGCAGATGGGAAACGGAAAAGTTGTTAACTTGAGCGGCGGCGGTGGTAAGTGGGACCCGATTCAACCAGACAGCATCGGCGAAACACTGTGGGAGATAGCGTGCGGGAAGAAATGATTAAAAGACTGCTGATGGGACTGATGTTGGCGATGACAATGACGGAAACTGCAAAATGAAGAGCACAACGAAACTGCGTTTGATTGGTGGGGGTGTGCTGCTATTTATCCTATGGCTCATTGGAAACTATAACATTGAGGGTATAACGGTGCTATTAGTCACATTTGGATTCGCTGCGGGTTACGAATATTTGGTCGTGCGCCCAGCGAAAAAGCCAACTGAAGCTGAGAAGTAATACGGCTAAGAAAGCTGCGGGAACTGCAAATACAGCATAGAAATTGTTACATGTATAAAAAAGATGACTGGCTTTGTGCTGGTCATTTTTTCTTGTAAGACGAAACTGGACTTACTAGAAGATAGGTGACTATTCAGCACAAATGAAGGGGATTGTACAACGAGTACGTTTAGCGTACAGTGAGGGCCATGGATGAGTTGCCGGATCTTTCGAGTCTAAGTCATGCGCAAAAAGATGACCTGATCCGCTTGCTCTATCCGTTGCTAGAACAG
>CANJHY010000118.1:0-15107 GCA_947474275.1 Betaproteobacteria bacterium
AGCTGATACAGGCCCCACGATTTTTCCACCGCGCGCCGCACCAGTTCGTCGGTCGGGTCGGCGCCTTCCGCAAAGGCGACGCGCAGCAGACCGTCGGCCGCTTCGACGCGCGCCACGCCGTCTACAGATGCGATCTCGGCGTGTGGCGGTGGCCGCTTGAGGCCGAGGAGCATCATGCGGCCGCCCTGGAACTGTTTCAGCGCGGCAATCGAGTCGTTGAACACCGTGGCGCCGTGATGCAGGATCTGCACGCGGTCACACACGCTTTCGACTTCCGGCAGGATGTGCGTCGACAGGATCACGCTGCGGTCGCGTCCGAGCTCGCGGATCAGCTTGCGGATTTCGCGGATCTGGTTGGGGTCGAGCCCGACCGTCGGTTCGTCGAGTATCACGACGTCGGGGCGGTGCACGATCGCCTGCGCGATGCCGACGCGCTGCTGATAACCTTTGGACAGCGTGCCGATCAGTTTTTTGGCGACATCGGCAAGGCCGCAGCCCGCCAGCGCGTCGTTGACCGCTAAACGGCGCGCCGCTTTGGGCACGCGATGCAGCCGCGCGGCGAGGTCGACGTACTCACGCACCGTGAGTTCGCGATACAGCGGCGGCGTTTCCGGCAGGTAGCCGATGCGCGCTTTCGCCGCCGTCGGCCGCTCGATGAGATCGACGCCGCAGATGCTGATGGTGCCGAGCGATGGCGCGAGATTGCCGGTGAGCATCTGCATCGTGGTCGTCTTGCCGGCGCCATTAGGGCCGAGAAACCCGAGGATTTCGCCGCGCTTCAACTCGAGGCTCACGCCATCGACCACGGTATGCAGGCCGAACTTTCTGGAAAGCCCTTGGGCGGAAACAGTAATCTCGGCGGCTGATGGATTCATGACGGTTCTTTGCAAAGCGCGCACTCTGGCGGACAGCTTGTGGTGGGCGCTAAATATACCTAATATGTCACGGTTTATGAAGAACTTGCGAACTATAATTCGCTCTTACCTGTATTCCAGCATGACACTTCGAGCGTCGCCGCCCTTTCCATGAACATTTACCAGCCCGCCGCGTGGTTTTCGGTGCTCGCCCTTGTGGCCTGCGCCGAGCAGCCGACGCGGCCCGAAATCCAGACCGAATCGCCGCTGGCCACGGTGCCGATACAGAAACCGCGCGTAGTCGTGCGGCCGAACAGCGCGAAGCCGCCGGTGCTGCCGCCGCAGGCATTGAGCCAAGCCGTGCTGTTCAAGCTGCTGCTCGCCGAAATCGCGTTGCAGCGCGGCCAGAACAACGTCGCGGTGCAGTCGTTCGTCGAATTGTCGCGCGAAACGCGCGATCCGCGCATTGCTCAGCGCGCCACCGAAGTCGCCTGGAATACGCGGTTTCTCGGTGCCGCGCTTGAAACCGTCGGCATCTGGCTGGCGGCCGATCCGGAATCGGTGCAGGCGCGCCAGATCCTGGCGACGTTGCTGGTCAATCAATCCAAGCTCGCCGACGCCCAGCCGCACCTGGAAAAATCGCTCGCCGCCGACAAGGAAAACGTCGGCAACACCTTCATGCAGTTGAACGCGCTGCTCGCGCGCCATGCGGACAAGGCGGCTGTGCTCGAGCTGACGCAAAATCTGGCGAAGCCGTATCCGGCGGTGCCGGAAGCGCACTACAGTATCGCCCAGGCGGCATGGGCGGCGGAGCAAAAGCCGCTTGCGCTCACCGAAATTCGCACGGCCCTGAAGCTGCGTCCGGACTGGGAACAGGCGGCATTGTTCCAGGGCCAGGTCCTGCAGCGCTCGTCAAACACCGAAGCGCTCGCTTACTACCAGGGTTATCTGAAGAGTTTCCCGCGCGCGATGGATGTGCGCCTGAGCTATGCGCGGCTGTTGGTGACCGACAAAAAATATGTCGAAGCGCGCGCCGAGTTTCAGTCCCTGCTCAAGGAATTCCCGAATAACGCCGACGTCACGATGGCGGTCGCTTTGCTGTCACTGCAGTTGAGTGACTACGACATTGCGGAAACCCAGTTGCTGCGCGCGCTCGAAACCGATTACAAGGATCTGGACGCGGTGCGCTTTTACCTTGGGCAGGTCAACGAGGGACGCAAGCGTCCGGAAGACGCGCTGCGCTGGTACTCGAGCGTCAACGGCGGTGACCAGTACGTGCCGGCGCGCGCGCGTTACGCGGGCATACTCGCCAAGCAGGGCAAGCTCGGCGACGCGCGCAAGTATCTGCAGGAAGCGGGGCGCAGCGCTCCCGAAAAAGTGCAGTTTACCCAGGCCGAGGCGCAGCTCCTGCGCGACGCGAACGACTATCGCGCCGCCTTCGATCTTCTCGGGCAGGCGGTTTCGAAAAATCCGAATTCGCCGGAGCTCCTTTACGACCAGGCGATGGCGGCCGAGAAAGTCGACCGCATCGACGTGCTGGAATCCAACCTGCGCAAAGTAATCCAGATGAAGCCCGATTACGCGCATGCCTACAACGCGCTCGGCTATACGCTGGCGGACCGCAACACACGGCTGAGCGAGGCGTATACGCTGATCGAGCAGGCGCTGAAGCTGGCACCCGAAGACCCGTTCATCATGGACAGCATGGGCTGGGTGCTCTTTCGCATGAACCAGAACGACGCGGCGCTGACGTTTTTGAAGCGCGCGTTCGAGATCAGGCCGGATGCCGAAATCGCCGCGCACCTGGGCGAAGTGCTGTGGGCGATGGGCCGGCATGACGAGGCGAAGAAGGTGTGGGCAAGCGCCCTGAAGGAAAGTCCGGCCAACGAACTCCTGCTGGCGACGGTCAAGAAGTTTTCTCCGTAAATCCGGCGCTGCCGCGCCGCTTTGTTTATGAACTCCAGTTTTCGCTGCTGCGCGCTATTGTGCGCGGTGCTGCTGACAGCTTGTGCCGGCACGCCGCCGCGCCCGACGGCAAATGCGCCATCGTTTGAGCTCGCCGGACGCGTCGCCGTGCGTTACCAGGAGAAGGGATTTTCGAGTTCGCTGCGCTGGAAGCAGGCGGCCGGGCGCGATGAAATCTGGCTTACTGCGCCGCTCGGGCAAACGATTGCGTACCTGCAGGCCGACGCGGATGGTGCGACGATTACCGGCGCCGACCAGCGGCAATATCGCGCTGCTTCGATTGAAAGCCTGACCAAGAGCGCATTCGGCTGGCGTTTCCCGGTCGATGGCATGCGCTACTGGGTGTTCGGCGAAGCGGTCCCGGGCGCGCCGCCCGCCGCGATCGAGCGCGACGCCGCCGGTCGCATCGCGCGTCTCAAGCAGGACGACTGGCAGGTCGTGTTCAATTACGCAGCCGATGCGAAACGGCCGTCGCGGCTCGACATCGCGGGCAATGACGCGGAAATCCGGTTGGTGGTCGATAGCCTGGTGCGGGAAGCGCCGTGAGCGAGGGCGGTCGCGCGTATCCGGCGCCGGCCAAGCTGAACTTGTCATTGCGCGTGACAGGCCGGCGCGCTGACGGCTACCACCTGCTGCAGACTGTATTCCGCTTCATCGATTTCGGCGACACGCTGAGCTTCACAATGCGCGCTGACGGCGTCATCGCGCGGGTCAACGAACTGCCGGGGGTGGCAGAGGCTGACGACCTGACGCTGCGCGCCGCACGCCTGCTGCAAAAGGCGGGAGCAGTGCGGCAGGGCGCCGATATCACGTTGAAAAAACGCCTGCCGCTGGGCGGCGGGCTGGGCGGCGGCAGCTCGGACGCGGCGACCACGCTGATCGTGCTGAACCGCCTGTGGGGCCTCAATTGGCCGCGCGCGCGCCTGCAGGAACTGGCGCTGGAACTGGGGGCGGACGTGCCGGTTTTCGTGTTCGGCGAGTCGGCGCTGGGGCTGGGCATAGGCGAAAAGCTGACCGCTTTGGAGCTGCCGCCGGCCTGGTATCTGGTGCTCATTCCCCCGGTTGGCGTGGCGACGGCGCAGGTGTTCCAAGACCCGGATTTGATTAGGGATTCGATTCCGACTAGAATACCGCCCTTTTCCGCTGCGTTAGCGGTCAACGATCTTGAACCGGTGGTTTGCCGGTTGTATCCGGTGGTGGCGCAGTATCTGGACTGGCTAAAGCAGTTCGGTCGCGCGCGCTTGACGGGATCCGGTGCCTGCGTGTTTGCCGAATTCAGCTCTGAAGCCGAAGCGCGCGCGGTGCTGGGCCGGTTGCCGGCGACGATGCGCGGAGTGGTTGCCGAAGGTTTGATGTGTCATCCATTGCGGGATGCTGTTGGTTGTTAGTTGCGCGATTAGGCGGTGAGCGCGTTGGCGCGCCGCGGGGTTTATCAGTGTTGGGGAGTCGCCAAGTGGTAAGGCACCGGATTTTGATTCCGGCATTCGTAGGTTCGATCCCTACCTCCCCAGCCATTTTTCTGGCCAGAGGGTTAACGTAGCAAAGCGCGCAGCAAGGCGCGAAGCGAAGGAAGGTGACCGTGCCGTACGACCGTTTAATGGTGTTTACCGGCAATGCGACGCCCAAGCTCGCGACGGATGTGGTGCAGCATCTGAACATCCACCTCGGCAAGGCCAAGGTCGGGCGCTTCAGCGACGGCGAAGTCATGGTCGAGGTGTTGGAGAACGTGCGCGGCAAGGATGTTTTCGTGCTGCAGTCGATCTGCTCGCCGCCGAACGACAACCTGATGGAAGTGCTGGTGCTGGTCGATGCGTTAAAGCGCGCGTCCGCGGCGCGGGTGACGGCGGCGATCCCCTACATGGGATACGCGCGCCAGGACCGGCGGCCGAGTTCGGCGCGGGTAGCGATTACGGCAAAAGTGGTCGCCGACATGCTGGCGACGGTGGGCGTGAACCGGGTGTTGACGATGGATCTGCACTCGGAGCAGATCCAGGGATTTTTCGACATCCCGGTCGACAATATTTATTCGGCGCCGATTTTGCTCGGCGACATATGGAAGCACGACTTCAAGAACCTGGTCGTGGTGTCGCCGGACGTCGGCGGGGTGGTGCGGGCGAGGGCGCTGGCGAAACGGCTGGAAGCCGACCTCGCGATCATCGACAAACGGCGTCCGCGGCCCAACGTGGCGACGGTGATGAACATCATCGGCGAGATCGAAGGGCGCACCTGCGTGATCGTCGACGACATGGTCGACACGGCGAACACGCTGTGCGAGGCGGCGAAAGCGCTGAAAGACCGCGGTGCCGAGAAAGTGCTGGCGTATTGCACGCACCCGGTGCTGTCGGGCAAGGCGATCGAGCGGATCTCGGGCTCGGCGCTGGACGAATTGGTGGTGACAGACACGATACCGCTGTCGGCGGAAGCGGCGAAATGCAAACGCATACGCGTGTTGTCGATAGCGGGGCTGCTGGCGGAGACAATGTTGCGCATCAGCAACGAAGACTCGGTCAGTTCATTGTTTGTGGAGTAGCAGTAGAAGTACCGGTGCGGTTCGGCAGGCTGGGCCGGCGCGCGGCGCGAAATCTTTTGCGCCTCACGCCTCACGCCTTACCGCTAATTTGAACCCGGGTCGTCTGGTCGCGGACAACCCGATTTTTGGAGATTGAAATGAAAATTGAATTTACCGCGTTTCCGCGGTCACTGCAGGGCACGGGTGCGAGCCGCCGTCTGCGTGGCGGCGGCAAGGTGCCGGGCATCGTGTACGGCGCCGATAAACCCGCACAGTCGATCGAGCTTGATCATCATGCGCTGTACCGCCATCTCAAGCTCGAGGCGTTTCATGCGTCCATTCTCGACATGACGTACGAAGGCGTGAAGCAGCAGGTGCTTCTGCGCGACGTGCAAATGCACCCGTTCCGGCAGCTCGTGCTGCACGTCGACTTTCAGCGCGTCGACAAGAACAGGAAGATCCACATGAAAGTGCCGCTGCACTTCGTCAACGCCGATATCTGCCCGGGCGTGAAGGTGGGCGGCGGGGTGGTCAATCACATCATGAACGAAGTGAACGTGCAGTGTCTGCCGGACGATCTGCCCGAGTACATCGAGGTCAACCTCGACAAGCTCGAACTCGGACGCTCGTTGCACATCAACGAGATTCCGTTGCCGAAAGGCGTCGAACCCATTCCGCGCGTAAAGAAGGACAATCCCGTGGTCGTCACGGTGCACGTGCCGAAAGTGATCGTGGTCGAGCAAGATGTTGCGGCGCCGGTCACCCAGATCACCGGCCAGACCGAAGCCGAAGCAGCCGCTGCTGCCGCAGGCAAGGACGGCGACAAGAAGAAAGAAGCCGGCGGCGACAAGAAAGAAGGCGGCAAGAAGGCGTAGTCCGGGCTGCGTTGTCCGGAAACGGGCCCGCCATACTGGCGTTTGCGTGCAAGCGAACGGAAGTTGGCGGGCTTTTTTTGTTGCCTTGAATGGATTGAACCGCCAAGACCGCCAGGAAATTCGAATGCGAGACGGTGTGGGTATTCGGTGGGATGATCTTTAAAGTGTTACATATGACGTTTTATTTTTCGACTCTTTCTCTTGCAGTTCTTGGCGGTCTTGGCGGCTTGGCGGTTAATTTATGAAACTGATCATCGGGCTCGGCAATCCGGGCGAAAAATACGAACGCACGCGCCACAACGCAGGCTTCTGGCTGATCGAGCGTTTTGCCGCCCAGAACGGCATCGCGATGCGCAAGGACGCCAAGTTCCAGGCGCTGGTCGGCCGCCACGCCGAGTCCGGCGTGTGGCTGCTGTTGCCGCAGACCTTCATGAACGCGAGCGGCCGGCCGGTGCAGATGATGGCAAGCTTTTTCAAGATCGCGCCCGCCGACATCCTGGTGGTGCACGACGAACTCGATTTCGCGCCGGGCGTCGCCAAGGTCAAGCAGGGCGGCGGCATTGCCGGCCACAACGGGCTACGGGATATATCGGCGCGCCTGGGCTCGCACGACTACTGGCGGTTGCGGATAGGCATCGGCCATCCGGGCGATCGCCAGGGGGTGAGCGATTACGTACTGAACAAACCCAGTGCGGATGACCGGGCGGCCATCGACGAGACCATAGGACGCGCGCTGGATGTTATGCCGCTGGTGCTGGCCGGTGACATGTCGGGCGTGATGTTGAAATTGCACACAGTTGAGAAAACGCCGGCAAAAGCACCGGAAAAAGCGGCACCGGAAAAAGCGCCCGCCAAAGCGAAAGAGAAAACGAAAGAGAAAACGCCGGAAAATGCATCCGCGGCGGAATCGGACGCAAAGCCGGCCGCGGCGACCAAACGGCCCAAGGCGGATAAGCCGGCCGTTGCCGAGTCGACCGCGCAGCAGCAAAAGGCCATGCCCGCGCCGGAGCCGCAGCAGGCGCCAGCAGAGGAGAAAAAAGGCGGCCTGAAATCGTTGTTCAAAAAACTTTTGCCGGACGGCAAGAAATGAAGCGAGAAGCGAATAACCGAGAAGCGAGAAGCGAGAGGCGAGAGGAGTGAAGTGAAGCCTTAGAGCAACTCCCGCCTCCCCACTCGCCTCTCCCTTCTCCCCTCTCGCCTCTCGCCTCTCGCCTCTCACTCTTCAATCCTCCCCTCTCCCCCTCTCCCAAAACATATGAGCCTCAAATGCGGAATCGTCGGCCTGCCCAATGTCGGCAAGTCGACCCTGTTTAATGCGCTGACCAAGGCCGGCATCGCTGCGGAAAACTATCCGTTCTGCACTATCGAGCCCAACGTCGGCATCGTCGAAGTGCCCGATCCGCGGCTGCAGCCGCTGATCGATATCGCGACACCGGAAAAAACGGTACCCGCAGTGGTCGAATTCGTCGACATCGCGGGCCTGGTCGCGGGCGCGTCAAAAGGCGAAGGTCTCGGCAACAAATTTCTCGCCAATATCCGCGAGACCGACGGCATCATCAACATGGTGCGCTGTTTCGTCGACGACAACGTCATCCACGTGTCCGGCAAGGTCGATCCCATCTCGGACATCGAGACCATTCATACGGAACTGGCGCTCGCTGATCTCGAGACCGTAGAAAAAGCGGTGCAGCGCGCGGGCAAGACCGCCAAGGCCGGCGACAAGGAGGCGATCAAGCTCGCAGCTCTGCTCGAAAAGGTGCGCGCGCAGCTCGACCAGGGCAAGCCGGTGCGCGGCATGAAGCTTGAAAAAGAAGATGCCGTGCTGTTGAAACCGCTGTGTCTGATGACGGCCAAGCCCGCCATTTACGTCGCCAACGTCAACGACAAGGGGTTCGAGAACAATCCGCTGCTCGACAAGGTCAAGGCCTATGCCGCCGCCGAGCATGCGCCGGTGGTCGCGATCTGCGCCGCGCTCGAAGCCGAAATCGCCGATCTGTCGGACGAAGACAAAAATGTGTTTCTGGCCGACATCGGCATGCAGGAACCGGGACTCAACCGCCTGATCCGCGCGACCTACGAATTGCTGGGCCTGCAGACCTACTTCACCGTCGGGCCGAAAGAAGTGCGCGCGTGGACCATGCACAAGGGCGACACTGCGCCGCAGGCGGCGGGCGTCATCCACACCGATTTCGAAAAAGGTTTTATTCGCGCCGAAGTGATCGCTTTCGACGAATTCATCAAACACAAAGGCGAGCACGGCGCCAAGGAGGCCGGCAAGATGCGGCTGGAAGGCAAGGAATACATCGTGCGCGATGGCGATGTCATGCATTTCCGGTTTAACGTTTGACGGCGTACGGACACGCGCAAAGCGCGTGCCGCGCCGTCTGCGCAAATTGCAGCGGGCAGCAGGGCTGCCGCTGAATTTGCGCGGGGTGAAGTGAGGTCTGGCGATGAGCGTGAGCAGTCTGGAGCAACTGGAAACGCCCTGCCTCGTGCTCGAGCGCGGCAAGGTGGAGCGCAACATCGCGCGCATGCGCGACCACCTCGCGAAACTGAAAGTCGGGCTGCGTCCGCACGTCAAGACGGCCAAGTGTTTCGAGGTCGCGCGCCTCGCGCTGGCCGGCCAGCCCGGCGGCATCACGGTGTCGACGCTGAAAGAAGCCGAGCAGTTTTTCGCGCACGGCATCACGGACATCCTCTACGCGGTCGGCATCACGCCGAACAAGCTCGACCACGTCGCGGCTTTGCGGCGCAAGGGCGCCGACGTCACCATCATTCTCGATAATGTCGAGTCGGCGCGCATCGTCGCCGCGCGCGGCAAAGCGCTCGGTCTTGAATTTCCGGCACTGATCGAGATCGACAGCGACGGCCATCGCTCGGGCGTCAAACCCGAAGATGCGGTGCTGATCGAAATCGGCCGCGTCCTCGCGGCTGGCGGCGGCGCGCAATTGCGCGGCATCATGACCCACGCAGGCGATTCGTACAACTGCGATACCGTGGAAAAAATACGCGCAATGGCGGTGCGCGAGCGCAATGCAGTTGCGCGCTGCGCGGAGCGTTTGCGCGCGGCGGGGCTGCCTTGCCCCATCGTGAGCGTCGGCTCGACGCCGACCGCCACTTACAGCGAAGACCTCGCCGGCGTCACGGAAGTGCGCGCCGGTGTCTACATGTTTTTCGACTTGGTGATGGCGGGCCTCAACGTGTGCGCCATCGACGACATCGGGGTGTCGGTGCTGGCGACCGTCATCGGCCATCAGGCCGACAAAGGCTGGATCATCACGGACGCGGGCTGGATGGCGATGTCGCGCGACCGCGGCACCTCCAGTCAGAAAATAGACCAGGG
The DNA here is from genome assembly GCA_947474275.1 of Betaproteobacteria bacterium. GTDB lineage: Bacteria > Pseudomonadota > Gammaproteobacteria > Burkholderiales > SG8-41 > PALSA-1004. The sequence continues at coordinate 9,547 of CANJHY010000118.1, forward strand.
CTACGGCGTGGTCTGCGATGCCGCGGGTGCGCCGCTCGCAGACCTGCTGGTGGTTTCGACCAACCAAGAGCACGGCATCGTCGGCCGTCGCGGCGGCGGCGCTCTCGACGCGGCGCAGTACCCGGTCGGCACGCTGCTGCGCGTATTGCCCAATCACGCTTGCGCGACGGCGGCGCAGCACGATCGCTATCATGTCGTCGATGGCAGCGCGCAGATCGCGGCAGTCTGGCCGCGTTTTAGTGGCTGGCAATAAATATAACACCGACAAGCAACGGCCGATAAACGCCGATATAAATCCAGATTTTTCCCAGAAACATCTTAAAACAACAAAGCAGTCTCTGGCGATCTGCCCGCCTGTCAATACGGGGATGTAGCCCAGTTTCACTATTACGCTAACGAGTCGAGGCGCCGTGGTTTGCGCTACACTGCAAACTGGTTGACCAGTTTGGGAGTTCCGCATGAAGACCGTCGGCGCATTTCAGGCCAAGACCCAGTTGTCGCAACTGCTCGACGAGGTCGAGAAGGGTGAGGCTGTCACGATTACCCGTCATGGCCGGCCAGTGGCGGTGCTCGCGCCCGTCGCGGCCTCCAAGCCTGTAAAAACCGGAGAGCAGTGGCTCGCTGAAATGAAACGCCTGCGTAAAGGAATCACGTTGGGCGGCACTGTTACGATCAGGCAGTTGATCGACGAAGGTCGCAAGTATTGAAACCGCGGCGAAAGTCCAGGCTGCGCGAGCCGGGCGCCGCCTACTTGCCCGACGCATTCGTTATCGACTGCTCGGCGTGTCTGCCTTGGTACTTCAATGATGAGGCAAGTGAATTCTGCGCCCGCTTGGCGGGAACGCTCGGCCGGGCCGAGGTCTGGGTCCCGTCGCTATGGCGCCCCGAGCTGGCAAGCGCTTTGCTCAACGCCGAGCGCCGTAAACGAATGAGCGGCGGGCAACGCCACGCGGTGCTGAAAAACGCGGACAGCCTGCCGTTGCGGATAGACTATGAAATGCCCTCGGTCATAGAACTGAGCGAGCTTGCGGCCAGCCACGATCTCACGCCCTACGACGCCATTTACTTCGAACTTGCCCGCCGCCGCAAGCTGCCGCTCGCGACACTCGACGCGGCGCTGGTTAAGGCCGCGCGTGCGGCGAAGCTGCCGTTGTTGACCGACTCATCGCTCTACCCGGACTGATGGCTAGAGGCCACTAGCGGGCGACTAGTGAGGACCGCCCGCAGGCGGCGTTGATTAATCGCCGGTCTGGTTTTGCCGGCCGTTGGGCGCAGCAAACGCCGACTCACTCCACCAGCCGATGTCGCGGGCATCTTTGCCGATGCGGTATTCGACCGCGGCGCCGCGAAACTTCTCCGCGCAGGGCGCATCCGGTTCATAGGTAATGCGTTCGCCCGGGCCGACCCAGTAAGAGTGATAAGTGCCGCCGGTTTTGCCGCTGGTGCGCATGGGGCAGCCCCGCCAGCCGGTCGGCGCGGATGGCTGCTCGATCACGCGGGTGAGCGCAACGGTCAGGCCTTTCGCGGTGGTGTTTTCCACTACCACCTTGATGCCGTCGTCCTCGGCCTTCAGCATGGGCGGCACGGCGCCGGGCGGGCCATGCGCGTCGCTCGCGCGCAATTTTGCGATCCACGCCAGCCGCGCAGCCTGGTATTTATCGTCAGCGGCTTTTTGCTGCGCGCGGAACTGCTCCTGGCGCGCGCGTTCGCGCAATTCGGTCTGCACCAGCGGATAGACGAGCAGGACGAGTACCGCGACTATCGCCACCGCGTCGAGCGCATGGCGCACGCGCAGCACGCGGCCCTTGATGCGGTAGATGAGAAAATATACGCCGACCGCGACTACGCCCACGACTGCGGCGAGCAGCATGATGGGAATCGCCGCAGTGTTGGTGCCGCTGTTGCACTTGGCCGCATCGCACGCGATCACGAAGGTCTGGTAAGCGGCGGCGCAGCCCACCGCCAGCGACAAGACAATTTCGATCAGCACGCGCAGTGCCGCGCGCAGGAAAGCGCGCACATCGAAGCGTCGCGGGCCGCCGGATTGATTGCCGTCGTTCTCGCTCATGGTTTCACGCGCTTCGCACCGTAGTCGCTTCCGCCTTGAGGCTCACCACCAGCACGCCTGCCAGCACCAGCGCGGCGCCCACGATCTGCACGAAAGTGATCGCCTCGCGCAGGATCAGCCAGCCGAAGAATATCGTCAGCACCGGACCGATGGCCGCGATCATCGCGACCTGGTTCGCGCCTATGCGCTTGATGCCTTCGGCCATCAGCCAGATCGGCATCACGGTGGAAATCCCCGCCATGGCAATGCATAGCCAGTAGACCTTCGCGGGTTGCGCCAGCCCGTCTACGCCATGAAAAACGAAAAACTGGCCGATTGCGAATCCGCATGCAGCGCTCGAAGCGTAGCCGGTGAAACGCGCAGCGCCCACGCGCGGGATCACACAGCCGCTGCCTATCATGTACAGCGCATAAGTGAATGCGCTCAGGAATACCAGCCCGCCGCCGAGCAGGATGGCATGCGGATCCTGCGCAAGATTCAGATTGCTCGCGAACACCAGGGCGATGCCGGAATAGCTCAGCGCCAGAGAAATCACATGATGCCGGCGTATCGCCGTGCGGAAAAACAGCGCCGACAACAACACGACCATGGTCGGTTGCAGGAACAGGATCAGCCGCTCAAGGCCGGCCGTAATGTATTGCAGGCCGAGGAAGTCGAGATAGCTCGACAGGTAATAGCCGATGAAGCCCATGGCGACGAGATTGATCCAGTCGCGTCTATCCAGCTTCTGCGCGTAGTCGCGCGAGATTGCGGCCATCACCAGGAAAAACGGCAGCGCGAACAGCATGCGCAGCGCGAGCAGGGTTTCCGGATCGACCGGGAATTCCGCGTAAAGGACCTTGATGAAAATCGCTTTGAACGAAAAGCCGGTCGCGGCGATGACGACCAGCAGCGGCCCCCACAAGTCGCGACGGCGCGCTAAGCCCGGCATTTGGGACTAGAAGCTATCTCAAAAACAATTTGGAACCGCCGATGAACGCGGATGAACGCAGATAAGCTCAAGTGACTGGTCGTTGGTTCGAGGCAATGTCTGGAATTATGTCGGCGTTAATCTGCGGTTATCGGCGGTTGCTTGTCGGGGTAGTGTTTTTGAGATGGGTTCTAGCGGCGGCGACTGCCGCCGCCCAGGATGCTTCCGAGTACGCCGCGGATGATTTCACGCCCGACCTGCGAGCCCATGGTGCGCGCCGCACTCTTTGCGGCAGCGTCGAGTATGCCAGGCGTGTGGCCGCCACGCGGGCCGGTTTTGCCCATCAGGACTTCACCCAGCTTGCCCATCCAGCCGCCGCCTTCAGCGGGAGACGCTGTGCCCGGCGCGGGCGCGGATGTTTGCCCGGCGGAATCCTGCTTGGCGGTGGTACGGCCTTTGAGTTTTTCGTATGCCGACTCGCGATCGACCGCCTGCTCGTAGTGGCCGAAAAGCACTGACGACTTGATGATCGCGGCGCGTTCCACGTCGGTCAGCGGGCCGATGCGCGATGCGGGCGGCAGTATTAACGCGCGTTCGACCATCGCCGGCCGGCCTTTTTCGTCGAGCAGCGAAATCAGCGCTTCGCCGACCGACAGTTCGGTGATGGCGGTGGCGGTATCGAGGCCGGGATTGGCCCGCATCGTCTGCGCCGCGGCCTTGACTGCTTTCTGGTCACGCGGCGTGAACGCGCGCAATGCATGCTGCACGCGGTTGCCGAGCTGGCCCAGCACGGTTTCAGGCACGTCGAGCGGGTTTTGCGTCACGAAATAGATGCCCACGCCTTTCGAGCGGATGAGGCGCACCACCTGCTCGATTTTGTCGAGCAGCGCCTTGGGCGCTTCGTTAAAGAGAAGATGCGCTTCGTCGAAAAAGAACACGAGCTTGGGTTTGTCGAGGTCGCCGACTTCGGGCAGGTGCTCGAAGAGCTCCGACAGCATCCACAGCAGGAAGGTCGAATAGAGCTTGGGCGAATTCAGCAGCTTGTCGGCGGCGAGGATGTTGATCACGCCGCGCCCTTTGCTGTCGGTCTGCATCAGGTCGTTCATGTCGAGCATGGGCTCGCCGAAAAACTGCGTGCCGCCCTGCTGTTCAATTTCCAGCAAGGAACGCTGAATCGCGCCTATCGACGCTGCCGACACGTTGCCGTATTCGGTGGTGAACTGCGAAGCGTTGTCGCCGATGTGCTGCAGCATCGCGCGCAGGTCCTTGGCGTCGAGCAGCAAGAGGCCGTTGTCGTCGGCGATCTTGAAGACGAGGGCGAGCACGCCTTGCTGCGTGTCGTTCAGGTTGAACAAGCGCCCGAGCAGCAGCGGGCCCATGTCGGATATCGTCGCGCGCACCGGGTGCCCGGCGGCACCCGACGTGTCCCAGAACACCACGGGGCAGGCGCTCCATGCGGGTTCCGCGATCTTGAGCGTGGCGAGCCGCTGCTGCATTTTCGGCGAATTGCTGCCTGCCGCGGCCAGCCCCGCCAGATCGCCTTTGACGTCGGCCATGAAGACCGGCACGCCTATCGATGAAAAGCGTTCGGCCATGACTTGCAGCGTGACCGTCTTGCCGGTGCCCGTCGCGCCGGTGATCAGGCCGTGACGGTTGGCGAGCGCCGGCAGCAGTGCGATTTCATGCGTGGATTGCGCGATCGATAATGGTTCAGGCATGGGGTTCCCGTCGAGCGCTGTGTTAAAATTTTGGGACTGCTTTGATTATATCAGCGCAGGTTAGTAAGTAACGGCGCGTAACGGCGCGCGTGCCGGCATGGCGCTCTGCAAATTAAAAATTATTTTATTTGAACGGGCGATAGCCCCCGGGAAAAAGCATGGCAGGTCACAGCAAGTGGGCGAACATCCAGCACCGCAAAGGCAAGCAGGACGCCAAGCGCGGCAAGATCTTCACCCGCCTCATCAAGGAAATTACGGTGGCCGCGCGCATGGGCGGCGGCGATCCGGGGGCGAACCCGCGCCTGCGGCTGGCGGTCGACAAGGCCTACGCCAACAACATGCCGAAGGACAACGTCGAGCGCGCCATCAAACGCGGCGCTGGCGATCTTGAAGGCGTCAATTACGAGGAAATCCGCTACGAGGGCTACGGCATCGCGGGCGCGGCGGTCATCGTCGATTGCATGACCGACAACCGGACGCGCACTGTCGCCGACGTGCGGCACGCCTTCACCAAGTACGGCGGCAATCTCGGCACCGACGGCTCGGTCGCGTTCCTCTTCAAGCATTGCGGGCAGCTCGTGTTCGCGCCGGGCACCAATGAAGACAAATTGATGGAAGCCGCACTCGAGGCCGGCGCCGAAGACGTCATAGCCAACGATGATGGCAGTCTCGAAGTCATCACGGCGTGGACCGAATTTTCGAAAATCAAAGCGGCGCTCGAGAAGGCGGCTTTCAAGTCCGAAATCGCCGACGTGCTGATGAAGCCGGAGACCGAAAGCGAGCTGAAAGGCGACGACGCGGTCAAGATGCAGAAATTGCTCGACGCGCTTGAAGCGGTCGATGATGTGCAGGAAGTGTATACGAC
>CANJHY010000119.1:0-14805 GCA_947474275.1 Betaproteobacteria bacterium
AATTGGTTTGATGGTATTGCAACAGATAGTGATTGGCGTGTCCAGAACGGGGGCATAGCTGTTTACTAATTCTTTCTTGCATCTTTCATTCCCGCGCACGCGGGAATTCAGAGCCGCCGGGGGCAGCCCGGCAGCTGATTACTTTCTTTTGAGCGGCCAAAAGAAGAGTAATCAAAGAAAAGGCCGCCCCAGTGAGCCGTCCCCATGCGGGGCTTCCCTGTGTTACTCGACGAACCAGGCGGCTGTGGAACTCGCTCTCAAAGTGAAAAAACACGCTTGTAGGTGCGAGAGCTCAGACAGTCCTCGCCGAATTCCCGGCCTCGTCTGCGACTGCTCGGCGGTTCACGAGGGGACCCAAGTGCGAAGAGCGTCGAAGATTGATGCTTGGGCGCGGGAAATGATTATGAGTGAAAAAAGCAGTTTGAAATTCAACCTTACCCAAACACTCCATTGCATGCATCGCCCCACTGATGCTTCTCGGGACCCCTTGTGAGGCGCCGAGTAACACAGGCGAGTTCGGTGCTGTGGTCGAGGACCTGTCTGAGCTCGCAACCCTTATGTGTTTTCTCATTCTTCGAGCGAGTTCCACAGACCCCGAACTCGTCGAGTAACACAGGGAACGCGCAGGCGCGGCTGACCAGGGGCGGGTCTCTTTTGGTTACTTTTCTTGCCCGTCCAAGAAAAGTGATCGGCTCCGGGGCCGACCCCGGGTGATTTAGGCAGTAGACAGTACCTGCCCCCGGCGGCTCTGGATTGCCGCGCAGCGGGAATGAAAGATGCAAGAAAGAAGTAACCAGCCCCCGGTCTGCCACCGGGAGATTTAGATAAGAATTCGTCATGGCTAAAGACGGTAAAATCTGAACCTCGAACTTACGGACGCTGATACTGTATGAAAAAAGCGGGACGGACCACGGTTTCAGTAATGAATATGTCCTGCCTTCGGCACATCCGGCTCGCATTGGGTATTTCCATACTGGCGTTCAGCGCGGCAACCATTGCGCAGGTCATTCCAGTCAGCCCCCCCGCGCAGGAAGGGGCGGTGCCCGCCGAGCCCACCATGACCTTTCTCTGGACCAGCCCGCAGGCGAGGGCAGTGTTGATCTTCATCCCGGGTGGAGAGGGCCGCTTGAAGTTGACGCCTGAGCGCAAGGCCTTGGGTGGATTTTACGGCGGCGCCCTCAAACCGTTGAGCGATCCGGCGCTTACTTCCGCGCTGTTTCACGTGGTGGTGTTCGACAGCCCGGTGGACCTGCCGGTGGGGAGCGTCTATCCCGTATCCCGCAACTCGGCAGATCATCAGATGCGCGTCGACAGTGTGGTGCGCTACTACAAAAACAAATTCAATTTGCCGATCTGGCTGATGGGCCACAGCAACGGGGTGCCCAGTATCGTGGAATATTTCAAGAAGCTGCAAGACACCCAACAGGAAAGCATGATCGAAGGGCTGGTGTACAGCTCGGCCCGCAATGGCGCGTATTTCCGGTCGGGCACACGGGTGCCCATTTTGTTTCTGGCCCACGAACAGGACGGCTGCGCCAGCTCGCTGGTGTCCAATTCAAGGTCGCACTACCGGAACCTGGCGGGGCAGGGCCATACCGAGATCGACTATGTTTTGATTCAAGGAGGCCAGTCCGAAGGAAATCCGTGCAACTCTGGTTTCCATATGTTCAGCGGCGCATACGAGCAGGCCTACCGCGCCATCGATGCTTTTGCGTCGCCGCGTTTGATGCCTCCGGTGGCCACGCCTGCGGCCAAGTAATCGGCGCATCGATGCGGCTCCGCGCGGAGGCTGACGCGCGCCGAAAAAGTTATACTCAGCCTCCCCAACCCAATTTACGGATGTCGACCCGCATGAAGACGTCGAGCATGGAGAGCATTCAACAATGAACACCGAATACGATGTTGTAATCATCGGCGGCGGAATCGACAGGTCTGGACCAAGACCCGGCCGGTGACTATTGCCATAGGCGAGCGCCGCGCCCCCGCGCCCCCGCGCCGAACAACCGACCCGGCTAGCTGCGCCTGGACACCGTGCATCAGGGCGACCAAGACGGCGTTAAAGGTCTCCACCACATCAACGCCGTGGACTGCGTGACCCAGTACGAAGTCGTGGCCAGCTGTGAGCGCATCAGCGAGGCCTAACTGCTCCCCGTGCTCGAGGAATTATTGCAAAGCTTCCCCTTCGTCATCCGCGGGTTTCACTCTGACAACGGCTCCGAATTCATCAACGGCCCCGCCGTGAGATTGCTCAACAAGTTGCTGATCCAGGAGCAGAAAAAATCGCGCTCGCGCCACTGCAATGACAACGCACAGGCTGATTCAAAAAACGGTGCCATTGTGCGAAAACACCTCGGCTACAGTCATATTCCGCAACGCTTCGCAGCGCTGGTCAATGCCTTCGACCGCGAGTATCTGAACCCCTACGTGAACTTCCATCGACCGAACTCGTCGGGTAACAAAGGGAACGCGCAGGCGCGGCTCACCAGGGGCGGGTCTCTTTTGGTTACTTTTCTTGCCCGCCCAAGAAAAGTGACCGGCTCCGGGGACGACCCCGGTGATTTAGAAAGAAAGTAGCCAGCTGCCAGGCTGCCCAGGTTAATTTACTCGGTCGGATCCACATGCAGGCTGGCGGCAATACCCTTGAGTTCGGGCGTGGGCGGCGGATAGCGTTTGAGCACCAGCGGATCGTGGCCCGGCACGACGTGCCTGGGCGAATCCGCGAGGCGGCGCAGCTTGTCATAGCCCTCGACCATCTGGTCGACGCGGAAGACGAGCGGGAAGCAACGCCGGGTCTCCATGTTTTCATAATAGTGGCTGGCGTCCGACGCAAGCACGACCCAGCCGCGCTTGGTATGCACCCTCACGCATTGCAGTCCCGCGGTGTGTCCGCCGATGTGGTGGATGCTGACCCCGGGAGCAATCTCGTCGTCGCCCTTGTGAAAAGTCACGCGGTCCTTGAACACCAGCTTGACCATGCCGACGACGTGATCGACTTCATAGGGGCGGCGGAAGACCGTATCGCGCATATAGCGGCCCGTCACGTACGCCATCTCCTCGTCCTGCAGGTGAAACATCGCGTTGGGGAAATCGAAGAAAGTGCCGACGTGATCGTTGTGCATGTGCGTGATGACGATCTGCTGGACGTCCTCGCGCTTGACGCCGAACAGCGCCAGCCCCTCGTGGGGTTCGCGCACCAGCGTGCGCTTGCGCTTGGCGGCCATCGCCGCGTCGAAGCCGGTGTCGACGAGGATCGTGCGCTCCTTGTTGCGCACCAGCCAGACGAAATAATCCATCGGCATCGGCGAGTCGTGAGGGTCGCCGCCGATAAAGTGGTCTGCGCGGCGGGCATCGCGCTGCGCATACTTGATTGCGAAAATTTCATACTCGGGCAGGTTCATCGGACTCTCTCCAGGTTTGATTCGCGTCCCGCCGGCCGCGCTCGGCGAACGATACGTCTTCGCTGGCGCCTGCTTCTGGCTGTCTTGCAGTCAATTGTTTTGAAAGCGGGCCGCTTCAAGACGGTTGGCACGACTTTCATGCCGATTATAAGGCACGATATGTTAGAGTGTAATCAAAAAACGACTTCGATTACCCGTCGAAGAACCCACTAGGAGGATGCGCATGTTCCGCAGAACATTTTTTTCGCTGCTCGCTTTGGCCGTCTCGCCATTTCTGTTCGTGTTTAGCGCGCCAACGCTCGCGCAACCCAAGTATCCGACGCGCGCCATCAGCCTGATCGTGCCGTTCGCCCCCGGCGGCTCGACGGACGTCGCGGCGCGGGCGATGTCGATATTCATGCAGAAGCGATGGGGCGTGCCCGTCAACGTCGTGAACAAGCCCGGCGGCAACACGATACCCGGCACTCTCGAAGTCTATTCCGCGGCCCCGGACGGCTACACCATCCTTGCCGACGGTCTGCCGATGTCGTCGCTGCTGGAAGTCGTCGTCAAGGACCTGCCCTTCAAGGTCATGGACCGCACGTTCATCGCGATGACGGTCTACAACCCGCTGATCACGATCGTGCCCGCCAGCTCGCCGTACAAAAACATCCATGACCTGATCGCCGACGCCAAAAAGGACCCCGCGAATTTCACCTGGGATTCGCTGGGCGGCGTCAGCGGCGACGACTTCGTCGGCAGGATGATCATGAACGCCTTCAAGATCGACATGGCGAAAACCAAGCCCGTGATGAGCAAGGGCGGGGCGGAGGCGGCAGTGCTGGTGGCGGGCGGCAATATCAAGATGGGCAACCCCGCGAGCATCTCCGCGTTGCCGCATATCCAGGCAGGCACCGTGAGGGCGCTTGCCGTGGCGTTGAAGGAACGCGACCCGCTGCTGCCCGATGTGCCCACTTATACGGAGCTCGGCTACCCGTCGGTCTATTGCCCGTTCTGGCTGGGCGTGTCCGGGCCGCCGAAGCTGCCGCCGCATGTCGTGCAGGCATGGAGCGCCGCCGTGGCGGACATGATGAAAGACCCCGAGTACCTGGAGCTGATCAAGAAGCAGTTGTTCAGGCCTTTTTATCACGGCCCCAAAGAGATGGTCGAATACATCAAGAAGGAAGCGGAATTCGCGCGGGTCGTCTACGGGGTGAAATAAGAGTTTGACGGCGGCATTCACGCAAATGAAGACGCTGCTCGGTGAAGTGTTCGTCATTGCGGTCCTCGGCATCCTCAGCGTTGCCGAGGGCGTCCGGCTCGTCAATAAAGAAACCCTGCAGACCCAGGACGTGCTGGGCCCCGGCTATTACAGCGTAGGGGTTGGTGTTTTCCTGCTCGTGGTCGGGCTGGGTTACTTTTTCTCGCAAAGAAAAAAAATAGCTTGCGTGGTGAAAGCAACGCCCGCCGCCGCGCCGGCCGCGGATGCCGGCTACAACAGCACGATGTTCGGCATGATCGCCGTCATGGTCGCCTACATCCTGCTGATGGACGTCGCCGGCTATCTGCTGTCGACGGCGGTATTTTTTCTGCTGATCAACCGGATCGCGGGCTTCCGTTCGTGGTTCGTCAATCTTGGCGTGAGCGCGCTGATGACGGCCGCGTTTTACCTCGTCTTCGTGGAATGGCTCGGGATTATTTTCCCGCGCGGACTGCTGGCCGACTGGTGAGCGGAAGATAGCAGGCATCCATGGAACTGCTTAACGGTTTGATCAACTGCCTGTCGGCGACGAACCTCTTCTTTTGTTTTATCGGCGTTCTGCTGGGGACCATCGTGGGCGTGTTACCGGGGCTGGGGCCGGCATCGACCATTGCGATCCTGCTGCCGCTGACGATGCGGTTCGATCCCACCGCTTCGATCATCATGCTGTCGGGCCTGTACTACGGCGCAATGTACGGCGGCTCCACCACCTCGATCCTCATCAACATCCCGGGCGAGGCCGGTTCCGTCGTGACGGCGATCGACGGCTTCAAGATGACCCAGCAGGGGCGCGCGGGCCAGGCGCTGTGGATCGCGGCGGTAGGGTCGTTTATCGCGGGAACATTCGGGTCGGTCGTGATCTCGTTTGCCGGTCCCGCGATCGCGAAATACGCGCTGAAGTTCGGTCCGCCGGAATATGTCGGGCTGCTGCTATTCAGCCTGACGATGCTCATCACGCTTTCGCCCGACAAGCTCAAGGGGCTGACCGCGGGCGTCATCGGCATGGTGCTCGCGACGGTGGGCCTCGATCCTCTTACCGGGGCGGCCAGGTTGAATTTCGGCGTAACGGGGATGATGCGCGGGCTCGAACTGGTGCCCGTGGTCGTGGGGCTTTTCGGCATCGGCGAAATCCTGGTGGCAGCGCAAATCGGGGCGACCAACATCTATCAGGGCAAGCTCGGAAAAATGACGCCCCGGGGCGCTGAGCTGAAACAGGGGTTGTGGGCGAGCGTGCGCGGCACGCTGGTCGGTTTTTTTCCGGGGCTTATCCCGGGCATGGTGCCAGCCCTGACGAGCTTCATGGCCTACGACGTCGAAAAGCGGATCTCGAAATACCCGGAGAAATTCGGCACTGGCGTGATCGAGGGCGTGGCGGGACCCGAAGCGGCAAACAACTCCACTGCGATGGCGGGCTTTGTGCCGTTGCTGACGCTGGGAATTCCTACGGGGCCGTCGCTCGCAATCATTCTCGCTGCGCTGATGATGTATGGCGTGCAGCCGGGTCCGACGTTGTTTGTGCAAAATCCATTGTTCGTATGGACCGTCATCGGCAGCATGTATGTCGGCAACGTGCTGCTGCTGGTGCTCAATCTGCCGCTGGTCGGGTTGTGGGCGCGCATCAGCCTGATCCCGTACAAGGTGCTGGGCCCCGTCGTGCTGGCGGTCTGCCTGGTTGGCGCTTATTCGCCGCGCAATACCATGTTCGACGTCTGGGTGGCGCTGGTCTTCGGCGTCATCGGCTTCGCCATGAAAAAAGCCGACTGGCCGCTTGCCCCGCTGATACTCGGGTTCATTCTCGGCGACATGTTCGAAAGCTCGTTGCGCCAGTCGCTGTCCATGAGCGGCGGTTCCCTGACGATCTTCTGGCAGCGCCCGGTGGCGGCCGTACTCATCGTGTGCACGGTGGTGTTCGCGATCCTCTCGCTGAAGTTGCTGCGGCGCGTGCCGAAAACCGTGCTGGCTGAAGACGACAAAATCTGAACCGGCTTTTTACCAGTTCTCCGGTCTGCCACTGGGAGAATTAGGAAGAAATTCGTTTTGGCGAAAAACGGTAAAATCCAAAGCTCACCTTTTCGAAAACCAAGCCAATATGAAAATATTCACCTATCAGTGCATTTTCCAATGAACACCGAATACGATGTTGTCATCATCGGCGGCGGAATCGCCGGGCTTACCGCGGCAGGGCGAGTGTCGCAGGCGGGATTGCGCGTTGCGGTGCTGGAGCGGGGCACCGATGAACAGTACGCCTGCAACTCGCGTTATTCAGGCGGCATCCTGCATATCGCATTCCACAACATCCGGGAATCCGTACCCGAACTGGTCGAAGTGATCAATAACGCGACGCGCGGCAAAGCAGATCCCGCGCTGGCAAAAGCGTTCGCTGGAAGCGCGGCACGGGTCGTTGACTGGCTGCGCGACGAAGGCGTCGCTTTCATGAACGTCGGCGACATGCCCTATCAGCAATGGGTATTGGCGCCGCGGCGCCCGCTCACGCCGGGGCTCGACTGGAAAGGGCGGGGTGCTGACGTCGCGATGCAGCTCCTTGAGAAAAATATCAAGCAGCGCGGCGGCGAAGTGTTCCGCGGCACGGCGGCGAGCGGCCTCATCGCTGAAAACGGACGCGTCGCCGGGGTGGCAGCGGTACGCGATGGCGCTGCAGTTCTTTTCAAAGCGCGCGCAGTGTTGATCGCGGACGGAGGCTATCAGAGCGATCTGGAATTTCTGCGGGAGAATATTTCTGCTCAGGCCGAAAAGCTCATGCAGCGGGGTGCTGCGAACGGTTTTGGCGATGGCATGCGCATGGCGCGTGCCATTGGTGCTGCAACCAGCGAGCTCACGGATTTCTACGGCCATTTGCTGTCGCGCGATGCGTTCCACAACGACAAAGTATGGCCGTACCCGCAATGCGACGAGCTCGGCGTTGCCGGCATCGTGGTCAACGCCAACGGTGAGCGGTTCGTCGATGAGGGCAAGGGCGGTGTGTTCGTCGCCAACGCGATTGCGCGGCTCGACGATCCGCTGACTGCTTGCGCAGTGTTCGACGAAAAGGTCTGGCAGGGGCCGGGCAAGAATGCGCGCATTCCCGCGAATCCCTTGCTGGTGGAGGCGGGCGGCACCGTGCATTCGGCGCCGACCCTGGCGGCACTCGCAAAACTGATCGGCGTGCCGGCGGACCAGCTCGAGAAGACCGTGAGCGAATACAACAGGGCCTATGCGGCCGATACGCTGGTCAAACTCAAACCCACCCGCAGCAACAAGCCCATCCCCGGCAATGCGCCGATCCCGACCATGCCGGTGAGCACGCCGCCGTATTACGCAGTACCGCTATGCGCCGGGATTACGATGACGATGGGCGGCATTGCGATCGATGCTCATGCTCGCGTACTGCGCGAGTCGGGAGAGATCATTCCCGGACTCTACGCTGCGGGTTCATCCACCGGCGGTCTCGAAGGCCGCGGCGGCGCGCACTATCTCGGCGGGTTGATCAAGGCCGCGGTGTTCGGGTTGATTGCGGCTGAGCATATGGCGGGCGCTGCGCAAAAATGAAGGAGGCAACCATGTCCCGATTCGGTGAAATCGTTGTTTTGTCGCTGTTGCTCAGCGCCTGCGCCAACGCGCCCACGCCATCGTCGCAGGTGGCGGCCTCGCGCGGCTCCGGAATCAATTACGACGAATACACCTGCCCGCGCCTGACTGCTGAGCTGGAGTCGCTGATCAGGCGCGAACTCGCATTGGTAGGTGGGCAGGAAAAGCGGATCAGATCAAGCAGCTTTCAGGCGACCGTGCTGGGGGTCGGGCAGGGCGACGGCTCTGAAGCTGCCGAGCTGGCGACCGTGCGCGGCGATCAAAACGCCGTCGGCAAGGTCATGGCAGCAAAGAAATGCGGCCGATGATGTTTTCCACAATACGACCGGAAAATAAAAGTCGCGTTCGATAACAATCGGCTCACTTGCCGCGCGGCCGCCATTTCCCCGAATCGACGAGCGCAAACAAGTCTTCGACCAGCTTGTGCATCGCGTCCGGTTCTTCGAGGTTCACCAGGTGGCCGGTGGCGGGAACGATAGCCAGCCGCACCGCCGGGCTGACTTCTTTCATGAACAGCCCTGACGTGATCGCGCCGGGGTCTTCGTCACCGACGATCACCAAGACGGGTACCTTCATCGCCTGCAACTTGCGCCCCATATCGAAGAGGGAAGCGCGGCGTCCCTGCACGCGGCGGGTGATGTGGGCGCAGCCTTGCGCGGAGTGGAGCATGAAGCGCCGGCAGAAGTCTTCGAACGCGCGCGGATTCTTGCGTTTCAACTGGATGCGGTTCTCCGCTTTGCGCAGGCCTTTCAACACGACGGCGAGCCCGCCTTCTTCATACAGGCGCGCCCGCGCTTCGGTCTGCTTCAGGAAGGCGGACTTGTTGCGCGGATCGCCGCCGCTGCCGATGCCTATCATGGTGAGCGAGAGCGCCATGCGGGGATAACGCAGGCCGAAATCCAGCGTCGTGCGCGAACCCATCGAGCAGCCGATGATGTGCGCTTTCTTCAACCCGAGGTGGCGCATCACGACGGCGACGTCGTCAACAGCGTGCTCGTGCGAATAGCGCGAGGGCGACTTGGGCACTTCCGACGGCGGATAGCCGCGGGCGTTGAAGGCGATACAGCGATAGTGGCGGCTGAAATGCTGGATCTGTTTCTCCCAGCTCCACAGATCGCCCGAAAACTCGTGGCAGAACACGATAGGCGTGCCAGTACCGGCTTCTTCGTAGTACAGCCGCGCGCCGTCGGACTGAATGTATGGCATGTTACCTCCCGCCGCCCCATTAAAAAACGACAATCAGCCGCAGATAAACGCAGATAAACGCAGATGAAAATTAGATCAATAACGGACAGTTGATAAGGGGCAACAGCCGCTTTGCATCCGCCTGTCAGTCTTTCATTCAACTCATTTATTAATTGCTTTCGCCCTTATCTGCGTTCATCTGCGGCTCCAAGCGGGTGCGCCCTTCAAGCCGGTGTGAACACAGGCATGGCCACGCCGCCTTCGGTCTTCTTGAAAGTGACTTTCACTTTCTGGCCGATTTTCACCGTGTCGAGATCGCAGTCGACGATGTTCGTCAGCATGGTCACGCCTTCGTCGAGTTTGACGTAAGCGATGCAATACACGACGGGGCCGGCGCGGCGACTCACGCTGTAGCTGTAGATCTCGCCGGTGCCTTTCGCCGGGGCCAGTTGCACCTTGTCGCTGAAGCAGAACGGGCACAGCGCGCGCGGGTAGTGGTGGTGCTCGCCGCAACCGCCGCATTTGCCGAGCATGAGTTTGCCGGCCGCCGCAGCGTCGAAGTATTCCTGGTCGCCGGGGTTCATCGCCGTGTCGCGCATCTTTCTTTCCTGATATGCAGTCGCCATTGCCTTACTCCCTTTCCATGATCACTGTGGAGCTGCCGTGCCGGTGCCCGAGCGAGCCGCCGGTGCCGTGCGCGAGCGCCAGGTCGCAATTCTTCACCTGCACCTTGGGATGCGCTTCGCCGCGCAACTGGCGGACGGCCTCGATGACCTTGGTCATGCCGCCGCGGTTCGCCGGGTGGTTGTTGCAGAGACCGCCGCCGTCGGTGTTGAACGGCAGCTTGCCGGTGCCGGAGATGAGATTGCCATCAGAGACGAATTTTCCGCCTTCGCCTTTTTTGCAGAAACCGAGATCTTCCAGCTGCATGATGACGGTGATCGTAAAGCTGTCGTAGATCGACGCGTATTTCATGTCGGATGGCTTCACGCCGGCTTCTTCAAATGCGCGCTTGCCCGACCAGCGCGCGCCGGAGTAGCTGAGATCTATCTTGCCGCCCATCTGGTGCTTCAGTGCTTCGCCGACGCCGATAATTTTCACCTTCGGCCGCTTGAGTTGCTGCGCGATCTCCGGCCGCGCCACGATCAGCGCGCCGCCGCCGTCGCTGACGACGCAGCAGTCCAGGCGATGCAGCGGGTCCGAGATCATCGGCGAATTCAGCACTTCTTCGACGGTGACCACGTTTTTCAGCATGGCATTCGGGTTGTGTTGCGCGTGATGCGAAGCGGCGACCTTGACCCATGCGAGTTGCTCGCTGGTCGTGCCGTATTCGTACATGTGGCGCATCGCCACCATCGCATACAGGTTGACGGTGACCGGGCCGTACGGGATTTCATACGGCGCGTCGGGCAGGTAAGCACCGCGTTCCCGCACCTGAGTGCCCGAGCTGCCTTCGGAGTTCGGCCGTCCTGCCAGGGTGATGAGTGCGACGTTGCATTTCCCGGCTGCAATCGCTGCCGCCGCGTGGCCGACGTGCACGAGGTAAGACGAGCCGCCGCAATCCGTCGTGTCGAAATGGCGCAGCTTCAGGTTCATGTAATTGGCCATGCTGAACGCATTCGCCCCGGGGGCGTCGCCGGCGCAGAAATAGCCGTCGATGTCGTCCTTGGTGAGTCCGGCGTCTTCGATCGCGCCTTTCGCCACCTCGGCGTGCAATTGCGCGACCGATTTATCCGGTGCCTTGCGCAAAGGATGCTCGTATGCGCCGACGATATAGGCCTTCCCTTTCATGCTCATGGTTCTCCCCCTCTTGGAATTATGCGGTCAGGTTCGGGAAGGTAGCACAGGTTAGTTTGCGCGTGCCGCCTTCATTGCTTTTGTTGCGGTGTCTTCCAGCCACCCCAAGTCGAGGTGCTGGTGCGCTTCGCAGATGAACCACGGTTCGCGTGAATCGGGTTCGAGCATCACGCCCATGTCAATGAGTTTCCACGCGAACTTGCGGTAAAGCTCGCTGTTGGTGACGCGCCAGTCGCGATAGTTGGCGGGGACTGTCGGCGTGAAGTGGATACCGAACATGGCGGGCGGGCCGGCGAAAGCGTGTTCGATTCCAGCCGCCGTGAATACGCGGCCGAGCAGGTCGCGAATTTCTCCTCCCACCCGATCAACCGTTTGCAGGGCATCGGTCTCGGCGAGGATTTTCAAAGTGGCATGCGCGGCGCTCAGTGCGACGAGGTTCGCGGTGTAAGTCCCGCCGTGGACGACGCCGCCTTGGTGCGAGCCGACGACGTCCATCACGTCCGCGTGTCCGCCGAACGCCGCCACCGGGTAGCCGTTGCCCATTGCCTTCGCGTAGGTCGTCAGGTCGGCGTGGATGCCGTAGAGTTGCTGCGCGCCGCCCTTGGCGACACGGAAGCCTGATTTCACTTCGTCGATCAGCAACATCGTGCCGTTTTGTGTGCACAGATCGCGCAGCTTTTGAAGCCAGGGCTGGTTCGCGCTGATGCTGCCGCAGTTGCCGATGATGGGTTCTATGGCCACGCATGCCAGAGTGTCGCCACGCGAGGCAAACAGGTTCTCCAGCGATTCGAAATTGTTGAGTTGAATGAAGTCCACCAACTCGCGTGCGCGTTGCGGAATGCCGCCACCGAAAGGGATGACGTCAGGCGCGGTGCTGCCTTTTGGATTCCAGTTCTCGACATCCGCTTTCCACATCATTTCGTCGTAAAGGCCGTGGAAGCAGCCTTCGACGATGGCAATGCGGTCGCGCTTGGTGAAGCCGCGCGCGGTGCGCACTGCGCCCATCACGGCTTCGGTGCCCGAATTGGCGAACCGCATCTTGCCGATATTGGGGCATAGCGCTTTTATCTGTTTGACGACGGTCGTATCGAGCGCGGTGGCAAACCCCGACAGCGTGCCGCGCTGCATGATCTGCTCGACCACGGAGCGGTCCACGCGCTCGTCGCGGTAGCCCAAGATGATGGGTCCGTAGCCCAAACGAAAATCGACGAAGGTCCTGCCGTCGCAGTCGGTGAAGCGGCAACCCTTGGCGCTTTCGACAAAGACGGTTTTGTCATCGCCCCAGTAGCGGTAGTTCTCCGCCACGCCCTGCGGCATGTGTTCGCGCGCCTCCATCATCAGCGCCGGTTGGCGGCTTTCTTTTGGCACGTCGATAGGAGTGACGGGAACGCCTTTGGGCGGGCGCAGGAAAAGTCCGACGCGTTCTTCGAGCAGCCGCACGACGTGCAGCTCGCCGGCGTCTTTGCCGTAGCGGGCCATCGCTTCCTGGAACAACGACTTCGCCACACCGCCCATCGTCAGGGAGTATCCCTGCTTGGCGGCAATCTCGTTGACGAGGCCGAGGTCTTTGCAGCACAGTGCGAGCGAAAAACTCGGATCGTAATGACCGGCGAATATGGAGGGCACGTCGTGCTCGGCGACCCAGCTGTTGCCGGCGCTCGATTTGATGGCTTCCCACACGGTCTCAAGCGGAATGCCGGCTTTCGCACCCAGCATCAGACCTTCGCCGATGGCGGCGGCGCCGACGAACCACAGCAGGTTGGTCAGCAGCTTGATGGTGGCGCCGTTGCCGGGCGCGCCGACATGGAAGATTTTTTCGCCGAGGACTTCGAAGATGGGTTTGTGCTTGTCGAAGCAGGTTTTCGAGCCGCCCACGAAGATCGACAATCTGCCGAGTGCGGCGAAATCGACGGCATTGGTCACCGGCGCTTCGAGAAAGTCCACATTGCGCGTGCCGGCGAACTTCGTCAGCTCGATCACGAGGTCCACCGCACTGGTCGAGGTGTCGATCACCGTGGTGCCGGGACACACCGCAGACAAAATTCCCGTTTTACCGAGCATGGCCGCGCGTACCTGGTCGGGGCCGGGCAGCGAAGCGATCACCACGTCGGCGGCGGCCGCGCCTTCAGCGAGACTGGACGCCCAGGTGGCGCCGTGAGCGATGAGGTTGTCTGCCTTGCCGCGGACAAGATCGAATACGGCGACGGGGTAGCCCGCCTTGATGAGGTTGGCAGCCATGGGATTACCCATGTTGCCGATGCCGACGAAACAGACGCGGGGTTTGGTGCTCAATGTGGTTTGCACTTGCGGGAATCTCTGATGTAAGAAGCGAACTAAAAAATGCAAAAGCACAAATCAGCCGCAAATGAACGCAGATATACGCAGATAAAACCCAAGTACTGCTGCGGTCTAGCTGATGTTAAGCATTTTTAACTTATCTGCGTTTATCTGCGGCTCCATGCTCTGGATTGCCGCCTGCGCGGGAATGACGGAACCATAACGTGCCTCGTCTATATTTTCTTGAATCCCAGAAACTGCTTCTTGCCGTTGCCGATGTGCACGCCGGGTTCGTGCTCAAAGCCATAAGCCGACATCATCTTGCGCGATTCCGCCCAATCGTAGGTGCGGTAATGAATGGTCTGCGCCATCACCGTCTCGGACGCATCGGCCAGATAGTAATGCTTGGTGAAGCCATGGCCGTTGGGCAGGACTTTTTGCGAATACGTCATGCCGTTGGAGATTTTGCTTTCGTAATCAAAGTGCGGCCCCTGCACGCCGAGCAGAAACTTGCCGCCCTTGCAAATGTGTTTCGACAGGCGCTCCATGCCGCGATGGTTGTCTTCGTCCTCGGCGAGGTGGCTCACCATGAAAGGTTCTTTGTCGCCGTCAATGACGAAATACCAGACGCCGCCATACGAGAACGCCAGCTCGTATTGCTGCTGCATGTCGAAATCGATGATGTTTTGCTTCGACAGCGACACATTGGAGAAAGGCTGCAGGCGTTTGCGCGCGATCGCGAGCATGGCTTCGGTGAGGTCGACGCCGGTGATGGAAGGCGAGTACTGCCGCTTCGCCATTTCTTCGAGGATCAGGCCGGTGCCGCAGCCGATTTCAAGAACACTTTTAAATGGCCCCTGGGAGAGCAGGCCGTCGACTATCGCTGTGTAATCGTAATAGCCCGAAGTCATGATGGCGTCGTAATACGCCGACATGTTTGTGTAGTCGCCCATGCTTTCCCCTTGTGCAGCCAATTTAGTTACCTGTGCGCGCATGTTCAATGCGAACGGAATCGAGGTTAGATTGTTGATGCGGGCAGGTCAAGGTGCATCAGGGGTTAGTCGTGCGATCGACACAGGAATTGTCGAACTCTTTTGCGCCCCGTGTCCCGGCCAGGGTTCCGGCAGGGCCGTCTACATAGCCGCCGACCGAGCACTTGATCCCGGCGCCGCCGTTATTTTGCCCCGTATCCGTCCGATTCGGTCCGTCTTTGCGCGGCTCGCTGCTGAAATTGACGCCGCTGTTGTAGCTGACGGTGATGGCGTCGCCGCCATTGCCGTTGATCACGTTCGCCAGCACGTCGGCTTGGGCGTTGCGGTGGAC
>CANJHY010000120.1:0-14706 GCA_947474275.1 Betaproteobacteria bacterium
CTCGGCACGCTCAAGCGCCGTCTGCGCGGAGAGCCGCCGCGGCCGTGGACGTACCGCGACTTCGGTTCTCTGGTCCCGCTCGGCGCATACAGCACGGTCGGCTCCCTGATGGGCAGGCTCATCGGCGGGGCGCTGTTCATCGAAAGCTATTTCGCGCGCATCATATATATCTCGCTCTACAAAATGCACCTCTACGCGCTGCACGGTTTCGCCCGTGTGCTCTTCGAGAACCTGGCGCGCATGATCACGCGGCGGACGGAACCCCATTACCCATTACCCATCACTCATTGCTCATCACCATTTTCCCGCATGATATTATTTCAGAAATAATCAATCGGAGAATTTCGTGGCGACAATTGAAATCACCAAAGAAAATTTCGAGGATATAGTCACCAAAAACAGCATGGTGATACTGGATTTCTGGGCATCCTGGTGCGGGCCGTGCAAGGCGTTCGGGCCCACGTTCGAGGCCGCGTCGGAAAAATATCCCGACGTCGTATTCGGCAAAATCAATACCGAAGAGCAGCAGGAGATCGCCGGGCATTTCCAGGTGCGGTCGATTCCGAACGTGATGCTGTTCCGCGATCAGGTCGTGTTGTTTTCGCAACCGGGCGCGATGCCGGCGGCCGGCATCGACAGCGTGATCGAGCAGGCGAAGGCGCTCGACATGGCCAAGGTGCGCGCCGAAATTGCCGAGTCCGAAGCGCAGGGCAGCGCGGATGCCAAACCCTAAAAGCATGGTCCGACGCGAGGGGCACGCGAATTTTCGTGCCAGAAATTACTCCCGCTAGGGCGCCGCAGCGCTATTTACGCTTCGTTGCGCTTGTGTAGACGATTTCGACGAACTGCTCGGGCTTGAGAAAGCCTTTGCCCCACGCTTCGTCGAAGTCGCGGGTGGGTTTTGCGGCGATGACCTGCGCCAGTGTCTTCTTCGCTTTCACCATCGCTTCGATTTTCACGGAAATCTTGACCAGCATGTCGCGGTAGGCCTTGAGCTCGGCTTTGTTCGATAGCGGCCCGTGGCCGGGAATGATCTTGGTGGTGTCGTCGGATATTTTGAGCACGCGGTCGGCCGCCGCGATCATGCCCTTGACCGAGCCGTTGGTGCCGGTGTCGATGAAAGGGTAGAGGCCGTTGAAGTAAGTGTCGCCCATGTGCACCACGTTGGCGTTGCGGAAATGAATGATGGAGTCGCCGTCGGTGTGCGCATTCGGCATGTGTATGGCGGTTGCTTCGTCGCCGTTCAAATGGAACGTGACCGTTTCGGCGAACGTGACGACAGGCAGCGCGGCAGGGGCCGACGGGCCGTATGCCGCTTTGAAGAACTCGATCGGTGTTTTCACGGTCAGGCGCTTTCTCACATTGTCCTGCGCGAAGATGACGACCCCCGACTTGCCGAGATTTTCATTGCCGCCGGTGTGGTCGAAATGCCAGTGGGTGTTGAGCAGAAAGCGCACCGGCTTGTCCGAAATCGCCTTGATCGCGGCCAGTATGCGCGCCGTCAGCGGCGCAAACTGGTCGTCGATCAGGAACACGCCGTCCTCGCCGACCGATACACCGATGTTGCTGCCTTCGCCTTCGAGCATGTAGATGTTCTGCGCCAACTGGGTGGTCTTGATCTGCACCTTGTCGAAGCGGTCCGGCTGGGCAGCGGCCGGCAGGCTGAGCAAAACGGACAGGACGATAAAGGCGAATTTCATGATGTCTCCCGGCTAAATGGCTTGGTCGAACCGCGGCACGCCAAATTACACAGGATTTTTACAACGCTTACAATCATCGTATGAGCGAATTTGACTTTACCTGCGAAAATCTCGACCGCGCCGCGGCGATCGTCTATCAGACGTTTGCGCCGACGCCGCAGTTCGCTTGGCCATTGCTGGGCGCGGAGCTCGGCGCCGACGTGTGGGTCAAGCACGAGAACTTCACGCCGACCGGTGCTTTCAAGGTGCGTGGTGGGCTGGTTTATTTCCACGAACTCGCCGCCGGCGGCACGCGCCCGGCGGGTGTTATCAGTGCGACACGCGGCAATCACGGCCAGTCGGTCGGTTATGCCGCACGCAAAAGCGGTATTGCCGCCACCATCGTGGTGCCGCGCGGCAACAGCCTCGAAAAAAACGCGGCCATGCGCGCGCTCGGTGTCGAACTCATAGAGCACGGCGATGATTTCCAGGAGTCGCGCGAATATGCCGGCAAGCTCGCGGGCGAACGCAAGCTGCAGATGATTCCGGCTTTTCATCCACACCTGGTGCGCGGGGTGGCGACTTATGCGCTTGAACTGCTGCGCGGTGCGCCCGATCTCGTCACCGTTTATGTGCCGATCGGGCAGGGCTCGGGCATCGCGGGGATGATCGCGGCGCGCGACGCGCTGGGACTGAAGACGGAGATCGTCGGCGTCGTGTCGGCGCACGCACCTGCGTACAAATTGTCGTTCGAATCGAAAAAGCTGATCGAGCATGCAGTCACGACTGAGCTTGCCGACGGCATGGCCTGCCGCGTGCCGGACGCCGCAGCGCTGGAAATCATCTGGCGCGGAGCGGCGCGCATTCTCGCGGTGACGGACGATGAAGTGGCGGACGCCATGCGCCTGTACTTCAGCACCATACACAGCACGGCGGAAGGCGCGGGGGCAGCACCCCTGGCGGGCGCTTTGCAGGAACGCGCGCGCAACCACGGGCGGCGCATCGCCGTGGTGCTGTCCGGTGGCAACGTCGATCGCGCCATGTTCGCGCGCGTGCTCGCCTGAGAGTTCGCACCGGATTGACGGTAACCTGGCAGGGCTATACCATTCATATATGAATAGAAAATCCAGCGCCGTCAGGAAGCACGTTCGCGCGGTCCCCGCGTTGCTATCGCCGACCCGGCAATTGATGCGCCTGCTGGTGCGCGCGTCGCACGCGGTCGAAGACCGCTGGGAAGACGCGCTCGCGCAAGCCGAACTGTCGGGGCCGAAATTCGTTGCGTTGACGGTGCTGGTCGAGGCGGGCGAGCCTTTGAGCCTGAGCGAGCTTGCGTCCAAGCTGACCTGCGTGCGCTCCAACATCACGCAACTGATCGATCGTCTCGAGGCCGACCGGTTGGTCCGGCGCGTGGAAGACCCGACCGACCGGCGCAGCAAGCGCGCGGCGCTGACGCCGCTCGGTACGGAACGCCAGTCAGCCGGCGCGCGGCAGGTCGAAAAGGTGCAAAAAGAGCTCGACAAGACCCTTGCAGGGCTCGATCACGATGCTGCGGAGCGCGTGCTGTCGGCGCTTATCTAGAACGCATCTCAAAAATACAACACCAACAAGCAACCGCCGATAAATTCTTTTTAATACCCCCTTGAGGGGCACGCCGATTGACGCCGATATAAATCCAGCCTTTCTCCGAATCAAGGTCAAGCCCCTTGAACTTATCTGCGTTCATCGGCGTTCATCGGCGGTTCCAAACTGTTTTTTGAGAAGGCTTCTAGCCGTACTTGTTTTTTAGATATTTGAATGGTGCGGCAGTAAAGTCATCGGCATAACTGCCCGCGTTTTTTGCGGCATCGAAATTTGTCAGGGAGATATTTTGTGCGTCCAAATTATTATTTGCATGAACTGCGCGGCGAATTGCTGAAAGCAGGCGCAGTTACAGTGGCAGTACTGGCCGCGTTGGCATTGGCCGGCTGCGGCGGCAAGGGACCTGCGCAGGCGCCGCCCCCGCCCGAAGTCGGTGTGATGAAAGCAGTCACCCAACCCATTGCGGTGTTCGAGGAATACGTCGGGCAAACCGAAGCGGTGGACACCGTCGAAATTCGCGCGCGCATCAACGGTTTGCTCGAGCGCCAGGGCTTCGAGGACGGCGCCCGCGTCAAGCGCGGCGACCTGCTCTTCGTGATCGACCAGCAGCCGTTTATCGCCGCACTGGCGCAGACCAAGGCGGCGCTCGCGCAGACGCAGGCGGCACACCTCAATTCAAAGCAGAATCTCGACCGCATCCGGCCGCTGCTGGCCGACAAGGCGATCAGCCAGCAGGATCTCGATACCGCAATCGCGCGGGAAGCCACCGACGCGGCCAATGAAGACGCCGCGAAAGCCCAGGTTAAAACGGCGGAACTCAATCTCGAATACGCGACGATACGCGCGCCGCGCGACGGCGTAATCAGCAAGGCGCTGATCAAGCCGGGCGGCCTCGTCAATGCGTCGACCACGCTGCTGACGACGTTGTATTCGGTCGATCCGATTTACGTCAATTTCACGGTTAGCGAGCAGAAATTGCTGGAACTGCAGCGCCAGCTGAAACGCAATCCCGGCGAAGGCAATGCCAAGTTGCCGCCGTTCCGCCTGAAGCTCGCCGATGGCAGCGAATACAAGTCCAGCGGCAAGCTGAATTTCGTCGATGCGGCGGTGGACGCGAAAAGCGGCACGCTGCAGGTGCGCGTGCAGGTGCCCAATCCCGAACGGCTGTTGCGCGCAGGCCAGCTCGTGCGCGTGATCTTCCCGTCGCTGCAGGAACTCAATGCGATCCGTATCCCGCAGCAGGCAGTGCAGGAATTGCAGGGCAAGCGCTCGGTCTACGTCGTCGATGCGGAAAGCAAGGCCGCGTACCGCGAAATTACCGCGAACACCCGGCTCGGCAATGACTGGGTGGTCGAGGCCGGCGTCGTGGCGGGTGAAATGGTCATCGTCGAAGGCACGCAAAAAGTCCGGCCCGGCGCGCCGGTGAAGCCGGTGACCGCGACAAGCGACGCCAAAGACGACGCCAGGAAGGCCGGCGGGAAAAGCGATGACGCGAAAAAAGCCGGCGACGCTAAAGACGACGCCAAGAAAGCCGCTGTGCCGCAGGAAGCCGGCAAGGACACCGCGAAAAAAGATGACGTCAAAGGCGCGAAGTAAACATGTTTAATTTCTTTATCGACCGCCCGGTTTTCTCGTCGGTCATCTCGCTGATCATCTCGCTCGCAGGCGGGGTGGCCGTGCTCGGCCTGCCGATCACACAGTATCCGCAGATCGTGCCGCCGCAGGTGCTGGTGACAACAGCTTTCCCGGGCGCCAACGCTAGCGTGGTCGCGCAGTCGATCGCGGCGCCCATTGAGCAGCAGGTCAACGGCTCGAAGAACATGATTTACATGGATTCGAAGAGCGCGAACGACGGCAGCTACACGCTGACCGTCACCTTCGATGTCGGCACCAACCAGGATCTGGCGGCAGTCGACGTGCAGAACCGCGTGGCGGTCGCGCAAAGCGTGTTGCCCGCCGACGTGATCCGCCAGGGCATACAGGTGCGCAAGCAGTCCACCGATTTTCTGAGCGTGATCGCGCTGACGTCGCCCGACCAGCGTTACGACTCTATTTTCCTCAGCAACTATGCGCTGCTAAATATCCAGGATGCGATGGCGCGTATTCCCGGCGTCGGCTTCGTGCGCCTCTTCGGCGCGCGCGATTACAGCATGCGCATCTGGCTCGACCCCGACAAGATGGCGCGCCTCGGCGTGACCGCCGGCGACGTCGCCCGCATCGTGCAGGAGCAGAACGTCGTGGCGCCCGCCGGCCGCGTCGGCGTCGCGCCGGCGCCCGCCGGGCTGCAGATGCAGTATTCGGTGACGGTGCAGGGGCGGCTCGTCGACGTCACTCAATACGAGAACATAGTGGTGAGCGCCGCGACCAACGGCCAGATCGTGCGCCTGAAGGACATCGCGCGCATCGAGCTGGGTGGCGCCGACTACTCGATCAACGTGCGGGAAAAAGGCCTGCCCGGGGTATTCATCGGGATTTTCCTGCAACCCGACGCCAATGCGCTTGACGTCGCCAAGGGCGTGACCAGGACGATGGACACGCTCGCGAAGTCGTTTCCGCCCGGCATGGTTTATTCGGTGCCGTATACCACCACGCCGTTCGTCACCGAATCGATGAAGGAAGTGATGAAGACGCTGTTCGAGGCGATCGTGCTGGTGCTGATCGTGGTGTTCGTGTTCCTGCAAAGCTGGCGCGCAACGCTCATCCCTATGCTGGCGGTGCCGGTGTCGTTGCTGGGCACGTTCGCAGTATTTACCGCGCTCGGTTTCACCATCAACACCCTGACGCTGTTCGGTCTGGTGCTCGCAATCGGCATCGTCGTTGACGACGCAATCGTGGTGGTCGAAGCGGTGCAGCACAAGCTCGATACCGAAAACATGTCGCCGGCGGAAGCGACCAAGGCGGCGCTGGCGGATGTCGGCGGGCCGGTGGTCGCCATCGCGCTGGTCTTGTCCGCCGTATTCATTCCGGCCGGTTTCCTGGGCGGCCTCACCGGCGCGCTCTACAAGCAGTTCGCGTTGACGCTCGCCACCTCGGTGATCCTGTCGGCGGTCGTGGCGTTGACGCTGACGCCGGCATTATGCGCATTGTTGTTGCACCCGGCGGCGCAAAGCGAACACAAAGGCATGCTCGCCCGGTTCTTCGACTGGTTCAACCGCATGTTTGCGGCGTTTACCAGCGGCTATACGAAATCGGTGGCGGTTCTGATCCGGCGCGCCGTGCTGGTGTCGCTGACTTTCGCGGTAATGCTGGGCGTGCTCTACGGCATGCTTGCCACGCGCCCGACGGGTCTCGTGCCGGACGAGGACCAGGGCTATATGTTCGCCGTCATGCAATTGCCCGCCGGCGCGTCGCTCGAGCGCACCAACGCGGTGGTGGACAAGCTCACGAAAATTGTCAACGAGCAGCCCGGCATTGCCGGCGTCGCCACTATCTCGGGGTTCAACCTGCTGACCGGATTGTCGACCTCGTACAACGCGACCGCGTTCATCCGCACCAAGCCGTGGGACGAGCGACAAGCCGCCGCCGATTCAGGTCCCGCAATTTTGCGCGCGTTGACCGGGCGCCTGAACAGCGAAATCAAGGATGCCAACATTCTGGTGCTGAATCCGCCGCCGATCCGCGGTCTTGGCACCACGGGGGGGTTCGAATTCATCCTGCAAAATCGCGCGGGCGGCGACGTTGCGGAATTCTCGAAGGTGCTGCAGGGTTTCCTTGGCGAGGCCCGCAAGCGGCCCGAACTCGGTTTCGTGTTCGCAAACTTCGACGACCGCGTGCCGCAGGTCGAATACGAAGTCGACCGCGACAAGGTCAAGTCTTTCGGCATCACCTTGTCGGACGTGTTCTTCGCGCTGCAGACTTTCCTTGGCGGCTACTACGTGAACGACTTCAACCTTTATGGCCGCACGTTCCGCGTGCAGGCCCAGGCCGAAAGCTATGCGCGTGCTTATCCGGAAGACGTCAAGCGCTATTACGTGCGCAGCGCTCGCGGCGACATGGTGCCGCTCTCCACGGTACTGAAGCCCCGGGTCGTCAACGCGCCGGAATATTTCCAGCGCTACAACATCTACCGCTCCGCGAGCATCAACGGGGGTGCTGCTCCGGGCTACAGTTCAGGCCAGGCCGCGCAGGCCATGGAGGAGCTGGCGAAGTCGCTGCCGGTGGGTTACAGCTATGAATGGACCGGCGCCACGTATCAGGAAAAGAAAACAGGCGGCCAGACCGGATTTATCTTCGCGCTGTCGCTGCTGTTCGTATTTCTGGTGCTGGCTGCGTTGTACGAATCATGGGCGATGCCGGTGGCGATTTTGCTGGTGATTCCGTTTGGTGTTTTGGGGGCATTTTCAGGCCTGTGGATGCGCGAGCTCGCCAACAATGTGTACGCGCAGATCGGGCTCATCATGCTGATCGGGCTGGCGGCGAAGAACGCGATTCTGATCGTGGAGTTCGCGAAACTCGCGCGCGACCGCGGTGAATCCATCGTCGACGGCGCGCTGCAGGGCGCGCGGCTGCGCTTGCGGCCGATCCTGATGACGTCGTTTGCCTTCATTTTCGGCACCATCCCGCTGGCGCTCGCCACCGGCGCCGGCGCCGGCGCACGCCAGTCTCTGGGCACCACGGTCGTGTTTGGGATGCTGTTCGCGACCATGATCGGCATCTTCGTGATACCGGTGTTCTACGTCGTCATCCAGCGCATCAGCGAGCGCAAGGGGCCTTTCTCGAAAGACCAGGCGCCCGCGTCCGGCGCGCGGCCGGGGAGCGGCGCATGAAACGGCTGCTGGTTATCGGACTCGCTTCGCTGCTGGCGGCGTGCGCGATGGGCCCCAACTACAAACGGCCTGAAGTGAATACGCCCGCCGCGCATCGCGGACAGGCTGCGCCGCTCGACAGCAAATCGCTGTCCGACCTGGCGTGGACGGATCTCTATCGCGACCCGGTGCTGGAAACACTCATCAGAACGGCGCTGCAGCAGAATTACGACGTCAGGATTGCACTGGCGCGCGTCGAGGAATTCCGCGCCGCGACCGGCATCAGCGGGCTGGGCTCGATACCGCAGGTCTCTGCGGGCGTGAATTCGTCGCGTTCCCGCATTTCCACGGTCGGCCCCACGCCGCTGCCGGCGAGTGCAGCCGCCACGCGTTCGACCTACAACGCCGAGATCGACGTGTCTTACGAAGTCGATTTGTGGAGGCGTGTTGCCAGTATCAATGCGGCGACGCGCGCCGACCTCTACGCGTCAGAATTCGCGCGCGATGCGGCACGTGTCGCCGTCATATCGAACGTGGCAATCGCTTATTTCAATCTGCGCGCTCTCGATCAATTGCTGTTCGTGACCGAGCGCACCGTGGGCACGCGCGAAAAATTCGTCGAACTCACGCGCGCGCAGTTCAACCGCGGCGTGGTGTCCGGGCTCGACGTCAACCGCGCCGATGCGAGTCTCGCCACCGCGCGCGCCGCCATTCCCGATCTTAAAAGCCAGATCGCGCAGGCGGAAAACCTGCTGCAGGTATTGCTGGGAGAAAACCCGGCGCCCATCCTGCGCGAAGCGGCCACCGCTGCGCAGTATTTCCCGGCGCCGCCGGAAGTGCCGACCGGCCTGCCGGCAGCGCTCCTCGAGCGGCGGCCCGATTTGCGCCAGGCGGAAAACAACCTGATCGGCGCGAACGCGCGGCTGAAAGCGGTCAAGGCTTCGCTGTTCCCGACCATTTCGCTGACCGGCAGCTTCGGTTCGCAAAGCGCGGCACTCGCCAATCTGTTCAGCGGCCCGGCCAAGATCTGGTCGTTCGGCATCGGTCTGCTGCAACCCATCATCGACGCCAACCGCAATATCTACCAGGTCGACATTTACACGGCGCGCGAGAAGCAGGTGATGCTGCAGTACCAGCAGACCGTGGCGCAGGCGTTCCGCGAAGTGTCGGACGCGCTGGCGGCGCGCCAAGGCTACGCCGAAACATTGCGTGCCCAGGACGAACAGATCACCGCACTGCGCGCCGCGCGCGAGCAGGTGCTGAAACGCTACAACATCGGTTTCTCTTCGTATTTCGAAGTGATAGATGCTGAAAAAGCCCTTTACGACGCTGAGTCGGCGCGCGTGGCGGTTTACCGCAATACGCTGACGTCGCTGGTGCAACTCTACAAGGCGCTGGGCGGTGGCTGGCAGATCGCGGCCGACGAACGCGCGGCCGCCGGGCAGCAAAATCCCGCTGCGAAGTGAAATATTAAAGTCGCAATATCCGTTTTGCGGCTTAATTAGAGGCGGTCTCAACAACAATTTGGAACCGCCGATGAACGCAGATACGACTAAGGAATTGACCTAGATGCGGGGAAAGTTCTGGAATTATTTCGGCGTGTATCGGCGGTTGCTTGTCGGTGTAGTTTTTTTAGATGAGTTCTACAAATACCCTGCCGAAGGCAGGTTCCCCGCCATTGCCATAAAAAGGAACGCGTGATGATTGCTCTGACTATCAATGGTGAGCGGCAGAACGTCGATGTCTCCCCCGATACGCCGCTCTTGTGGGTGCTGCGCGATCATCTCAACCTGACCGGCACCAAATACGGCTGCGGCATGGCGCTGTGCGGCGCCTGCACCGTGCATCTCGACGGCAGCGCGATCCGCTCTTGTGTGACGCCGGTGTCGGCGGTGGCGGGCAAACAAATCACGACCATCGAAGCGGTCGGCACCACCAAAGCCGGCAAGGCGGTGCAGGCGGCATGGGAGAAGCTCGACGTCGTGCAGTGCGGCTACTGCCAGTCGGGCCAGATCATGAGCGCCACCGCGCTGCTGGCCAAGAATGCGAAACCGGGCGACGCCGACATCGACAACGCGATGGCGGGTAACGTCTGCCGCTGCGCGACCTATGTGCGCATCCGCGCCGCAATCAAGGAAGCCGCGAAAACGGTGGGAGCCTGAACATGAAACAACTTTTGAATAACGCACTTGAGAACCCCGCCCGCCGCCAGTTTCTGCAGGTGGCAGCGATAGCCGGCGGCGGATTTGCGATCGGCTTCGGCAATCTCGCGCGTGCAGCCGCGGCGGGCGCAGGTAGCGCGGACTTCGTGCCCAATGCTTTTGTGCGCATCGGCGGCGACAGCAGCGTCACGGTGCTGATCAAGCATCTGGAAATGGGGCAGGGCGTGAGCACCGGCCTGCCGACGCTGGTGGCGGAAGAACTCGACGCCGACTGGGCGCAAATCCGGTTCGAGGGTGCGCCGGCGAATGCCAGCCTCTATAACAACCTGCTGTGGGGGCCTGCGCAGGGCACCGGCGGCAGCACCGCGATCGCGAACTCCTACGAGCAATTAAGAAAAGCGGGCGCTACTGCGCGCGCGATGCTCGTGGCGGCAGCGGCTGATGAATGGAAGGTGCCCGCCGATTCCATCACCGTGAGCAAGGGTGTAGTCGCGCACAAGGCGACCAATCGCAAGGCAAGTTTCGGCCAATTGGCGGCGAAGGCGGCAACGCAGCCGGTGCCTGCCGACGTCAAGTTGAAAGACCCGAAAGACTTCCAGTACATCGGCAAGCGTGTCGCCCGCAAGGACAGCAAACCCAAAACCAACGGCAGCGCGCAATTCACGATAGACGTCAAGCTGCCGGACATGCTGACCGCGGTGGTCGCGCATTCGCCTTTGTTCGGCGGCAAGGTCAAGTCGTTTGATGCCACCAAGGCAAAAGCCATCAAGGGCGTAGTCGAGGTGGTGCAGGTCCCGAGTGGTGTCGCGGTGCTCGCCAACGATTTTTGGGCGGCGAAGCAGGGGCGCGATGCGCTGACGGTCGTGTGGGATGACAGCGTCGCCAACAAACTCGGTTCGGCTGAAATACTTGCGCAGTACAAAGAACTCGCGCAAAAACCCGGGCTGGTCGCGCGCAAGGACGGCGACGCGGACAAGGCGCTTGCCGGTGCCGCGAAAAAACTCGAGGCTACGTTCGAATTTCCGTACCTCGCGCACGCAGCGATGGAGCCGCTCGACTGCGTGGTCAAGCTCGACAAGTACAGCTGCGAAATCTGGAACGGCGAACAATTGCAGACGCCGGACCAGTTTGCGGTCGCCAAGCTCACGGGTCTTAAGCCCGAGCAGATCAAGCTCAACATGCTGTACGCCGGCGGCAGTTTCGGCCGCCGCGCCAATCCGCAGGCCGATTACATCCTTGAAGCCGTCAGCATCGCCAAGGCAATCAACGGTCGCGTGCCTGTGAAAATGATCTGGACGCGCGAAGACGACATGCGCGCCGGTTTTTACCGGCCGGCCTATTTTCACCGGATAGCCGCCGGTCTCGACGCGCAGGGCAATCTGATTGGCTGGCAGCACCGTATCGTCGGGCAGTCCATCCTCGCCGGCACGATGTTCGAGGGCATGATGGTCAAGGACGGCGTGGACGGGACTTCGGTCGAAGGGGCGAGCAATCTGCCGTACCAGATACCGAACATGCTGGTCGACCTGCATACGCCGAAGATCGGCGTGCCGGTGCTGTGGTGGCGCTCGGTCGGCTCGACGCATACGGCATTTTCTACGGAAACATTCATTGATGAACTCGCAGCCGCTGCCGGCAAGGATGCAGTCGAATTCCGGCGCGCGCTGCTGGCAAAGCATCCGCGCCATCTCGGCGTGCTCAATCTTGCCGCGCAAAAGGCCGGCTGGGGCAAACCTTTGGCGAAAGGCAAAGGTCGCGGCATCGCGGTGCATGAATCGTTCAACACCGTCGTCGCGCAGGTTGCGGAAGTGAGCGTGAAACCTGACGGTACGCTGCGCGTCGATCGCGTGGTCTGCGCGGTCGATTGCGGGGTGGCGGTCAATCCCGACGTGATCACGGCGCAGATGGAAGGCGGCATCGGGTTCGGCCTGTCGGCGGCGCTGTACGGCGCGATCACGCTGAAGGAAGGACGTGTCGAGCAGTCGAACTTCCATGAATACCGGCCGCTGCGCATCAACGAGATGCCCAAGGTCGAAGTCCATATCGTCGCGAGCAGTGAAAAGCCGACAGGTGTGGGTGAACCCGGTGTGCCTCTCATTGCTCCAGCCGTGGCGAATGCGATTTTTTCTGCAACCGGCAAGCGTCTGCGGAATCTGCCGCTGAAGCTGCAGGCCTGAGACTCTGAAGGGTTGCCAACATGATTGAATTACGCAAAGCCGGCGAGCGCGGCCACGCCAACCACGGCTGGCTCGACAGCTATTTCAGCTTTTCATTCGCCGATTATCACGATCCGCGGCACATGGGCTATGCCAGCTTGCGCGTCATCAACGAAGATGTGGTGCAGCCGGGCCAGGGGTTCGGCACGCACGGTCATCGCGACATGGAAATCATTACCTATATCCTGGAAGGCGCGCTGGAGCACAAGGATAGCCTGGGCACCGGCTCGATTATTCGTCCCGGCGACGTGCAGCGCATGAGCGCGGGAACCGGCGTGCGGCACAGCGAGTTCAATGCGTCGGACAAGGATCCGGTGCACCTGCTGCAGATCTGGATCGAGCCCGACACTGCCGGCATTGCGCCGGGCTACGAAGAAAAACATTTTGAAGCGGCATCCAGGCGCGGACGTCTGCGGCTGATCGCATCCAAGGACGGCCGCGAAGGTTCGTTAAAAATACACCAGGACGCGGCGATCTACGCAGTGCTGCTGGACGGCAGCGAAAAAGCGACGCATCCGCTGGCAGTGGAGCGCAAAGCCTATGTGCACGTCGCGCGCGGTAAAGTGACGGTCAACGGTCAGGTACTGAGTGCCGGCGATGCAGTCAAAATCAGCGGCGAAGCTGCGGTGGCAATGGAGAACGGCGCGGGTGCTGAAGTATTGCTGTTCGATTTGATTTGAAAGCGGCCTTAAAAAATTTGAAACCGCCGATGAATTCTTTTTAATACCCCCTTGAGGGGTACGCAGATGAACGCAGATAAGTTCAAGCGACTTGGCGTTGGTTCGGGGCCAGGTCTGGAATTATTTCGGCGTCAATCGGCGTATATCGGCGGTTGCTTGTCGGTGTTGTGTTTTTGATATGGGATTTTCATTTTTTAACAGGAAAGGCAACGACACATGGCTACGATTCGTAAGCAGGAAGTGCGCAATCTAACGCTGGCGACGTTTGCCGCATTGGGGTTCGCCGGAGTCGCGCTGGCCGCCGACAGCTACACCATCGATTCGAGCCACACTTTTCCGCGTTTCGAGATCAGCCATTTCGGCTTTTCGACGCATCACGGGCAATTCAACAAGACCAGCGGCAAAATCGTGCTCGACCGCGCGGCCAAGACCGGCAGCATCGAGATCACGGTTGATACCGCATCGATAGGCACCGGCGACCCGGCGCTCGAGAAGCATCTGAAGTCCGGGGATTTTTTCAATGTCGCGAAGTTTCCGATCATGGTTTTCAAATCGAAAGCGGTCAAGTTCAGTGGCGATGTGCTGGCCAGCGCCGAAGGCGAACTGACTTTGCTCGGCGTGACCAAGCCGCTGACGCTGACAATTACCAAGGTCAAATGCGCGCCGCATCCGATGCTGAAGAAGGAAGATTGCGGCGCGGAGGTAACGGGTATGCTCAAGCGCTCCGAGTTCGGCATGAAGACTTACGTGCCGGCGCTGGGCGATGAGGTCACGCTGCGCATCCAGGTCGAATCGATCAAGGATTAAAGCCGGCGTAACATTGCACTGACGATGGTGATCGAAAGGGGGAAACGCCCATGATGGAGCAACTGACCGCGCTGCTCGTGCAGTACGGCCTCCTGCTGGTGTTCGCCAACGTGTTTCTGGTGCAGGCCGGCGCGCCAGTGCCGGCAGTGCCTACGCTGCTGGTGGCGGGCGCGCTGGTGGTAAGCGGCGGGCCCCCTTTGCACATGATCATAGCCGTTGCAGTGATCGGGTCAATGCTCGGCGATCTGATCTGGTACGTGGCCGGACGCATCTACGGGCTGCGCGTCCTGCAATTACTGTGCCGTATTTCCATATCGCCTGACTCATGCGTGCGGCAGACCGAAACCACGTTTACGCGCTGGGGCGCGCCATCGCTGATATTCGCGAAATTCGTGCCCGGCTTCGCGACGGTGGCGCCGCCGCTCGCGGGCGCGACGCGCGTGAAGCCCGGCACTTTCCTGGCGTATAGCGCGATCAGCGCGGCCCTGTGGTCCGGTGCCGCCGCGGGCGCCGGCATGTTGTTCCATCGCCAGATCGACTGGGCACTGGAACAGCTTGGGCAAATGGGCGTTTACGCGCTGGTTCTCCTCGGCATTGTGCTGGCGCTGTTTATCGCCTTCAAGTGGCGCGAGCGCCGGCGTTTTTTCAAGGTGCTGCGCATGGCACGCATTTCCGTCGCAGACCTCTATAAAATGGGTTCTTCGACGAATCTGCGGTGATTTTTTCTTCAAGCGATGCTCATATCTAACTTGCCACAATGAAACAAGATTCTTACGCGGTAATTGGCAAAGCTCCTAAAGCCACGGGCATTTGCCTTGATGAGCTGGATGGCACTGTTA
>CANJHY010000121.1:0-14531 GCA_947474275.1 Betaproteobacteria bacterium
ATACTAGCATGAAACTACCAATTCGGTTCCAGCTGGAGTTGTCGAGTATCCATGGATTCGAGCGCAGATTAGCTCGGACACGATCTTAAAAAGTGGATAGGGGGGGCAGTATTCATGCGAGTCTTGATTTGCATAGTCGCCGCGCTGGCCGGCATCGCCGAGCTCTGGCGGAATGAATTGCAGTGTGACAGATTGGGCCACGCGTTGCAGACCTGCAGGGATCGCTAAAAGATGAATGCTTCGTCACGACTGGTCGCGCTGCTGTGTGCTGAGTTGGCGGTTTCTGCGGTACCGCACGCGGCAGCGCAATCCTATCCGTCTAAACCCGTGCAAATGATCGTGCCCTATACGGCGGGCGGCGGCGCCGACGTCGTGATGCGCGCCGTCTCGCAGCGGCTGGCCGAGACGTGGGGCAAGAACGTCGTCGTCGACAACCGCGCCGGCGCGAGCGGCATGATAGGCACCGAGTACGTCACCAAGGCCGAGCCCGACGGCTATGTGCTGCTCGGGCACACGTCGTCGTATCCTGCCACCGCCGCCATCCGCGAAAAACTGCCATTTGACTCCGCGCGCTCCATCGTGCCGGTCGCGTCGGTCGCCAAGACCCCGCTGGTGCTCGTTGTGCATCCATCGCTGCCGGCAAAGTCCGTGAAGGAACTCGTCGCGCTCGCCAAGGCGAATCCCGGCAAACTCAATTACTCATCGGCCGGCACGGGCGGCAACAATCATTTCGCTGCCTCGCTGTTCTCGATGGCGGCGGGCATCAGCCTTACGCATATTCCGTACAAAGGCGTGGCGGAGGCGGCGATCTCGGTGATGTCGGGCGAAGTCGAGATGCTATTCGCGAGCTCGCCCGCGGTCAGCCCGCAGGTAAAGTCAGGCCGACTACGTGCGCTCGGCGTCACCAGCCTCGAGCCTTCGTCATTGCTGCCGGGGTTGCCCGCCATTGCGCAGTCGGGCGTGCCGGGATACAGCTATGAATTGTGGTGGGCGATCTTCGCCCCGGCGGGCATTGCGGCGGAGCGCAGGAACTTCATAGCCGCGGCGATCGCGCACACACTGACCACCGCAGAAATGAAAAAATTCCTCGCCGACCAGAACTGCGAAGCGTGGTCCATTACCGGCGCGCAGCTGAACGATCTTCTGCCGAAGGAAATCGAGCGCTACAAGAAAGCTGCCAAGGCGGCCGGCATTCAACCGCAATAAGGCGGGATTTTCTTACGGCCCTTTGGCCGGCGTGACTTCGGCGCCGACGCGCTCGACGATCAGCTTGTAGTGCTCGGGCCTGCGGTGCGCCGCGAAGTTGAACACCGTGCGCTTCAGATCCGTGGCGAGGTCGAGGTCGGCGTCTACGCAAATCACCTCGTCTTCTTCACTCAAAGATTTTGCCGCGATTTCGCCCGTCGGTGAGACGATCACCGAATGTCCGAACATGCGGTTGCCGTCCTCGAAGCCGCATTTCGCCGATTCGACGAGCCAGATCGCGTTTTGATATGCCATCGCCTGCGCGGTGATGAGGTGATGGTGCACGCGTAGCGCGGGCGGCTCTGGATAGTCCAGATTCTCGCTCGGCGTGTTGAAGCCAAGTGCGACGATTTCCGCGCCCTGCAGCGCCAGCACGCGAAACGCCTCGGGCCAGCGCCGGTCGTTGCAGATCATCATGCCGGTGATCGCATCCATGAAATTCCAGACGCGAAAGCCGAGGTTGCCGACTTCGAAGTACTTTTTTTCCAGGTGCTGGAAAGCGGCCCTGGGTTTGTGCTCGGCGTGGCCTGGCAGGTGGATCTTGCGGTACTTGCCGACGAGAGTGCCGTCCGGCCCGACGAGGATCGACGTATTGAAGCGGCGCGTGCGACCTTCTTCCTGTGTCAGCTCGCCGTAGCCGATATAGAAGCCGATGCCGAGTTTTTTCGCTTCGTCGAACAGCGACTGCGTCTCGGCGGATGGAATCGTGGCTTCGTAGAACTTGCGGTCGGTCTCGGCCTGGTCTTCGTACCAGTAGCGCGGAAAGAAGGTCGAGAACGCGAGCTCTGGAAACACCACGAACTTCGCGCCCATGCTGTGCGCGTCGCGCAGCATCTTAACGAGCCGCTTCGTGGCGGTCGTTCGTGTATCGGCAAGGTTGAGCGGGCCGAGTTGGGCTGCGGCGATTTTCAAGCGTCTCGAACTCATATTAAATCCTCAAGCAATAATTAGCCGCAGATAAACGCAGATAAACGTGGATGATATTCAGAAAATAAACGGACAACTCGCAGTATTCCGATATAAAAGGCCAGCGCGAAAAAATTCCAAGATACTTTATATATTTTTCTGTTTTTATCTGCGTTCATCCGTTCATCTGCGGTTCCAAACACGCATTAGCTAGGCCGCTGGAGCGTGGGCAACTCACGCGTGAACAAACGCCGGCCGCGCTTGAATCCGGCGAGCGGCAGGGCGGATTTGGCGATGACGTCGGAGGGCCGAGCCTCGCCCCACACCACGAGGTCCGCTGCTTTGCCGACGGCGATACCATAGTCCGGCAGTCGCAGCGCCTTCGCCGCGCGGTCGGTGATCATCTCGAAGCAGACGTCGAGGTCCTTTGGACCATAGCGCTGCACGACGTTGGCGTAGAGATTGACGATGCGCGTCAGCGAGCAGTCGCCGTAAGGCGTGAAGGCGTTCATCACGTTGTTGGTGGCTATGGTGCAGTTCGCGCCGTTCTCGATCAGCGTGTTGGCGTCGGTCACGCCGCGCATCACGGAATGTTCGACATGCCGCCCTGCATTGAACAGATCGGTTGCCGGCAGCACCGCCAGCGAAACGCCGGACTGCCCAAGGCGTTTGCCGATGGCGGCCTGCTCTTTGAGCGGCATAAAGGAATACTTGGAGCCATGTCCAAACGCGACGCGGCCCTGCCAGCCGATCTTGTCGGTGATCTCGCAGACCAGCGGGTAATCCAGCGACTTGGTTTCATAACCGCCGTCGAGATGGAAATCGACGTCGATGTCGTATTTCTGGGCGAGGTCGAAGACGCGGCGGATCTGCCCGTTGCCGTCCTTGTCGTAGCGTATGCCCCCGCCCACGACCGTTGCGCCGCGGTCAAGGCAACTGACCAGGTTCTCGTCGGCGCCGGGCACGCCGGTCCAGCCTTCCTGCAGGAACACGCAGGTCTGGATATCTATTGCCCACGCGTAGTCCTTGCGCAACTGCTCCAGCGCCTCGAACCCGATTAGGCCGACATTGGGGTCGACCTCGACCTGCGTGCGCATGTGCGTAACGCCGTGCAGCAGGCATTGCTCGAGAGTCTTTTGTGCGCGCGCGTAAACGTCTTCAGGCGTGAATGTGTGTTTGATGGAAGCGGTGCGCTCCATGTGGTCGCGCACCTGGCGGTTGGGCTGGATCGGCACGCGATCGGCGATCAGCGCCTTGTCGAGATGGAAATGGCTCTCGATCAGGCCGGGCGAAACCAGCTTGCCGCCGGCATCGTGTTCCGGGCCGGTTGCTGCGAGTTTGGGTTCTACCGCAGCAATCTTGCCGCGCTCAATTCCGATATCGAAGGTTGAATTGTCGGGCTTGCCTGCGAGCCGCGCGTTTCGAATGATGAGGTCCAATGCCATCTGGCCAGCTTTCCATTTCTTACGGGTTGCTGCCGATTTTAACGGATAGCGATGGCGATGCCTGAGAGGGACGATTCCATGATCCCCAGGACAGTTATCCAAATTCGAGCGCACGGCGAGGTGTGCATGATGATCGTTACTTTGCGTCGCGAGATGTATCCGAACTTTCGGTGCTCTTTTGCTTGTGGTCGGTAACAATCCACGTTGTCCAGGCTGCGGCTTCAAAAACCATGCCCATGACCCCCAGCCACAGTGCAAGCTCAAACCACTGAGTGGTGTAACAGATTATAGCTAACGCAAAGAGCACTAGAACGGCTGTGTGAATTTTCCTTGCTGCCATCGCGAATTCTGGTGGTAACCGTAATGTTTAAGTTACTCCGCCCTTAACCCCAGATCCTTAACAACTTTCCCCCACTTGACGTTCTCTTCCCGCAGGAACGTCCCATACTGCTCCGGCGTATTGGGAACGATTTCGAAACCCATTTTGGTGAGTTGTTCGCGCACGGCGGGCAGGCCCACCGCAGCGACGATCTCGGTGTTGAGTTTGTTGACGATGTCTTTCGGCGTTGCCGCGGGTGCGAGGATGCCGAACCAGGTGATGACTTCGAATCCCGGCAGGCCCGATTCGGCGATGGTGGGGAATTCCGGCGCGACGGGCGAGCGCTTGAGGCCCGTCGTTGCAACGCCGCGCATCTTGCCGCTTTTTACGTAAGGCATCAGCGCCGACATGCTGGAGGTCAGCATAGGTACCTGGCCGCCGATCACGTCGATGATCGCGGCGCCGTCGCCTTTGTAGTGGACGGGCACCATGTCAATCTTGGTGGTGCTCTTGAAGAGCTCCATCGACATGTGCGGGGAAGAGCCGATGCCGCCGGTGGCGAAGTTGATCTGGCCCGGACGGGCTTTGGCGAGCGTGATGAGTTCCTTGATCGAAGTGACAGGGAAGGCCGGGTTGACCACCATCAGCAGCGGGTTATGCACCACGCGCACGACGGTTGCGAAGTCCTTGATCGGGTCGTAGCCGATCTTGGCATACATATAAGGCGCGACGGCGTGGGTGGTCTGGCTCGCCAGGTACAGCATGTAGCCATCGGGCGGCGCTTTCGCCACCAGTTCGGCGCCTATGGTCCCGGTCGCGCCGACGCGGTTCTCGACGATGAACGATTGGCCCATGCGTTCGGTGAGCTGCTGCGCGACGATGCGCGCGACTATGTCAGACGGGCCGCCGGCGGTGAAGCCGACGACTATGCGTGATGGTTTGGACGGGTAGGTTTGGGCGTGTGCTACGGCAACACCTGCGAGCAGCACTAACAACGAACGCGAAATCAGCCTCATCGAACTTCTCCTAGTTAAGACTTTTATTAGCCGCAGATAAACGCAGATAGTTTCAAAAGCAAAAGAAATCTGAATATAACTGCCGTCAGGTCTTGCGGACTTTGCTTTATCTGTGTGTATCTGCGGCTCCATTTTGTTTCAGGCATGCGCCGCCAGAATCATGTCGCCGCCTTTTTCGCCGATGGCAATGGACGGGATGTTGGTATTCGACGACGGGATGGTGGGGCAGATGCCGGAATCGACGACGCGCAGATTCGCAATGCCGTGCACCCGCAATTCCGGATCGACGACCGCGTCCGCATCGACGCCCATCTTGGTGGTGCCGACCATGTGCCAGCTTGTCTGTATCGTGCCGCGCATGTAGTCGAGCAGGCCGGCGTCGTCGTTGACTTCGGGGCCCGGCCGCGTTTCACGCACGATCATCGGCTGCAACGACGGCATCTGCGCGACTTTGCGCGCGAGGCGTACGCCGTCGAGGAAGAGCTGCGCGTCGGCTTCGTGCGAAAGATATTTCGGGTCCATCGCCGCCTGCTGCAGCGGATCGCGCGACTGCAGGTGAACGGTGCCGCGCGAGCGCGGCTGCAGCACGGTGACGCCGAACGTGAAGCCGGGGAACTGGTCCATGCCGTAACCCGGCGTGCGCGCGTAGCGGTCTTTGCCTGACAGCGGTAAAAGGCGCAGCACGAGGTCGGGCTGCTTCAGATCCGGCTGGCTGCGGAAATTCATCTGCGCCGTCGCCGAGCAGATGGTGAGCAGGCCTTCGCGCTTGAAGATGAAGCGCAGGCCTTCCTTGAACTTGAGCCACGGGCTTTGCAGCACGTCGTTGATGGTGATCGGCTGCGAGCACTCGAACGTGAGACGCGTGTTCGGATGGTCGCGCAGATTCTCGCCGACGCCTGGCAGGTTATGCACGACACTCACGCCGTGCTTCTGCAGGATTTCGCTGTTGCCGATTCCCGACAGCTCCAGCAACTGCGGCGAGGCCAGCGGTCCGGCGGACAAGATGACTTCACGCCGCGCGCGGACCTGCAGAGTCGTGTCGCCCAGCTTGTATTCGATGCCGGTCGCGCGCTTGCCGTCGAGAATGACGCGCGTGGCGGTTGCGTTCGGCAGCACAGTGAGATTGGGCCGGTCGATCGCCGGTTTCAGATAGCCCTTGGCCGAGCTGTTGCGCAAGCCGTTGCGTGTCGAATACTGGAGGTGGAACGCGCCTTCGTAACTGCCGTCGTTATAGTCCTTCAGACGCTTGAAACCCGCTTCCGTGCACGCGTCGACGAAAGCATTCGACAGCGGATCGAAATTATCGAGGCTGGTGCAATGGATGGGACCGCCGCGGCCGCGTACCGCGGCGTCGCCTTCGGGGAAGTCCTCGAGCCGCTTGAATATAGGCAGCATGTCGGAATAGCCCCAGCCCTTGCAGCCCGTATCGCGCCAGTTGTCGTATTCCTTGGGGTCGCCGCGCACGAACAGGTTGCCGTTGACCGAACTCGAGCCGCCGATGACGCGTCCGCGCGCCCATTTCTGCGTTTTGCCGTTCAGATGCGTCTGCGGCTCGGTCTGGTACGGCCAGGTCCAGCGCGTGTCGTTCAGCACGTTGGCGACCATCAGCGGAATCTGGATGTTGTAATTGGTGTCGCGGCCGCCGGCTTCGAGCAGCAGCACGCTGTGCTTGCCGTCGGCGCTGAGACGGTTCACCACGGCGCAGCCGGCGGAACCTGAGCCGACCACGATAAAATCGAACTCCGCCTTGTCGGGAACGGAAGACACGTACATCTGGAACCTCCTCCAAGCTGTGATTTGTCGCAGGGTTGCCGGGCCGCGGGTGCCAGCACGATACATTTGTTATCATCGCAGTCCGGCCATCAACACGGGCCAGCGCGAAGACGCAGTTTAAACCAAAGCAGCGTCGCGCATCCGGAGAAGGAAAGTACCCCATGAAGTTTTTGTTTCGTCCGCACGTTGCAGCAGTGATGCTGGCGATTCCCGGAATTTGCAGCGCCGCCGAAGCCATTTCTTACCCGGAGAAACCCATCCGCTTCGTCATTACGTTTGCCCCCGGCGGCGGCACCGACCAGTTCGCCCGCGCGATCGCGGCGAAGTTCAACGAAGCGTGGGGGCAACCGGTCATCGCCGACAATCGCGCTGGCGGCAACGGCAACATCGGCGCCGACGTGGTGGCCAAGGCGCCGCCAGACGGCTACACCCTACTGCTGACGACCAACGCGACCATCGTCATCAACCCGCATTTGTCCAAGCTGCCGTACGACCCGGTGCGCGATTTCTCGCCCATCAGCCAGGTGGCGTCGCTGCCGTTCATCCTGCTGGTGCATCCGAGCCAGCCGGTGAAGTCGGTGCCGGAACTGATCGCGCTCGCCAAGGCCAAGCCGGGCGCGCTGAATTTCGGCTCGTCAGGCGGCGGCGGTGGCGCGCACCTCGGCGGCGAGATGATGAAAACCATGGCGAAGATAGAGATGACGCACGTGCCCTACAAGGGCGCGGCGCCCGCGCTGATAGCGCTGCTCTCCAAC
Source organism: Betaproteobacteria bacterium (assembly GCA_947474275.1). Lineage (GTDB taxonomy): Bacteria > Pseudomonadota > Gammaproteobacteria > Burkholderiales > SG8-41 > PALSA-1004. The sequence continues at coordinate 7,460 of CANJHY010000121.1, forward strand.
GAAGTGCAACTGATGTTCGTCAGCATATTGACCGCAACACCGCTGGTCGAAGCGAACCGCGTGCGCGCGATCGCCGTCAGCGGGCTCAAGCGTTCGCCTGCCTATCCGAACGTGCCCGCGGTGGCGGAGTCGCCGGGACTCGCCGGCTTCGAGACCGATCTGTGGTACGGCATGCTGGCGCCCGCCAAGACCAATCCGCGCATCGTGGACAAGCTGTACCAGGAAACCAAGCGGGTATTGGCAACGCCCGAGTTACGCAACCGCTTCGAGCCCACCGGCACGCAGATGGTCGGCAGCTCGCCGGCGGAATTCGCGGTGACGATCAAGAAGGACCTCGCCAAGTGGGCGGCGGTCATCAAGACCTCTGGTGCAAAACTGGATTAAATAATTTTGCCCCCATCCTGTCCTTGCCCCCGCTCGCGCAAGGGAAGGGACGCATATGCAAGCCTCATCGTTTCTCTCCCTCCCTTGCGCATGAAATGCGCGGGGGAGGGTTGGGGTGGGGGCAGGTTGTAATGGTAATAAGCAAAAGCTGAAAGGAGAGTTGCTTTGAAAGCGCAGAAAAAACCGCCGACATGGCCGGATGAAATCTACGACGTATTCAAGCAGGTGAATATTCGGCAGGTCGCGTATGTGCCGGACGCCGGGCATACGCGGCTGATCAACCGCTGCCACGCCGACAAGAGCATGAAAGTGATTTCGCTCACCACCGAGGAAGAAGGCGTGGCCATGCTCGCGGGCAGCTGGCTCGGCGGCGACCGCGGCGCGCTGCTGCTGCAATCGTCGGGTGTGGGCAATTGCATCAACCTGCTCTCCATCATGCAGGAGTGCCGCTTTCCGCTGCTGATGATAGTCACCATGCGCGGCGAGTGGGGAGAGTTCAATCCATGGCAGATCGCGATGGGGCAGGGCACGCCGCCGGTGCTGCAGAACGCCGGCGTGATCGTGCAGCGCGCCGACCGCGCGGAAGAAATCGCCGAGCACGTGTTCGCCGCCGCGCAACTGACATTCAACACCTCGCGTCCGGTCGCACTGCTCATTTCGCAACGCGTCATCGGCTTCAAGGACTGGAGCAAATAACCATGGGCAAAAAAATCAAGGCAACACTCGACCGGCGCGCCTGCATCAACCAGATACTGGCAAAGCGCGGCGACGCGCTGATCGTCACGGGGCTGGGTTCCTCGTGCTACGACGTCGGCGCTGCCGGCGATCATCCCAATACTTTTTACCTGTGGGGCGGCATGGGCGCGGCAGCGATGATGGGCCTGGGACTCGCACTCGCGCAGCCCAAGCGGCAGGTCATCGTCATCACCGGCGACGGTGAAATGCTGATGGGCCTCGGCGCACTCGCGACCATAGGCACGCAGGGCCCGCGCAATCTCGCAATTGTCGTCATCGACAACGAGCTTTACAGCGAAACCGGCATGCAGCCAACGCACACCAGCCGCGGCGTCGATCTCGCAGGCATGGCCAAGGCCACGAAATTTCCGCGTACCGCCACCATTAACACTGCGGCGCAGATGAAGTCGTGGGTGCCGAAACTATACGCGCCCGCAGGTTCCGCGTTCGTCGCCATCAAGGTCAACCACACGCGCTACCCGATGGCTATCCGCCTGCGCGATGGCGCCCACATCAAGAACCGTTTCCGCGAAGCCCTGCTCGGCAACGCGGCATTCGATTAGGGGAAAGCCATGAAAGCCGAAACTTTGCCATCGCCGCTGCTCGCGAAAGAGCTGATCGATTTTCTGCAGGGATTGCAGATAGAGAAAGTGCCGGCGCCGGTCGCGGACATCGCCAAATGGTGTTTGCTGGATTCTCTGGGCTGCGCGTTGTTTGGCTCGAAGCAGGAGTGGGCGCGCATCATGCTTGAAGAAATGTCGGCCGAAGGCGGGCAGGGTGTCAGTACCGTGATCGGCCGCGACAAGCCGCTGCCGGCGCCGGCAGCCGCGCTGTGCAACGGTACCGCGGCGCATGGCTTCGAACTCGATGACCTGCTCGACGAGCCCATCGTGCATCCCGGCGCCATCATCATTCCCGCGGTGCTGGCGACCGCCGAAAGCGTCAATGCCTCCGGCGCGCGCCTGCTGCTCGGCGTGATCGCCGGTTACGAATCGATGAACCGCATCGGCCTTGCGATGGGGCTGGAGCCCGCGCATCGCGGCTTTCACAAGACTACCCTCGTCGGCCCAGTGGGCGCCGCAATCGCGGCAGGCGTGGTGATGAATCTTTCGCCGGCGCAGTTGCTCACGGCAGCAGCGCTCGGCTGCTCGACCGCCTCGGGTGTTAAAAGCTACGCCGCGGGCACCGGCGGCGGCATGATGAAGCGCATGCATGCCGGCCGCGCGGCGGAGTCCGGCGTGCGCATGGCGCAGCTCGCCGCGCGCGATTTCAGCGCGCCGCCTTCCGCCATCGACGGGCGCTTCGGCCTGCTGGAATGCTTCGGCGGCAAGGACATCAAGCCGGAAGAGCTGACGAAGAACCTCGGCAAGAGCTGGGCGACCGAAAACGTCTACGTGAAAGTCTATTCCTGCTGCAGCTGGATACAAGCGGCGGTGCAGCAGCTGGTTGCGTTGCGCGGCGACAAGCCGCTCGCGCCTGGCGACATTGTAAAAATCCGCATCGGCGTCAGTTCTTACGCGACGAAGAACAACGGCGCGGTCGCGCCGCCCGACATCATGGGCGCCCAGTATAGTTTTCCGTATTGCGCGGCGCTTGCGGCCACCGCGGATCCCGCCGACCCTGCGATGTACACGGAAAAAGAGATCAACAATTCCGCGCGCCGCGAGCTCGCGCGCCGCGTTGAGCTTTACGTCGATGCCGAGATGGAAGCGGCATATCCCAAGCATTACGGTTCGCGCGTCGAAGTGCAACTGGCCAACGGCAAGTCATTGCAAAGCTTCGTGATGGACCCGCACGGCATGCCTGCGGACCCCGTCACTGAGCCTGAGCGCATTGCAAAATTCAAGCGGCTCGCCGCGCCCGTGCTGGCCGCCAACACGACGGAAGAAATCATCCGCAAAGTGCGCGCAGTCGAAACGCTGAAATCGGCGCGCGAGCTTTCGGCTTTGCTGCGCAATTAAAGCGGTTTAAGCCGCAGATGAACGCAGATAAACGCGGATGAGATCAAAAGCAAATCTGTCAGGTAATACGGTCTATCCGCGTTCATCCGCGTGTATCTGCGGCTAATACTGGTTTTTAAAAATATTTGAAGTGCAGGAGGGGCGAATGAATATTCCTAAAGCGGTTTTTGCAGCGGTTGCCGTACTCGCCGCGGGTGCAGCATTCGCGCAATCTTATCCGGCCAAACCGATACGTCTGGTGGTGCCGTTTCCACCCGGCGGGCCGGCTGACAGCGTGGCGCGCGTGCTGGCGCAAAAACTCACCGAAGTCCTCGGCCAGAATGTGGTCGTCGACAATCGCGCCGGCGCGACCGGCACCATAGGCGCAGGCCTCGTCGCCAAGTCGCCGCCCGACGGTTACACACTGCTGCTGGGCACCAGCAACGAGCTCGCGATGAGCCCCGGACTCTTCGACAAGCTGCCGTACGATCCGGTGAAGGATTTCGCGCCGCTTTCTAACGTGATCAATTTTCCTAACATCCTGGTCGTGAATCCGCATCTGCCGGCGCGCACGGTGGCGGAACTCGTGGCGCTTGCGCGCGCGAAACCGGGGCAATTGAGTTTCGCGACCTCGGGCATAGGCAGCACCAATCATCTGACCGGCGTCGTGTTCCAGGACATCCAGAAGGTCAAAGTCAATTACGTGCCGTATAAAGGCGGCGGTCCGGCGGTCACCGACCTGATGGGCGGCCACGTCGATTCCATGTTCGCGACCATGCCGTCCGTCGTGCCGTTCGTGAAAAGCGGCAAGCTGAAAGCGCTGGTGCTCACCGACAACAAGCATTGGCCGGCTCTGCCGGAAGTGCCGAGCGCGAAGGAAGCCGGCGTGCCGGACCTCATCGTGATCACGTGGAACGGCGTGCTCGCGCCGGCGGGCGTGCCCGATGCGGTGATCGCGAAATTGAACGCCGACATCACCACGGTCGCCAATTCGACAGACATGAAGGAGCGCATGAAAGCGCAGGCGGCGGAAATTGCGACGACCACGCCGGACGTATTCGCCGCGATGTTGCGCAACGATTTCGCCAAGTGGTCGAAGATCATCAAGCAGGCGGGCATGCGCGCCGAGTAGCACGAACAACTGTAGTTTGGAGCCGCAGATAAACGCAGATACACACAGATAAATCAAAGCGACAAGACCTGACAGAAGTCAGGTACCGATTTCTTTTATTGTTATTGAATCTATCTGCGTTTATCTGCGGCTATATGTCTTTTTTGCATTTTTAAGATGGACCCTGGAAAGTTATGCAGACATCCTTGAGTAAAGCGTGCAAACGCGAAATCGATCTGGGCAATGGAAAAAACGGTCAGGTATTCTCATTGCCGGCTCTTGAAGAACAGAGCAAGCAAAAACTCTCACATCTGCCGATTTCGATCCGCATCGTGCTTGAATCGCTGCTGCGCAACTGCGACGGCCGCATCGTGACGGAAGAGCACATTCGCGAGCTGGCAAAATGGCAGCCCAACGGCAAGCGTGAAAATGAAATTCCTTTTATCGTCGGGCGCGTCGTGCTCAATTGTGCGGCTGGCATTCCGCTGCTGGGCGATCTCACGGCGTTGCGCGACGCGATGGGGCGCGCCGGACGCGCGCCGGGGCTGGTGCAGCCCAAGGTGCCGGTCGACATGACGCTCGATCACACGCTTACCGTAGATCACCACGGCACGCCGGATGCGCTGCGCCAGAACATGCAGCTCGAAATCGAGCGCAACTTCGAGCGCTTCAGCTTCGTCAAATGGGCGACGCAGGCCTACGACGGCATCCGCCTGATCCCGCCGGGCTTCGGCATCCTGCACCAGATCAATCTCGAGTTCTTCGCGCCGGGCCTGCTGTCGAAAGACGGCGTCTACTACCCGGACACGCTGGTTGGCACCGATTCGCATACCTGCATGATCGCGGGTCTCGGTACCGTGGGCTGGGGCGTCGGCGGCATAGAAGCGCAGGCCGCGGTGCTCGGACAGCCGGTGTACATGCTGACGCCGGACGTCATCGGCATCAACGTGACGGGACAACTGAATGCGGGCGTGACGTCGACCGACATGGTGCTGCACGTTACGGAAATGCTGCGCAAGGCGAAAGTCGTCGGCAAGTTTGTGGAGTTTTTCGGCGCGGGCATTGCCAATCTGACCGTGCCCGACCGCGCGACGATTTCCAACATGGCGGTCGAGTATGGCGCCACCATAGGATTTTTCCCGCTGGATGCGGTGACCCTGAATTACCTGCGTCAGACCGGACGGCCGGATGAAGCCATCGCCGCCGCGGAGGCATACTACAAGCAGCAGGGCCTGTTTGGTCCCGCCCGCAGCGATGAAATCAAGTATACGGATGTGTTGATGCTGGATCTAACCACGATCACGCCCAATGTCGCCGGTCCGAAGCGGCCGCAGGACCGCATCGCGCTTGCCAATCTTAAAGGCGAGTTCGCCGAGATGCTGAAGAAGCCGACGGCAGATGGCGGGTACGGAAAGGCGGCAGCGAGCGGCGCACAGCAGGAAGCGGCTCCCCGCAAGGCGCGCGACGGCGACGTCGTCATCGCAGCAATCACGTCGTGCACCAACACATCGAATCCCGGAGTGATGCTCGCCGCCGGCATGGTCGCCAAAAAAGCGGTCGAGCGCGGACTCAAAGCCAAGCCGTGGGTGAAGATGTCATTGGCGCCGGGTTCGCGCGTGGTCAGCGAGTATCTGAAAGCAGCCGGTTTGCAGCGCTATCTCGACGAGCTCGGCTTCATGCTTGCCGGCTACAGCTGCACGACGTGCTTCGGCGCTTCCGGCCCGATCGACGACACGCTCGAAAAATCCATCAACGACAACGACGTCGTCGCGTGCGCGGTGTTGTCGGGCAATCGTAATTTCGAAGCGCGCATCCACGCGTCCGTGCGCGCGGCATTCCTGGCGAGTCCGCCGCTGGTGGTTGCGTTTGCGCTGGCGGGCAGGGTGGACATCGACATGGCGAAGGAGCCGCTCGGCAACGACAAATCCGGCAAGCCTGTTTTCCTGAAAGACCTGTGGCCGACGCCGGAAGAACTCGCAAACGCTCTGAGCAATGCAGTCAAACCCGACTACTACCGCGCCGTGTACGGCATGGATTTCGACGTGGCGAACCCGCTGTGGAAGACCGTGCCGCAAAGCACCGGCGAGAGTTACGCGTGGGACAGCAAGTCGAGCTATATCAAGCCACCGCCCTTCCTCGATGCGCAGTACACCGAATCGAGCCTGCGCGAATTCCGCGGCGCGCGCGCGCTGGCGATCCTCGGCAACTCGATCACCACCGACCACATCAGCCCGATCAGCAGTATCAAGGCGAGTTCCACCGCCGGCCTCTATCTGCAAAGCCTGGGCGTCAAGCCGGTGGACTTCAACAACTACGGCGCGCGGCGCATGAACCACGAGGTGATGGTGCGTGGCGCGTTCGCCAACGCGCGCCTGCGCAACCAGATGGTGCCCGGCGTCGAAGGCGGTTACACCAAACATCAGCCCGACGGCAAACAGATGACGATTTACGACGCCGCGATGAGCTATGCGAAAGCAAACGTGCCGTTATTCGTGATGGCGGGCGAAGAGTACGGCACCGGCAGCGCGCGCGACTGGGCGGCCAAGGGAACCCGGCTGTTGGGCGTGCGCGCTGTGATAGCCAACAGCTTCGAGCGTATACACCGCAGCAATCTCGTCGGCATGGGCGTCATTCCCTGCCAATTACCGCAAGGCATTACCGCCGCGACGCTGGGCCTGAGCGGAGACGAAGAGTTCGACCTGCTGGGGCTGGATGAGCAGGCGAAGCCGCGCCAGGCTGTGACGCTGGTCATCAAGCGGCAGAACGGCAAGCAGGAGCGGGTTGAGCTGATGCTGCGCCTCGATACGCCGGCCGAACTCGATTACGTGCGGCGCGGCGGCATTCTGCCTTACGTGCTCGCGGGGTTGACGGCCTAACTAGCGGTCTCAAAAACAGTTTGGAG
>CANJHY010000122.1:0-14380 GCA_947474275.1 Betaproteobacteria bacterium
AGCAGATCGTCGGGTGACCGCAGCGCGCAGTGGATTTTTTCTTCGTCCTTGCGACCCGCCACCGCGGATTTCCCCACGCTGCGCCATTCTTTCCGCGTGATGCGCGCAGATTCGTATACATACTCGCGGATGTTCTGCTTGCTCCAGTTCGATTCCGCAAAGAACAAGCGGTGCTGTTTGGGAATGACGATCGCGTAATTGCCTTCCCAGATCGAGTAGGTCAGCATGTTCGCGCGAATGGCGGCGATATATGTGTCGAGGATCTCGCGTGGATCGTGCGTCCAGGCGTTCATGATCTGATGCGGCGATTCGACCGCCATGACCGTGATCGCGGACTTGCCGGCGGGAATTCCGCGTTCGACCGAGAGCGGAAGCCACGGGCTGTCTTCCTCGTCTTCTGCGAAACAAAAAGAAAATTTGCCCGGGTGCCCCAGCGTCGAGCGATCGAGCTGCCCGGGCTGGCCGCCGAGCACGTTGGTCAGGAACAGGCGGATCGAGCGGCCGATGCTGGCGTTGGCGCGATTGCCGTTGGCGAATACATTGTGCGTCGCATTCATGCCGATTCTGGTGCGCACCGGGCCGTTCACCACGATCATGGGAGCGCTGCCCCCGGTGCTTGCGGTGCTGCCGTGCAGGCAGAACTGCTGATCGCACATCGCGCGGACGATCGCGACGACGACCGGCATGTATTCGGGCAGGCAGCCCGCCATCACCGCCGAGATCGCAACTTTTTCCGCGGTGATGCGCCGGCGGCGCACGGGTTCCATTCCGATGACGGTGTCGGGAAGCAGCGAGGCAGCGCCGAGAAAGGTACGAACCGCGGATTCCGTCGGCGGAACGATCGGCAGTCCGTCGGTCCAGCCGTTGCGCTGATAAAGCTCGTTGGCCTCAAACGCGTCGGCAACATCGAAAACCTGGCTCGCCAAACCCGACTCTGCGCTCATTAAAGTCCACCTGTTTTTTTCACCATGACGCGAGGCGCAGATCCGCACGCCGGCTTGCCGTTTTTCAGGAGAATAGGAAATTTAAAACACATTTTCCCCGCTGATGACTATATCGCCGGCCCCGCAAGCGGTCAATCGCGCGGTGTTTGGTGAAAATTCCCCGTTCGCGATGACTATTTGAGCCCTACATCTTGTTCCCGCCGACTCCGAATTGAGCACCCGACGATCAAATGCGAATCGGTGGCAACACACGCAGTCGTTATTTTCCTTTGAAATAGAGTTCCTGATCCTCGCCCATTTTTGGCGGAGACTTCTTCGCCATCGGGCGCTCGTTGTTGATGCGCACTGGACATCCAATGCTCAACCATTCGCCCCCTGCGCCCGGCAGGCTGACGACCTGCCCAAGCCCCTCGCGCACGTGCGGATCGTCCAGGATACTGGCTACTGAATTGATTGGGCTGCACGGCACACCGTTCGCAGTAAGCAGCTTGTCCCATGCGGCGACGGTATCGGTCAGGAACGTCTTCGTCAGTTCTTCCACCACATAGGGCTTGCGCTCCTTGCGCTGCCGCAGTGTGGCCAGCGATTCGTCACCCAGCCAATCCTTGCGCTCAAGTGCCGCGCTGAGCCTGCGAAAGTGGGCATCGAGATCGGCAACGACAACGATATAGCCGTCCTGCGCACGGAACGCTTGATAAACCACCCCGGTGGGGTGCCCCGAGCCTTGCGGCTCCGGCGTGACACCTTTGTTGAGATAAAAACCCGCGATGTAGCTGAGAAACCAGAGCTGCGTCTCCAGCAGGGACGAGTCGACTCGCACGGCCTCTCCGGTCGTCTCCCGAATCAGCAATCCAAGAATGGCAAGCAGGCTCACCATGAGGCCACCGCTCATGTCGACGATTGGGATACCGGCACGGACTGGCCCCTTCGGATCATTCGGATGCCCCGTGATGCTCATGCCGCCGGCCAGTGCCTGCACAACAATATCGTAAGCCGGGCGGTCGGCCATTGGTCCGCGATTGCCAAATCCCGTCAGCGAGCAGTAGACGATCTTCGGATTAATCTTCTTGATGTCTTCGAAGTCGAGTTTAAGCTTGGTGCAAACGCTAGGCCGAAAATTCTGGATAACGATGTCCGCCCCTTCGATCAGCTTGAACAGCTTCGCGCGATCTTCCTCCGACTTCAAATTGACGACGACCGAACGCTTGCCGCGATTCACCGCCTTGTAGTACAGGCTCATATTCGCATCGTCGAAATGCGGGAAATGCCGGGATTGGTCGCCCTCTGTCGACTCTATCTTGATCACCTCTGCACCAAGATCGGCCAGCATCATCGTGCCCAGCGGGCCAGCCAGCACACCGGAAAAATCGATGACGCGCTTCCCCGTCAGCGGACTCGTTGCAGTTACACCAGTTACCATGTGTTTCACTTCCCCGTAAATTTCGGTGGCCGCTTTTCCAGAAAGGAGCGAACACCTTCATAATGATCCTTGGTTCTGCGAGCCAGCGTCTGTGCAAACAACTCGTAGGTCACCATACCGTCGACACCGGTCTCAAAAGAGTGCGCCAGCATCTGCTTTGCCATGCCCAGTGCTGTAGTGGCACCACCCGCGAGTTCCGCCCCGATCTCCTTCGCACGCTTCAAAGCGTCGTCATCGGCCAATTCGGCAATCATGCCCATGTTCTGGGCAGTCTCGGCATCCAGCGTTGCGCCCCGCAGAATCAGGTTTTTGGCGCGCGCCATGCCAACGAGTCGGGGCAAGGTGAACGCGCCCGCCCAATCGGTCACCAGGCCCCGCTTGGTGAATCCGAAACCGAACTTGGCCCTCCTGTGCGCGACGACAATGTCGGCAGCCAGCGCGAAAAAGCAGCCGCCACCGAACGCCGCACCATTCACGGCGCTGATGACGATAAGCGGCGTGGTGATCAGCTTGCGCGCCATCTCGCCGACGTAGTGAATCTTCTGCAGCGCCTCTACGGGCCAGAAGTCGTCGAAGTTTTGCATTTCATCGGAAAGCTTCGACACGTCAGCCCCTGAGCAGAACGCTTTTTCACCCGTCCCGGTGACAATCAGCACGCTGCACGTATGATCCCTTTCCGCCTCATCCACGATGCGCATGAAGTCATAGCGCATGTCCCAGGTGAGCGAATTTCTGCTCGCAGGCCGGTTGATGATAAACGTCCATACGCCACCAGAGCGCTCGACGATGTAATCGCCCTTGTCTTCGACTGTATCTTTCACCCGATGATTCCTCTGCATGTGATTGAAGTTCTGCCTGCCGCTGCGATTATGCACCCTTGATATTGTTTTCCTTGACCAGACGGCGCCACGTGTCCAGTTCGCTTTTCACTTTCGCACGGAACTGATCGGGAGTGCTGCCGACGACCGTGAAGCCGGTGGTTGTCAGAACCTCTTGCATCTTCTGCGTCTGGAGGATCTGCATCATGTCGCTGTGAATACGTTTCATGATGACGGGAGGCGTCCCTGTCGGAACGAAAAGGCCGTACCAGACGCTGGTGTCGAAGCTCGGGTAACCGGATTCCGCAATCGTTGGCACTTTGGGCATCAGCTCCGTACGCTTCAGACTGCTGACACCGATCGAATTGATCTTGCCGGCCTGATACTGCGGCAGCGTCGTGCTGGGCAAGTTGAAAATAATGTTGACATGACCACCGACAAGAGCGGCTAGCGCCGGCCCGGCCCCCGTATACGCAATGTTGTTCATCTGAATCTGCGCCACGGATTCGAATAACGCCATCGCCATGTGTCCGGCGCTGCCGATGCCGGCGTGCGAGTAAAGAACCGCGCCGGACTTTGCCTTTGCAAATTGCACCAATTCCTTCACCGACTTCACGGGAAATGACGGATACGTAGACAACACTTGCGGGGTGAAGGCGATTTCGATGATGGGCGAAAGCTCCTTTATCGGATCGTAGGAAAGGTTCTCGTGCAGCGCGGGCGCGACGGTGATCACCGTCGCGGATCCGAACAGAATGGAGTAACCGTCCGGCGCTCCCTTTGCGACAGCTGCTGCGCCGATTCTCCCTCCGGCGCCTCCGCGGTTTTCGACCACGACGGGCTGCTGCCACTTTTCGCTCAGGCTGTTGGCGACGGTACGGGCAATCAGATCCGTGCCGCCGCCGGGCGCGAACGGCACAACGATGCGGACTGGTTTGGTGGGGTAGTCAGCAGCAAGTGAGACGTTTGCGACGAAAAACAGACCTGAAACAGCGACGGCCACCTGGCCGATCGACCCGTGAAATGCAACAACGATGCGATGTCGGATTCCTCCAGCTTTACTGATCATTTTTTCTCCATCTAAAAATAAACCATAACTTCCGCCGGGTGCGGAACAACAAGACCCACCTGACGGTCATGAAGCCTTGCGAGGACCCTCCAGGTCCTTCATGAAATCACGCACGCCCGGAACCCTCTCCAGCGACATCAATATCTCGAAGACGGAATACGCATCAGACTTGCTTCCACCGGCGGCCAGGCAGTCGGCGAATTTGACGGCCAGCTCTTCAGTCTTCAGCGGAAAATTGTAGTCGCCACGCGCGGATCGAATCGGCCCGCTATCGAGTTTCCGTCCGTCCCGGGTTTCGATCACGACCCGATCGTTGAGGGCGTAGCCCGGCCGATCCGGATCTTCATTGTCATCGAGTGTTATAACCACCCGTTTAATCATGGCCTGGACATCGGCGCGGGAAACAAATGCGTCGGTGAGTTCGGCAATGCCGACACGACCGGCGATGATCGGTGCGACTACGGCAAATTCAACGCTGAACTTGGCCTCCAGCCCCGTCGTTGGCGAGTGGTGGTGAAGAATGACGGCATTGCGCTTGCTGATCGAGACGTCGATGCGTTCGACCTCTTCGGGCTTCACCGGCGAGTCGCCCAGCAGGTCAAACACGCCGTCAATGCATCGGTGCGTGCAATAGCAGATCGGATACTTCTTGATGCTGATCCGGTTGTCGTTCGTGATGTGCCAGTCGATGCCGGCACGGACAGGAGCCTCCAGATTCACGCGTCCACCATATGAGAATGCATGCAGAAATCCGGGCGTGTGCTCGAAGACATCGGGTGCACCGGTGAATCCGTGGCTCACCAGCCGTGCGGCGACGACGCCGGAATGTGCTGCCTTCCCCGCATGCAGTGGTTTCGTCATCGTGCCGAAGTTCACCACGAGCCCTGCGCTCTGCGACGCAGCCACGCTCATTGCCATGACCGTTTTCTCCGCATCCAACCCGCGCAGTGACGCACAGGCTGCCGCACATGCGATGGCGCCGAATACACCGGTGGGTTGCCACCCCTTGGTGTGGTAATGGTCCAGATCGGCGTCGCGCAGGACGAGATCCGCAATGGTTTCATAGCCAGCCGCGTAGGCCGTGAGGGCCTGCCTGCCCGTGGAACCAATGGCTTCGGCCTCGGCAAGCACTGCCGGAACAAGCGCGGAGCTCACGTGGCCGATGGCCTTCTGCGATATGTCGTCGTAGTCGAGCGCATGCGCGGCAGTGCCATTTATCCAGGCTGCATCGATCGCTGACGCCCGCCCTTGTCCGCCAAGAAGCGTGGATTCGTTCCCGCCGGGTGTCACGATGGACCTCACAATCCGGGGTGCGGATTCTCCTGCGCCGGCAATCGCCACCCCGATGGTGTCGGCAAATGCGGCTTTAATGGCCCGCAGCACGTCAGCCGGCAAATGCTCGTAACGCAGGCCGGACACGAAACGGCCGAGTTCAAGACTCAACGACATGACTTCCCCTTGAACTTAGCGCCGGTTTGAGTGACCTCACGGCCGACGCGATCATCAGATGACACGACTTTAACCTTAAATGTCCATTTATGGTATTACTAACGTTCCAGGCAGTCAAACTGAATGGTTCGGATAAAATTGCTGCAGCGCATTCAACGGCACGCGGAAAATGAATAAAACGGATGAAGCACACATGATGAGAGGGTTCGCCGAGTCGGCGGGCGTTCCGCTCTACCTTCGGGTAGCCGCTTCGCTTCGAACCCGCATACTGCAGGGCGAGTGGAAAGTGGGAGATCGCTTGCCGGCGTTCGAGGAGTTGGCGCGCAACTATGGCGTAGCAATGAACACAATACGCACCACCGTCGAAGTGCTTTCGTCTCAACGACTCGTATCGAGCGCGCGCGGACTGGGCACCCGGATCACCGCGGACGCCGCACCGCTCCTGCATCCCGAACTGAAGGCGGCGATCAACGATCCGCAGAGCCGCCTGTCCCCAGACCACTCCATTACCATGCTCATCAACCGGGAAGTAAAATCCTTGCCGGACGTCTTCAGTGCGGGCTATGGACAAGCGCCCCGCTACCGGCACATCCACAAGGTTCACGCCTTCCGCGGCGTGCCCTACGACATTGTCGCGGCCTACGTCGAGAAGTCGCAGTTCGACCGCTTCCCCAAGGGGGCTGCGAACAGCCAGACGCTCATGAACATGCTTCATGACCACGGGACGACACGGGTGGCGACGTCACGTCAGGAGCTGACGATCGCACACGCCGATCCCGAGATGTCTTCGCTCCTTCAGTACCCGCTTGCGGCGCCGCTCGCAAAAGTCCGCCACTGGCGCCTGGATCGGAACGGGGTCGTTATCTACACCTCTTTAGTGTTCTACCGAAGCGACATCTTCGTCTGGGATGTCACCCGCAAAGGGCGGGATGCCGACGCCATCGGCGAGGCGCTGATCGAAAAGCCCTCTGGGGCAACCGGGAACGCGGGGAAGCGCATCGAGGGTAAGCTCGGAAAAAAGCGTGAAAAAACCAGCCGCTGAGCCGACGGCCGCCCACACGAACGTGTTCGCCCGCATCGCGTGGCGATGTAACGTCTTTTCGACCGCCAGAGAGGGAAGTTCAGATGCACACTGACAAGCTTGTTTACGAGATCAAGGACAAGGTCGCCTACATCACGATCAACCGCCCGGAAGTCATGAATGCAATGGATCCGGATGTGTATGACGCACTCTCAAAAGCCTGGGTAGACGTCCGCGATAATCCCGAAGTCTGGGTCGCAATCGTCACTGGCGCTGGTCAAAAAGCCTTTACGGCTGGCGCGGATTTGAAAGCCATGAGCAAGAAAGTTCCGCGTCAGAAAGCTGATTTCTGGCTGACGCAGAAAGACATGCTGCTCAACCGCGGGCTCGAAGTCTGGAAGCCTGTCATAGCGGCGGTCAATGGCTACTGCCTCGCCGGTGGCATGACACTGCTCTTCGGTACCGATATCCGCATCGCCGCGGAGCACTCTGTCTTCGAGATTTCCGAAGTAAAGCGTGGCTTGCTTCCCGCCAACGGCGGGACCCAACGTGCACTGCGTCAACTCCCCTATGCCGTGGCCATGGACATGCTGCTGCGCGGCCGTCGCCTGACAGCCACAGAGGCCCTGACCTACGGTCTGATCAATGAGGTCGTACCCATGGCAGACCTGCAGTCTGCTGCCGAACGGTGTGCGCGCCAACTCTGCGAGCATGGGCCACTTGCCTTGCGCGCCATCAAGGAGCTCGCTATTCGCAGTCAGAGCCTGCCTCTCGAGCAGGGGATACGGCTTGAGCAGGCTGTGCAGGATATACTGCATTCCTCCGAAGACGCCAAGGAAGGCCCGCGTGCATTCGCCGAGAAGCGAAAACCGCGCTTCCAGGCCCGATGAACAAACCGAAAAGGCTCTTGATTGAAACTCTATCGCTCATCGCTATATGTCCCGGGCAATCGTCCCGCGTGGATGGAAAAAGCCGCGGGTTACGGCGCTGACTGCCTGATCCTCGATCTGGAGGACTCGGTTCCCGACGGGGAAAAGGTTGCCGCTCGTCCACTGGTCAAAGCTGCAATTGTTGCACTGAAGGCTAAAGGGCAATCGGTCAACGTACGGATAAACCCTGTCGACACCGGACTCACCTTAGACGATATAGAAGGCGTCCTTTGCCCGGAGTTAAACGGTGTCTCTCTACCGAAAGTCGAGACGGTGGCGGACATGATGGAACTCGATGCTCTGCTGACTCATGTCGAAAAGCGGAAGAACATGGCGCCGGGGTCTATCGAAACCCCCCTTGCCTGCGAAACCGCGCAAGGCATGCGCAATATCTACGACATCGCGACTTCATGTCCGCGCGTGAAACGGGTAAGCATCGCTGCCGGGCCAAGCGGTGACGCCGCGCGTGCAATCGGTTATCAATGGTCCAAGGATGGAACAGAAACGTTGTTTCTCCGCTCCCGAACGATACTGGAGAGCCGTGCAGCCGGCATCCAATATCCGACCATCAGCTCCTGGTGGAACATCAAGGACCTGGAGGGATTGGAGCGCGATGCACGCCTTAATCGGCAGTTGGGCTTCAGGGGCATGACGATAATTCATCCCTCGCACGTCCCTGTCGTCAACCGCGTGTTCACACCGAGCGCCGAGGAAGTCGCGTTCTACCAAGGACTGATCGAGGCCATGGACGAAGCGCGCAGGCGCGGCACCGCGGCTGTTACCTACAAGGGCAACATGGTGGATGAAGCCATGGTGAAGACGGCGCACGAAATGATCGCGCTCGCACGTCAGCCTTGACCGCAGACTGGGCGTGTTCGAATTTTTGTGCAAACGGCGCTAAATTCGTTAAAACGAAACCTGATAGCCACCGACCGGTTTTGGCCGGTTGCTCCCTCTGAGCCCCGCCGCCTGCTGAGATTGCGACCGAAGTCCGCTTTTCCAAAACGCGAATCGTCACTCACGACCCGTTGCAGCCAGTCGCGTTTCTAAATAGCTGCCGCTCGTTGGCCATCGCAGGATGCGTGATGTAGCGGGCACAGCCGTTCGAGCTCCTTGCGCTGATGGGCGCCACAGCGCACCCCGGGGTGCAGGCTGAAGCCGTGCGCTTCGGCGCGCAGAGCTGCCGTGTTTTTTTCGTCCCGCCGGCCATCGTTCGCAGACTCAGCACCTTCGGTCCGGCGCGCGGCCCCAGCGCGATGCGATAGGTGCACGAGGCGGCTTGCAATGACGCCAACGGATTATCCGTATCCGTGTCAGCTATATAGGTGATGCCCTCCTCTGGCGCCTAGGCGTGCGGCCCGGGGGCTATGGCGTGCGCGGGAAAGCCGTCGGCCGCTTGCGGTCTTTTTTCGGTTGCCGGCCTCAGGTTTTCTCTAAAGCTGCCGTTCACCTTCACTGTAGCGCAAGTCCAGCTTGCTCTCGCCCTGTGAGCCGCCCCGAGGCGGGCGCATAGCAGATTCTGCCGCCGCGGCGAACCGAGCTCGTGCATGCGGGGGCGGGCCGTAGCCAACCGGTTACGGCGAGTGAAGAGAGGTAGCGCATGGCTTGCATTGTTCAGACGGAAAGCGAGTCGTTTTTCGAATCCATCCTGGATTCCCTCGATCATCAGGTCGCCGTGATCGACTCGGCGGGTGAGATCATTCACGTCAACGCGGCCTGGATCACTTTTGGTACCAGCAACGGCATGTCGAGCAGCTTTGATTGGCGGGGAACAAATTACCTGCAGGTGTGCAATGTCGGGGGCAACGAAAGGGATGAGAAAGTAATTGAGGTTGCCGAGGGCCTCAGGCGGGTCATGTCAGGCGGCAGCAACGAATTCCTGGCGGAATACCCCTGTCACAGCCCGCGGATACGGCGCTGGTTCATGATGCGCATCGCGACCGTGAAATGCGGGGGGGCGCGACGTTACCTCATCTCGCACACCGATATTACCGCCCGCAAAGTCGCCGAAGAGGCGCTTGAGGCGATGAGTGTGACCGATCCCCTGACCGGCCTGGCCAATCGTCGCCGCCTTGACACGTTCTTGAGCAATGAGTGGCGCCGGGCGTTGCGCCAGCACCTGCCGATGAGCGTCATCATGCTGGACGTGGATCATTTCAAGATGCTCAATGACACGCTCGGACATGCCGCAGGCGATGCATGCCTTCGCCAGATCGCGAGCGTTCTATGCCGGTTCTCCAAGCGCCCAACAGACCTCGCGGCGCGCTACGGCGGAGAGGAGTTCGTGGTTGTGCTCGCCAACACGCCATTCGAGGAGGCGGTAGTCATCGCCAACGGCATTCGCGAGGCGGTTTTGCAACTCGCGTTCAGGTTTGGCGACAATCGGCAGTTAAGCATCAGCGCCGGGGTCAGCTTC
Organism: Betaproteobacteria bacterium; assembly: GCA_947474275.1. Taxonomy (GTDB): domain Bacteria; phylum Pseudomonadota; class Gammaproteobacteria; order Burkholderiales; family SG8-41; genus PALSA-1004. The sequence continues at coordinate 10,067 of CANJHY010000122.1, forward strand.
GCCTATCCGGTCAATGATGGTGGTGGCGGTGAACTGATAGAGCAGGCCGACAAGAGTCTTTATTGCGCAAAACGAAAAGGTCGGAATCGGGTGGAAGCCTTCGGCGAGCTATGTGATAGCGGTTTTGTTGGTTCGGAATAGCGAAAAGGTTGCTCGACCGCGCGCTGCCCGACGCCGGTCATGCTTTTAGATTTAAAAGTCTGAGTGCATTGTCAAAATAACTCTTGCAGTTGCCATCTTCCGAGAAATCAAAGCCAGGAACTCGAGCACGATCTGCAGACCTGGGCGGAGGTGGTGAAGGCGACGGCGGTGACGGTCGATTGATATGCCGCTTTGATATTTCAAACGTAACAGTCAGCGTCTGCTTTTGGCCGGTTGCTCCCTCTGAGCCCCGCCGCCTGCTGGAATTCCGACCGAAGTCCGCTTTTCCACAACAAGAATCGTCAGTCACGACCCCAAGCGGCCAGTTGCGTTGCCCGAAAGCAGCCGCTTGTTACGAAGCCTTTGCGCTCGCTGCGACCGCCTGCACCGCAGTGCAAAATTCATCGATCTCTATCGCCTTAAAAATAATGTCGCGCACCCCGACCTTTGCGGCCTCCGCGCGCAATGTCTCGTCGAGAAAACCCGAGGCAATGGCCACAGGCAGGTCGGCGCGGATGCTGCGCGCTTCACGCGCCACGTCGAGGCCCGACATGCCCGGCATGTTGTAGTCGGTCAGCACCAGATCAAAGGCCAACGGATTGGCGCGTAATGCGGCCAACGCCTCGTCCTGCTGGACGTATCCGCTAACGCGATAGCCGCGCCGCTCGAGCAGGCGCTTGACCAGCAACACCAGCGCCTCCTCATCGTCAAGGTAAAAAATGTGCTGCCCGCTATCGCGATGGAGTGCTGGCGCGCCCTCTGCCGCCTTACCCGCCACAGTTGCATCGACGACCTCCGCCGCCTCCTCGGCCGCCGGCAGATAAATGCAGAAGGTCGTGCCCTCGCCCGGCGCACTGTCCACCACAATACCCCCCTCGTGCCCTTGAACGATGCCATGCACCACCGACAGGCCAAGCCCGGTTCCCTCGCCCGGCGCCTTGGTGGTAAAAAAAGGTTCGAATATGCGCTCCAGCATGGCGGCATCCATGCCCGGGCCGCTGTCGCTCACCGACAGGCGCACCGTGCGCCCTCGATGCGCTTCATGCAAGGCATCAAGTTGTGGCTGCGCCAAGACCTGTGCGGCATCGAGCACTATCGTATCAAGGTCTATGGATATGCTCCCGGCACCCTCGGACATCGCCTGCAGGGCGTTGGTGGCGAGGTTGATGATCAACTGCTGTATCTGCGTTGCATCGGCCAGCACCTCGGGAGCAGCGGTCCCATACCGCACTTGCAGGGCGATCCGGGGCGGCAGCGTAGCGCGTAACAGTTGGGCTGATTCCTCGACCACATGGGTGAGTGCAATGCGCCTGCGATCTGTCGGCTGCCTGCGGCTGAAAGAGAGGATTTGCTTCACCAAGTCGCGCGCGCGCGTTCCGGCCTTGCGGATTTCTTCCAGGCTTTGCAGCGCGGCCGCATTGCCGATCGAATCCTCGCGCGCCAACTGTGTGTTGCCCAGAATGGCGGCGAGGATGTTGTTGAAATCGTGAGCGATGCCCCCAGCGAGGGTGCCGATGGCCTGCATCTTTTGCGACTCGCGCAGTTGCGCTTCGAGCGAGGCGCGAGAAACTTCGCTTTGTATGCGCTCAGTAATATCCAATGAAATACCGAGCAAATGGGTCGGCTTGCCGCCCTCATCACGCAGCACGGTTTTCCATGTGTGTAAATAGCGTGTTTCGCCACTGGCGTTCTTGATAGCCTCATTCGGTATCTCTGTGACTTCGCTCGAAGCCAGCGTCTTGCGATCCAACGCTACAAGGTCGTCTGCCTGTGCCTTGGGCCATAAATCGTAGTCGCTTTTTCCAATTAAATCATTGCGTGAATATCCCAGCAGTTTCTCTCCGTAAAGATTGAAGCGCTCGAATCGCAAATCGCTCGCGCGCTTGACAAACACCATGACCGGAATATGTTCGACTATGGAGTCAAAAAGCTCCCCGCTCTTTTGCAGAGCGACCCGCGATTCCATGATTCTTGATCCATCGAGATTGATTGCGGTGACAAGTTCGTCAAACTCATCCGGTCGCGACTGCACGGGGCGCTTCAGCGTCAACGGCGACATCGGCATGGTCAGTTCGCGCGCATTCATGTAAGTAGCAATTTGGAGTAGAGGTCGATTCACCAAGCGATCAAATAGTAGAAACGCAAAAACGGCCATTAGGGAAATTACAGTGGCATTGCTAATAAAAATACCAAGAGCTTCTCGCCATAGCTGACGGTAGATCGGGTCAAGTCCGACCATAACAGTCAGTGTACCGATCTCGCGGGCTTTGTCGCGATACACGTAGGTCATCGGGTACTGTCGTTCAACTAATTCCGATGAGGCGCGACGCCCCGCGGTGGCCACGACATTGCTGCCCTCGCGGACCTCGACTAACTCGACGTTTCCGATGCGAATAATACCTTCGACCTGCAGCTGCAAATCTTTCGAATTGGCGGCCCACGATGACTGCGTTAGGGGCTTAAGGTGCACGTCCTCGATCTGTCGAAGCAAGCGATCAATTTTGCCGACTTCAGAGCGGTAATCGAAGTAAATCTGAGTCGCGGTGAGCATTAATATAATCGCGGAACTTGCGAGGACAATTCCAAGGACAAATCGTTGCGCAAGTGGAGAGCGCAGCTTGCTTCCCTGCCGCGCAAAAAGGCTCATTGTTTGGCCGCCACATCAAAGGGCAGAAAACGCTCGCGGTACGCGCGCTCATAGAAACCGTCTTGTTTCAGCGCGCGCAATGCAGCGGCGATCCGGGTCACGTGCTCAGCGTGGCGCTTGTTCACGTAGATGAACATTTCACGTTTGGCGAGCAACGGTTGTAGGGGCCGCACCGCCTCTATGCCCTGCTTCTTGATGAGCGCGAGTCCCATCCAGCGCTCATACAGCGCCACTTCGATACGATCAGTTTGTAACAACCGAAACAGTTGTTCCGCATCCTCTACAGCTATTACCTTTGCCCCTCCCGCCATCATCTGCTCGTAAATCTTCCAGCCTCGGATGTATCCAACCGTACGCCCGTGGATGGCCGTAAGGTCTGCTGGAATAGAAGAGGCCTTGCTGAACGCGGCGAAGTTCCAATCGGTGATTTTCTCAGGAACGGGGATAAGGTTCGGAAATTGCACCTCGAGTCCGGAAATACGTACAAGTTCGCCGTCTTCCATGCCCTCGTTGACAAGCCGCAATGCGCGTTCGGGGGGCAGCTTTATCAGGCGCAATTTAAGTCCGGAGCGCCGGAACGCCTCAGTGGCTATTACGTCGAGATAGCCGGACCGCTCTGGTTTTGTATAGGGAGCCTCGCTCGTGTCGTTCAGTACCAGTACCGGAGATCCGGCAGCGAAGCCCGCGCGCACTGGCAACAAGATGGCGAGCAAAAGAAATAAGCAAGACGATGCCCCGAGGCGGACGGTTCTCCGCAAGAGATCAGCACTTAATGATTTTTCCATAATTAATTACAACTATTTATCGCGTCATGCGTTATATCTTCAACGGGTTGTTTGGAGATATCAGTCATGGTCAAAAAACGAATGGACGAGGCAACGTAGAAGCGTGTTCGCGCTGGGTGATTGCTGCAAAAAGGCAAGACAGTGGCCGAAGTTGCACCCGACGTGGGTGTTGCGCGGCAAACTGTGCACACCTGGAAGTCGCTCTTCAATGAGGGTGGAATTGACGCGCTGCGCACGGTGCCGTCTCGGGGTCGTCCGGCCCATCTCATGCAGCCTCTGCTGGTGAATTGGGACGGGGCCCGGGCACACCACAGCCGCTTCCGTGCAGACTATCTGGACACGCTCGGCGGTCACATACAGATTGCGTTCCTGCCACCCTACGCGCCCGACCTCAATCCGGTCGAATATCTGTGGGCCTGGCTCAAGCGCCACGCGATGGCCAACTACTGCCCCAACAACCTGAGCGAACTGCATACGACCGCACGCAACCGGCTCAAGAGCTCCCAGAAACGGCCCTCGATCATTGCCGCTTGCTGGATGCAAGCTACGCTGTGGTAATGTCATGCAATATGGAAAAATCAATAAGTTGCTGCAAAGACCGCATGGGTCTGGTGTGATTCACCCTGGGACTCAGCGCGAATCCTGGCCAAGTTCTGACGCCACTCATTAAGTTGCTCGTCTTCCCGCTCAAGCGCTAACGCAATCGCCCCAATTTTTGTGCACCCGGCCTTAGTCGAATCG
>CANJHY010000123.1:0-14354 GCA_947474275.1 Betaproteobacteria bacterium
CGCGCGCCCAAGCCTGAAGCTGGAGTGCTTGCTCTTCGGTGATCGTGATAGCAGGTGCAATTCGCATGTCTGTAGCCTCCTCATACTACAGACATCGCAATCACATTTAAGTTTTATCATTTTAGACGCACCACACTAGAAGCGGTCGCAACAACACTTTGGAACCGCCGATGAACGCGGATGAACGTGGATGAACGCAGATAAGTTCAAGGGATTTGGCCTTGATTCGGAAAAAAGTCTGGATTTGTATTGGCGTCAATCTGCGTTTTTCGATGGTTGCTTTTCGATTTTGCATTTTTGAGATGAGTTCCAAGCTTCGCACCCATTGCGCCGCCGGCATTCCCCGCCGCGAACTGGCGATCATAACGACATGTTAGTATATCGATTCCGGCCATAGTTCAATTTCAGTCCGACATTCCTCTATGAAAAATCACATGCGCTTCCGCCAGTTTGTTGGCGATTTTACGCGATTGGTCGAACGCTCGGGCAACGACGAAGCGGCGATGTTCGAGCACGGCGGCAAACTGCTTGCCGCGCTCGTCGGCACCGACGACTGGCTGCCTGACGCGTGCACCGAACCGCATCCCGAGCACTACCAGCAATATCTCCTGCACTGCGATCCGCTCGAGCGCTTCTCGGTGGTGAGCTTCGTATGGGGGCCGGGACAAAAAACGCCGGTCCATGATCACACAGTGTGGGGCATGATAGGCATGCTGCGCGGCGCCGAAATGTGCCACGAATTCACCGGCACCGCCGGCGCGCTGAAAGCCGGCACCTCGCACAAATTGCTGCCGGGCGAAGTCGACCGCGTATCGCCAACTGTCGGCGACGTGCACAAAGTCGAGAACGCGCTCACCGACCGGCCGTCGATCAGCATCCACGTTTACGGCGCGAACATCGGCGCGGTCAGCCGCCACGTCTACGATCCGGTGACGGGCGCGCCGAAACCTTTCGTCTCGGGTTATTCGGCGCCGTCGCTGCCCAATTTCTGGGACCGCTCGGCCGAAGTCCGCGCGACGCTCGACAAATAGCGTTTCCCGGCTGCATGGACAACGAACTGCTGCGCAGCCATGACGGCCACGTCACGCGGCTGACACTCAATCGGCCAACCAAGGCCAACGCGCTGTCGGCATCGCTGGTCGAAGCGCTGATCAATGCCGTCGAATACGCAGGCACCGACGGCACGCGCCTCTTGATACTCGACGGCAACGGCAATCATTTTTGCGCGGGTTTCGATTTCACCGGTTACGCCGAAGCGAGCGAAGGCGATCTTGTCCTGCGCTTCGTGCGCATCGAGCACCTGCTGCAGCGTATTTATCACGCACCGTATGCGACGCTTGCGCTCGCCCACGGCAAAATTTTCGGCGCGGGCGCCGACATCGTCTGCGCCTGCAGCTCGCGCGTCGCGGCTCCCGGCACGACTTTTCGCATGCCGGGGCTGCGCTTCGGACTCGTGCTCGGCACACGCCGCCTTGCAAATCGCATCGGCGCGGATGCAGCACGCGACGTGCTGGCGACCAGCCGCACCTTCGACGCGGCCGCAGCGCTGAAACTCGGCTTCACTACGCAGATGGCGGCGCAAACCGACTGGCCCGCGCTCACCGATGCAGCGCGCATCGCGGCCGACGCACTGACCCAACCCGCATTGGCGCGGCTCAACGAGCAAACCGTAATCGACACGCGCGCCGCGGACATGGCGGCACTTGCGCAGTCAGCGAGCGTGCCGGGGCTGAAAGAACGCATTCGTATTTTCAGAGACGCCAAGAATTAGAAGCGATCTTAAAAGCAATTTGGAACCGCCGATGGACGCAGATGCACGCAGATAAACCCGGGGAACTTGGCCTTGGTTCGGGGCAAAGTCTGGAATTTTTCCGGCTTCAATCGGCGTTTATCTGCGTTCATCGGCGGTTGCATGTCAGTGTTGAATTTTTTTGAGATGAGTTCCAGCAACCCGAGGACATCAATGAGTCAGAATCTGCCGCAACAAATGCAAGCGATTGAAATGAGCGCCCCCGGCGGCCCGGAAGTGCTGCGGCTCGCCACGCGGCCCGTGCCGGTGCCCGCCACGGGCGAAGTGCTGATCAAAGTCGCCGCTGCCGGCGTCAACGGGCCGGACATGATGCAGCGCAAAGGCCTCTACCCGCCTCCCGCGGGCGCCAGCGATCTGCTCGGCCTGGAAATTTCCGGTACAGTCGTCGCCGTCGGCGACAAGGTCACGCGCTGGAAAGTCGGCGACCAGGTTGCGGCGCTCACCAACGGCGGCGGTTACGCGGAATATTGCGTTGCGGATGCGCTGCATTGCCTGCCACTGCCGGCCGGCATCGGACTCGTCGATGCGGCAGCTCTGCCCGAAACCTATTTCACGGTGTGGAGCAACGTGTTCATCGGCGCGCGCCTCGCAGCCGACGAAACTTTCCTGGTGCACGGGGGCGCGGGCGGCATCGGTACCACCTGCATACAACTGGGCAAAGCGTTCGGCGCCAAAGTCATCGCCACCGACAGCCCGGCCGAGCGCTGCAAAATCTGCAGCGCTCTGGGCGCCGACCGCGTTGTCGATTACCGCGCGGAAGATTTTGTCGAAGTGGTGCGCAAGGAAGGCGGCGCCAACGTCATTCTCGACATCGTCGGCGGGCCCAACATCGAACGCAACCTGAAGGCAGCCACGCATGACGCGCGCATCATCCAACTCGCGTTCGCGCAAGGCTCCAAGGTCGAAATCAACCTGATGCCGGTGATGTTAAAGCGCCTGACTTACACCGGCTCGACTCTGCGCACGCGGTCGCCCGCCTACAAGGCGCAGGTCGCGCGCGAACTCGAGGAAAAAGTCTGGCCGCTTATTGCCAGCGGAAAAATAAAACCGGTCGTCAATGCGACGTTCGCGCTGGCCGATGCAGGCAAAGCGCACGCGCTCATGGAGTCGAGCACGCACCTCGGCAAGATCGTGCTGAAAGTAAGCTGAAGACTAGATCTTGAACCGCAAAGGACGCGAAGGAAAGGCAAAAAACGGGAAAAGAACGTTGAGCGAAAAACTATAATTGCAGGCGATAGCAACTTTGAACCCTCACCGTCTCTTCGAAATATCGTTGCCTAGGGTTCCTTTGCGTCCTTTGCGGTGACGCTGTGAGACTTTAATTCAAATCAACTGCAGCTGCGGCTGCGCGGGGACGAGGACCGGCGGCGGCTGGCGGCGCAGTTGCGTGTCGCCCTGCGCGCCAACCTTGCGCGCATAGCTGATGTTCTGCTCGGCGGCCTCCACGCAGTAATTGCGGCCAGGATGACGCCCAGGCAGAAGAGGCGCGCGTCCAGCGGCTCGCCTCCCCCTCGCTGGTAGCCGTAAGCAACCGGGCCATCGCCAGCGTGACATCCAGCACGTGCTGGGTATCGTGGTAACCGGTGTCGCAGGGGTTATAGCCGGGATGCTCGCCGGCATACAACGCGGCGAAATCGACGAATGCGCGACCGAGCGTCGCGACGTCGGCTTTTCGATACAAATCAAGGTAGATGCGACGGACTGCTGCGGCAACGGTTGCGGCGGCGGCGGTCTTTACACGGTTGGTGACATCGTAGTCACTGCGCCGCTGTTGCATACGCACCGCCCTGTGCGCGCAAAAAAACCGTACTCTTCAAGGCTGCGCGACGTATTAAACTATACTGGCAACCGGTAACCAATAGGCGGCGGCCCGTCGCGCGGCAAGCGGGGAGCAGACGGAATATTTTTCAACGCCATACGGCAGGCATCGAAGGTTCTTGAACGGTTTTATCATGCAGAGCATAAAAACAATTTTGCTTGGTTGCCCCGGTGACATAAAACGCCTCCACGGCTGATTTCAATGCATCCACAAACGATATACACGAAGACCGCCAAGGGAGTATTGGAGGTCAAGAACAAGACGCTCCGTCTGCCGCGCGAGCTCGGGTTGGTGTTTCTTACCGTCGACGGCAAAACCAAGGTCGCGGACCTGGCGAAAAAAGCCGGCCTCACCGAAGCGGAAATTCCACCCGCCCTGGAAAAACTGCTCGCCGAACGTTACATCACCGTTTTTGCGGAGGCACCCGCCGCTGGTAATACAGCCGGCGACGACGACTTCGATCTCGACTTCACTTCGCCCGCCAAAGTCGCTCTGCTGAATACCGAAGCCGAACAGCGCTCCAGGGCCGAGGCTGAAGCCAAGGCACGCGCGGAAACCGCAGCCCGCGCCGCCGCCGAGGCCAAGGCGCGCCAGGAAGTCGAAGCGCGCGCCCGTGCCGCTGCCGAAGCCAATGCCCGCCAGGAAGCCGCTGCCAAGCTGAAAGCCGAAGAGCAGTCGCGCGCAGCCGCCCAGGACAGCGCCAAGGCGCAAGGTGAAGTCAACGCCGCGACCGGCGACAAGGCCAAAGCCGAAGCCGAAGCGCGCATGCGCGCAGCCATGGCGGCCAAAGCGGCGGCCGACGCTGAAGCCAAAGCGCGTGCCGCTGCGGAAGCGAAAGCCAATATAGAAGCGCAGGCCAAGGCCAACGCCGAAGCCGCCGCGCGCGTCGAAGCCGAAGCCCGCGCGAAGGCGGAAGCCGAAGCCCGCGCCCGCGCGCAGGCGGAAGCACGCGCGCGCGTCGCGCTCGAAGCAAAGATGCGCGCCATGGAAGAGGCGCTGAAACAGGCTGAAGAACGCGCCAAGACCGAAGCCGAAGCACGTGCGCGTGCAGAAGCAGAAGCTAAAACCCGCACCGAAGTCGAAGCCAAGGCGCGGGCGGAAGCGGAAGCGCGCGCCAAGGCCGCCGAAGCCGCCATCGTAGAGGCAAAAGCGATGGCGGAAGCCGCCGCCACCGCCGAAGCGGAAGCCGAAGCGCGCTCGCAAGCCGAAATTGCCGCGCGCAATGCCGCCGAAGCACGCCTCGTCGGGCAGGTCGAGGGGAAAATAAAATCCGAAGCCGCGGCACTTACGCATGCGGCTGAAATCGCGCGCCAGGAGGCGCTCGCCAAGGCGGAAGAAGCAGCGCGCGCTCTCGCCGCAGCCGAAACGCGCATGAAAGCGGAAGCCGCAGCGCGCGCCGCGGCCGAAGCCAAGGCAAATAGCGAAGCTGAGCTGCGTGCGCAGGAGCAGGCCGACAAGCTGCAACGCGAAACCGAACTGCAAATCGCGCGCGAAGAAGCCGAAGCGAAAATGCGCGCCGAATTCAAGGTGCTCGAAGACAACATCCGCCAGTCGCGCGAAGAAGCGCAATCGCGCGAAGAAATCGAGCGCAAAGCACGTCAGGAGGCCGAGGTGCGCATCGCGGCCGAGCGTAAGGCGCGCGAAGAAGCCGAAGCCCGTGCCGCCACGGAAATCGCGGCGCGCGAGGAAGAAATCCGCAAAGCGCGCGTGGAAGCCGAATCAAGGGCCGTCGCCGAAGCCAAGGCACGGGAAGAGTTTGCAGTCGAGCGCAAGGCGCGCACCGAAGCCGAAGCCGAGGTTGCGGCGGAACGCCAGTCGCGTGACGAGGTAGTCGGCAAGGCGCGCGAGGAAGCCGAGAACCGCGCCCGCGCGGAAGTCGAAACACGCATCGCGGCAGAGCGCAAGACGCGCGAAGAAGCCGATGCGAAGGTCGCGGCAGCGCGCGAGGAAGCCGAGCGCAAGGCACAGATCGAAGTCGAAGCGCGCATCGACGCCGAGCGCAAGGCGCGCGAAGAAGCCGAGCGCAAACGCGAACAGGCAGAAACCCAGGCCAAGCAGGCGATGCAGATCAGCGCCACCGCCGAGAAACTGATCCGCGAAGCCGCCAGCAAAGAAACCTCGGTCGCCGAAAAGTCGCGCGACGAGGCGCACAAGATGCGCGACGAAGCGCAGCGCATGCTCGACTCCGCGCGCCTGCAACACGAACAGGCGGTGGCCAAAGCGCAGGCCGAGATGATGGCGCGCGTGCACGCCGAGCAAAAAGCGATCGCCGAAAAACGCGCGCGCGCCGCGGCCGAAGACCGCGCCAAGCAGGAAGCCGTCGCACGGGTGATGCAGGAACACCAGATGCGGCAGAACGCCGAGAAGGACATCCACGCCAAGGTCGAAGCCGAAATCAAGGCGCGTGCGCAGGCCGAATTCGACGCCGACGTGAAAGCGCGCACCGAAGCGCAATTGCGCGCCGATACCGTGGCGATGCAGAAAGCCATGGAGCAGGAACACGCCGCGGCCAAGGGCATGACCGTAAGCGCAACGCGCAAGGCGCCGGTCAAATGGGGACAGTTCATCATCTTCGGCCTCATACTGCTGGTGGCCGCGGGCGTCGGCATCCTGCAGGTCGCGCCGCTCAACGGCTACGTGCCGGGCGCCGAAAAAATTCTCTCCGAACGGCTGCAGGAGCCGGTGAACATCAGCGGGCTGCGGCTTAACCTGTTCCCCACTCCGCAACTGAAGATCGAACGTATCGCCATCGGCAAGGGGCAGGACGTGCGCATCGAGTCGGCGACCATGGCCGTGTCTTCGCTGGCGATACTCGATGAGCGCAAGGAAATCGACGAAATCGAATTGTCCGGCGTCGTCATCGACCAGGACGCATTGCCGCGGCTTGCCGCTTGGGCGCAGGCACCGAACGCAGAACCCCGGTTGCAGGTCAAGCGCATCAAGATCAGCGCGATCAAGCTCGCGTTGCGCGGCGTCGAGATGCCAAGCCTGGATGCCGTCGTCACTTTGGGCAAAGACGGCGCCTGGCAGAAATTCAACGTCCGTGACAGCAAGGCAAACCTGGAACTAGTGCCGCTGAAGGAACCCGGCCAGCTGCGTGCGAATTTCAGCGCCCGCGCCTGGACACCGCCGGTCGGACCGCGCGTCGAGTTCTCCGATCTCTCCGCCACTGCGACGCTGACCCGCGATCAGGCCAACATCTCCAACATCGAGGGCCGTGTTTTCAGCGGAGCGCTCAAGGGTTCGCTCGTCCTCAAATGGGGCTCGGCCTTGTTGGCGGAAGGCGAATTGAATCTCAAGGGTGCGGACGTCGGCCAGGTGCTCGCGGGGTTCACGCGCGATTTCATCGCCAGCGGCACGCTCGAAACCGCAATGAAATTCACCACGCAGGGGCAAACACCGGACGAATTGTTCGCCGCCCCGCGCGTCACCGCCAACTTCGCGCTGCAAAAAGGCACGCTCAGCAACCTCGACCTCGTGCGCGCCATCCAGTCGACCAGCCGCACCGGGCTGCGCGGCGGCAAAACGCCTTACACCGAAATCACGGGCGAAGCGCAAGCCGCCGGCAACCGCATCTCCTATCGCAATCTCAAACTCGCCGCCGGGCCGCTGAACGCCACTGGCGCGGTGGACGTGTCGCCGGCCGCGGAACTCGCGGGCCGTCTCAACGTCCAGCTCGGGACCCAGAGCGTATCGATCGCGCGCGGCGTGCTCAACGTCAGCGGTGGCATGAAGGACCCCCTGCTCGGCCAGTAGTGCGGGGCGGGCCCCTTTGCCGGCCGTTAACGGATTTGCACACACCACACTCCAAGGCACGCCCCGCGATGAACGTCATCAACCCGTGGTACCAGCTCGGCTACATCATCCCCCATCTCTACACCGACATCGATGCGTACCAGTTCTACCGCGTCGCGCCCGAAGGCATGGTGGTGATCACGACCGGCCTCAATCTCACCGAGTACAGCCTGGCGGCGGTCGAGCGCGAGCTGCCCACGCTGTGGGAGCGCTTCGATCTCCTCGCGAAGAAAAAAGCCGACCGCATTTCATTGAGCGGAGTGCCGGTCGCGGCGGCACTGGGCCGCAAAAAAATGCTCGAGATACTTGCCGCGGCCGAAGCGCGCACCGGTTTGCCATGCGACACCGACCTCGAAGCGCATATCGCGACGCTGCAGCGCCTGGGTGCCACGAAGATCGCGCTGGCGACGCGCTGGCCCGAGGCGGTTAATTCGGCTTTGACGCGTTATCTGGCGGAGGCCGGCATCGAAACCATCGCCTGCCGCTCACGTTCCCGCACGCTGACCGAAAACAAACATACGCTGGCGTCCGACGACCACGAGCTCGCGCTAGAGCTCGGCCGCCAGGTACTTAAGGAAACGCCGGCTGCGCAGGCCCTGCTGATGCCGGGCGGACTGTGGTTCGCAATCTATGCCGTGCCCTTGCTGGAAGCCGAATTCGGCGTGCCGGTGCTGCTCAACATCACATCGACAACGGCGCAGGCACTCCGCGCCGCGGGCCCGCGCATGCTGCAGCGCCCCGACCCGCGCTGGGGCAAAGTGATGGCGAGCGTCTGAAAGGCTGCAGCGATCCAGCACCGGCGCCGGGCAGTCCGTTCAACTTTCCAGCCAGAACGTCACCGGCCCTTCGTTGACAAGCGACACGCTCATATCGGCGCCGAAGCGGCCGCACATGACATTGCCGTGACGCGCGTGCGCCTGCACCGCCAGGTAATCAAATAACTCGCGGCCCAGCGCCGGCGGCGCCGCCGTGGAAAACCCCGCGCGCGTGCCGCTTTTTGTGTCTGCCGCGAGCGTGAATTGCGGCACCAACAAAAGACCGCCGCCAATCGTGCGCAAGTCGAGGTTCATTTTTCCTGCCGCGTCGGGAAACACGCGGTAACCGAGCAGGCGTTCGAGCAAGCGGTCGGCGCGAGCCTTGTCGTCGCCGGTTGCGACTCCTACCAACACGAGCAGGCCTTGGCCTATCGCCGCGATCTCCTCGCCCTCAACGACGACGCGGGCGGAGCTTACGCGCTGCAATAAACCTATCATGCTGTACTGTTTTTTCGGTGACGGCGTGCCGCTGCCAGCAACCAGAACCACGTGCGCGGAATCTTCATTCGCATTTCTCCCGTTGGGCAGGCAAGCTCACCGAGCTTTACAGCTGCCGCCAATAGTCGCCATTATCGTATATCAGGCATCGCGAATCTCCCCTCCCGTCAGCCGGTTTCGCCCTCAAACGCGATTTGATTGTCAATCGCCGGCAACCGGCAGGCCGGATATCCAGCGGGAAATCCTTTTTCACGGACTGAACCCGCCGGGACGGGCGGCAGGCGCCCGTCCGGATGCGTTATCATTTGCGCTCAGGCGCATATGCAATTGGAAAACAGTCGATAGGAGGGTCTATGGATTACGAGTTCATGGGCAAGGGACAGGTCACAGCGCCCGGTTTCGAAGCCGAGGAATTAAGAGGCTTTTCCCGCACCGTTGCCGAGATCGAATGGCTGCTCGTCATCCTGGTCATGCTCTACCAGGTCGTGCAGGGCCGCAACGACGAAACGAATGCGCCGATTTACTTCGGCCTCATTCTGTACTCGGCGTTCGTCATCGGTTTTCGCTACTTCAACGTTTACCGCACCGAATCGCGCTGGAAACTCGCGATCGAGACGTGGGTGATGATCGTATTCATCACGTGGATTCTTTTTCACACCGGCCGCCTTGAAAGCCCGCTCATCCATGTTTACCTGCTGCCTATCATCACCTCCGCGCTGACGCTCGGCAAGCTCATCACGCTGCTCGAAATGGCGCTGATCGCCGCCTGCTACATTTTCCTCGGCTATTCGACTACCAATGATTCGCTGTTCTGGGTCACCAACGCCGGCGACTTCATGTCCCGGCTCGCGCCCATGCTGCTCGTCGCCTACATCACAACCATGCTGTCGGCCGACATCCGCACTGCGCTCTCGCGCATCAAGATCATTTCCGAGACCGACGAGTTGACCGGCATCTACAACGTGCGCGCCTTCACCTCGCTCGCTGACCGCGCGCACAAGCAGTCGATACGCTACGGCCACACTTACAGCATTGTCATGATCGACTCCGACAACCTGAAAGCGGTCAACGACACTTACGGCCACGAAGCGGGCAACCGCCTGTTGCGGCTGACGGTCACCTGCATCCAGCAGGGACTGCGCGAGACCGACGTGTTCGCACGCTACGGCGGCGACGAATTCGTGCTGCTACTGCCGCAGACCAAGCCGGACGGCGCTTTCGAAGTCGCGGAGCGCATCCGCAAAACCATCGCTGGCATGCCGCTCGACACCCAGGGCAAGCAGGTAGCGACCACCGTCAGCATCGGTATTGCGTCATTCCCCGCGCACGGCGACGAGCTCGCCGTGGTGATGAACCGCGCCGACCAGGCGATGTACAGCAGCAAGCAACGCGGCCGCAACCGCTGCTCGGTCAGCGGCGACCAGCACGGCTAGGCAGTACGGGCCGCGGACGGAAATACGCGCTGTTGTCGTAATACCGCGGCTGTTCGTTGTCCGCGCACCAGCCGGGAATTCCCAGCAGCGGCACCGGCGTCAATTCGCGTGCTGCAATTTCCCGCGCCGGATTGCCGATCCGCGCCGCGACCTGCGTGTCGAGATGCTCCAACTGTGCGGCCAGCGGCAAAGCCATGAAATCCGCCGGCACCACGCATGGCATGCCCCGCCCCGTCACACCGGTAAACGGCTGCAGCATCTTGGCATAGAGCCCATGGCCCAGCAGATAGAACCGCATATGCTCCGCCACTTCTGCGCGCCGCTGCCAGAACAGTTCCTGCCACGCATGATTCGCCAGCAATTCGCCCAGCGCCAGATCGCTGGTGGCAACTATCACACCGCTTTCGTCGAGCAAGGTCAACGCGTCCTGCGCCGGTCCGCGATTGCGCGCGCCGTCGGCATGCTGGCGTTCCAGCGCGCGATACTGGCGTTCGTTCAGCGCCGCCTTCGTACGCGGAAACGTCAGCCACACCAGCGCGTTGAAAACGTCATGCCATTCCTGCGCTCGGAACTGCACTTCCCCGCGCAAAAAAATACGCGGTTCGTAGCCGTCCTCGAACGCCGCTGCGCGCGGCGCCTGCGCGACAAACCGCAGCGGCAGACCGGCAGCATTCACGATGGGCGAAACGCGGGCGGCGAGCAGCCGGTTGAAATCATCGCAACCGGGCCAGGCCGGTCCGTGCAATTCACGCGCCACCGCACGCAGCGGCGCGAATGCCGGCGACTGTCCGGAGAATTCAGGGTTCCACGCTTCGCTCATGCGCTGATTTTTGTAAAAAAGAAGTTGGGCATACGGATAGGGATGAAGCGCCTGCAATGATAATATTGCGGCCTCGATTTGTCGTTCAACAAATTCCTACGGTCAAATAATGGCAGAGAAAGTCGATTGTGCAGTCATAGGCGCGGGCGTGGTCGGTCTCTCGATCGCGCGCGAACTGGCGCTGGCGGGACGCGAAGTCATCATCCTCGAGGCCGAATCCGCGTTCGGCACGCATACCAGCGCGCGCAATTCCGAAGTCATCCACGCCGGCATCTACTACCCCACTGGCTCGCTCAAGGCGCGGCTGTGCGTCGCCGGCAGAAAAGCCCTTTACGGCTATTGCGCCGAGCGCGGGGTCAACCACAAGCGCATCGGCAAAGTCATAGTCGCCACTGACGATACCCAGCTCGAAGGCCTCAAAAAATACAAGAAGCAGGCCGAGATCAACGGGGTCGACGATTTGCGCATGCTGACGCGCGACGAGCTTGCCGAACTCGAACCCGCGGTGATCAGCACCGCCGGCTTCCTGTCGCCCTCGACCGGCATCGTCGACAGCCATGGGCTGATGCTCGCCTACCTGGGCGACGCCGAAAACCGCGGCGCCGCGCTCGTCCTGAACAGCCCGGTGACTGGCGGCGCAGTCGAAAGCGACGGCATCCGGCTCGAAGTGGGCGGCGCCGACCCCATGAACATATTGTGCAAAACAGTCATCAACGCCGCCGGGCACGGCGCTCCAGCCGCGTCGCGCGCTATCTCCGGCATACCGCTGGGAACCATACCGACGAACTACTACGCGATCGGCCATTACTACACGCTGACCGGAAAAACGCCTTTCAATCACCTCGTCTACCCGGTGGCGCGCCAGGACTGGCTGGGCGTGCACGTCACCATCGATCTCGGCGGCCGCTGCAAGTTTGGCCCCGATTTCTCGTGGCGCGACGGCCTCGACTACCGCTTCGACGAGAGCCGCGAAGCGCGCTTCTACGAAGCCATCCGCCGCTACTACCCGGGGCTCAAGGACGGCGCGCTGCAGCCCGGCTACACCGGCATGCGGCCGCGCATTACCGGACAGGGCGAGGAAGCCGTCGATTTCGTCATCCAGGACCATACGGTGCACGGCGTGCGCGGCATGATCAATCTCTACGGCATGGAATCGCCGGGATTGACGTCATCGCTCGCGATCGGCGCTTACGTGGGCAAACTGGTCGCGAACGACCGCTCGTGAAACGCGCGTCTCCCTTGCGCGTGCGGGATGTTCGCTCTGCCTAACGGGTCACGGCGAGCTTGATGCCGAACCCGATCAAAAACAGCCCCGCGACCTTTTGCAGGCACAGAGCAACGATTGGACTCGCGCGCAACCTCTGTGCCAGGAAATGTGCGAGCAATACCGCAAGCAGGCCGTAAACAAAAGTCAGCACGGCGATGGTCAGCGACATAAAGGCGAAGGTCGCCAGGCCCTGGTGATGCGCGGGATCGACAAACAACGGAAAAAACGCCATGTAAAACACGATCGCCTTCGGATTGAGCAGCGTGATCGCAAACGCCTGCCGTGAATAGTGGTACGGCTTGATGTGCAGCACCGGTGCGGCGCCTTGCCTGGCCAACAGCATCTTGCCGCCGAGCCAGGCGAGATAGGCAGCACCCAGCCACTGGACGGCGTGAAATGCGGCAGGGTAAGCCGCCAACAACGCCGCGACACCCGCCACGGCCAGCCACATCAAGACTTGATCTCCGAGGATCACGCCCATGGTTGCCGCCAAGCCTCCCCGGATACCGCCTTTGCCGGTCGAGGAAATCAAAGCCAGATTTCCCGGACCGGGAATCAGCAGAAAGACAATGATCGCGACGACAAAAGCACCGTAGTCGGTGACACCGAGCATGGGAGTTTTCCTTTACGGGAAGGAAGAGATTCTACGCAATGAATGGATATCAGGGGGCAAGAGAATAATTGCACCCCAATGGGGGCCGTCATTGATTCATTGCGAGCGTCATTGACAGCGGTGGGCGGCAAACGGACGTTCCTCAACGTCCGCTCCCGGCCAAAACCAGTTAGTGGCGGTTACTTTTGAATTCGAAGATAAATCGTCGTTTTCACACCTATCTGTTGGCATAAAACTCCCGGCCTGCGGTTAGCACAAAGGCGCATACTGCACTCTCATAAACGGGAGCGCACTGAACAATCGCCGACAAGCTAATCGTCGCGAATTGTCGCGGGCGCGCTCACTGCGCCATTCACGTTGGTTTTATCTCATCAAACGCAGGATTGGCCCACCGCTAGAGGCTCTCGATGACCACCGAAAACAACAAGCCCGCGGACGCCCCACCACCCACGATAGGTGTGCAGGCACGCGCGCAGTTGGCGCTGCGCCAGCGGGCCGAAGCGATGATCCAAAAAAGTGCCGCTCACTCACGAGGATACATCGAGTCAATGACTCGTGAAGAACCCGATCGGATGCTGCACGAACTGCATGTGCATCAGATCGAGTTGGAGATGCAAAACCAAACATTGATGGCCGCGCAGATTGCCATGGAAGCATCCCGCGACCGCTTCGTTGATTTCTATGAATGCGCCCCTGTTGGCTACCTCACCCTTACCGACAGGGGTTTAATCGCCGACATCAATCAGACCGGCGCAGCGTTGCTGGGAGCGGAGCGTGGGAAACTGCTGCAACAACCCTTTGCACGTTTCGTCAGCCCCGATGACGCGGATCGCTGGCACTTGCATTTCATGAGCGTAATGAAACGGGATGACAAACTAAATTGTGATCTTGCTCTTCATCCGCGGGAGGGCGCGCCGGCTTTTGTCCGGCTGGATAGCTTGCGGTTGATTAAGGATGGGCAGGCGCTGACTGTGCGGGTGGTGCTGACCGACATCACCGAACGCAAGCAAGCAGAAAGGATGCTGACCGCGAGCGTAGCTGAATTGCGCATGGCGAATGAAAATATAAAACTCGCTGAGCGGGCGGCCCAAGCGGGGGCATATAACTGGAACTTTAAGACCGGGGAGACAAAATGGTCGACTGAGTTCTTCCGTTTGTTTGGATTGGACGTCTCCAACAACAAAGCAAGCTACGAGACATGGCAAGCGGCCTTGCATCCAGACGATCTACAAAAAGCGGAAATGGAGGTGGCAGAAGCAATCCGTGATCGCAAGTCGTTTGTCCAAGAATATCGAGCGGTTCTTCCCGGAGGGGGCACACGCTGGATTGCTGGTCATGGTGACCTGTTGTGCGATGACACGGGGCAGCCGCAAAGCCTGATCGGCTTTTGCATAGAGGTTCTTCGACGAATCTGCGGTGATTTTTTCTTCAAGCGATGCTCATATCTAACTTGCCACAATGAAACAAGATTCTTACGCGGTAATTGGCAAAGCTCCTAAAGCCACGGGCATTTGCCTTGATGAGCTGGATGGCACTGTTAAAGC
>CANJHY010000124.1:0-14279 GCA_947474275.1 Betaproteobacteria bacterium
CGCGAGCTGGCGTATGGTCGGTGATTTCACTGGAGTTCCCTGTCGATTTGAAGTGGGCGAGCAAATATAGCAGCCCGGTATTACGCTCGCAATCGGCGCCGGCATGCCTGCGACTTATTGCCTCGCACACCGCAGAAAATCTTGTAAACTTCAGGCTTATGGCGGAAGAAAATCAGGCACAATCCGACGGGCCGGCCATCATCTACACCATCGTTTCGCTCGATGCGGAACGCTGGTTCGTGGACAGTAACAAAGGTACCTCGGGATACTCATTCCATTCCCTGGCGGAGGCGGAACGCTTCGCCATCACGCTGGCCCAGCGCAACACCCCCAGCAAGGTATGCAGGTTGGGCAGCGGCGGGGAAATCCTCGACGAACTGAACTTCAACGAGCCGACCGACACAGGTCGGTAAGTAGCGTGGGCAACCTGTTGCCCGCGCGGCAAATCAATTCCTGCGGCGGCGTGGGCAATTTATTGCCCACGCTGGATTAACCTTTGATTTTCAGCAACCGCGCCGCATTCCCGCCCATGATGCGGTCCTTGTCCGCGCGCGCGAGTCGCGGCACGCTTTCGATGAACTTGACTGGCTGCTCCATCCCCATGTCGTACGGGTAGTCAGTGCCCAGCAATACGTGATCGGCGCCGTAAATATCGACCAGGTTACGCAGCATCTGGTTGTCGAACGTGATGGTGTCGAAGAAAAACTTCCGCATATAGCTCGACGGCGCCTTCTTGATCACGGTACGGCAGTCGGGCCGTGCGCGGTGGGCGTGGTCCATGCGCGCCCAGTAGTGGGCGAGATAACCGCCGGCGTGCGGCAATATCATTTTGAGTTTCGGATTGCGCTCCATCACGCCGTCGAATATGAGATGGCTCACTGCCACCGTCGTTTCCAGCGGATTGCCGATCACATTGTTAAAGTAATGGTCCATCAGCCGGTCGCCCTGCGTGTAACCAAGCGGGTGCATGAAAATCACCACGTCGAGCTCCTGCACCTTGGCGAAGAATTTTTCGAGGCCAAGACTGGGATCGGTGAGCTCTTTGCCGTTCACGTTGGGGAGAATTTCGACGCCGCGCATGCCGAGTTTTTTGACGCAGCGCTCGAGTTCGATAACGGCAAGATCGACATTCTGCAGCGGCACGGTGCCCATGGTGACAAAGCGGTCAGGCCAGGTCGCAGCGATCTCGGCCAGACGGTCGTTGGCCATGCGCGCGACCTCGCGGCCGAAATCGGGTTCGCTCCAGTAAATACACTGGTTGGGCGCCGGGCACACCGCCTGCACGTCTATGCCCATCTTGTCCATGTCTTTCAGGCGCACTTCAATGCTCGTCAGCTTGCTGCCGCGCTCCTGCATCTGCTTCACGTTGGTTTCGCGCGTCAATGCGTTCGCGAATACCACCGAAGGTTCGTATTGGTTCGGATTAAAGCCCGCGACTTTTGCCGCAATGGCCGGATTCAGATAATGGCAGTGGATATCGACGCGCCGGCTGCGGCCTTTGCGGTCGCGCACGATTTTGGTCGAAGCCGCCGCCGGCTTGCGGATGGACTTGGCCGCGCCCTTGCGGAACATGAGCGCGGGCGCGTGGCGATGCGCGGGATCGGTACAGCCGGACGTGCAGGTGAACATCATGGGATTTTTCCTTCGCTGGATTCTTCTCGGAACAGTTTTAATTTTGGTGGCCGGCGCGCATTAATTTGACTCTACGCTGCCGCGCGTGTCAACTTGCGGCATCGGCACAATGGGAGAAGCAATGAAAATTGGCATCGTCGGTATCGGAAAAATGGGCGCCGCGATAGCTACGCGGCTCGCCGGCCTCGGCCATGAGGTGATCGCGTGGAACCGCACTGCCGCCAAAGCGCAGGCGCTCGCCCCGTCCGGCGTGGATACCGCCGCAACACCGCGCGAACTTGCGACGCAGGCGGAAATCATCATCAGCATACTGACCGATGCGAGGGCATTGGAAGCTGCATATGACGGCGCGGACGGACTGCTTGCGGGAAATATCAGGGGAAAGTTGTTCATCGAAATGAGCACCGTGCGGCCCGTCACCCAAAAAGAACTCGCCGCCAAAATTAACGCGAAAAGCGCGGCCATGATCGAATGCCCGGTCGGCGGTACCGTAGGTCCCGCCCGCGACGGCAAGCTGTTCGGCTTCGCCGGCGGCGATGCGGCAGACGTGGCGCGCGCCAAACCGCTGCTCGATCAGCTCTGCCGTCGCGTCGAACACGTCGGCCCAGTCGGCGCCGGCGCCAGCATGAAGCTCGCGATCAACCTGCCGCTGCTCGTCTACTGGCAGGCGTTCGGCGAAGCGTTGCTGCTGTGCACACCGCTTAACCTCGATCCCGCGCGGCTCGTCGACATATTTGCCGATACGTCGGGCGGCCCGAATATGCTCAAGGTTCGCGGCAGCGCGATCGCCTTGGCGCTCGCCGGCAAAGACAGCGGCGCCATCACGTTCGATATCGACTCCATCCGCAAAGACTTGCAGACGATGATAGAAGAAGCGCGCGAACTCGGCGGAGAACTGCCCGTCACCGCGCGCGCGCTCACCTGCTTCGATGAAGCATCGCGTGACGGCATGGGCAAAGGCGACGCCACGCTGCTGCCGGTGCGCTGGGCGAAATCCGCGACGCGTTGACTGAAGTTCCGTTTTTGGCCGTTCGTGCTGACGTTTAGAAGCACGGGCGATGTATGTAGCGGGACAGCGTTCACCCTTCGATACCTCAGGGCGAACGGTCCAGAGTCTGCTAGTCAAGATAGCGTCTTCGCGTTACATTTCGTCCTGACGGGCGCGCGAGACACTTTTTTTCATTCCACCGCAAAAGAGGAAACACCATGATTTACGAAATGAGAACGTACGACCTGAAACCGCATTCCGTCCCCGAAGTCGAGCTGCGGTTCGCCGAAGCCTACGAGAAGCGCAAAAAGCATTCGCTGCTTGCCGCGTTCTGGCACACAGAATTCGGCCCGCTCAATCAGATCGTCCACGTCTGGGGCTACAAAGACCTCGCCGAGCGCGCGCGCATCCGCGAAGAAGCCGTGAAAGACGGCAGCTGGCCGCCCAAGATCAAGGAGTTTCTCGTCAACATGCGCTCCGACATCATGACGCCGCTGGCGGTGTCTCCGGAACTGAAACCCGGCACGATGGGCCCGTACTATGAAATGCGCATCTACACACTGGCCAATGGCGGCGAACTGCCGAAACTCGTCGCGCTGTGGGAAAAAGGCATCGCCGACCGCGTCAAACTGAGCCCGCTGTGCGCGGCGTGGATCTCGGAAGTCGGCGCGCTCAACAAGTTCATCCACATCTGGCCTTATAAATCGATCGAAGAGCGCAACGCCACGCGCGACCGCGCGAAAAAAGAAGGCGTCTGGCCGCCATCATTGCTGGCCAAGAAGCACAACATGCCCGCCTATACGATGACCGCGCAGGAAAACAAGATCCTGATGCCGTCGGCGTTCTCGCCGCTGCAATAACAACACCGCATGGCCGGCAACAAACCGTCGATCGCGATCATCGGCGCAGGGATGGGCGGGCTGGCTGCCGCCGCCACCCTGCGCCGCGCCGGCTTCGGCGTGCGCGTGTTCGAACAGGCGGGCCGCTTCGGCCGCATCGGGGCCGGTATCCAGATGATGCCGAACTCGATGAAAGTACTGCGCGAGATCGGTGTCGAAGCCCTTGTCCGCGCGGCTGCTTTTTCCCCGAAGTCCCATTTGAACCGCATCGGCGACAGCGGCGAAATCACTATCGAGCTGCCGATGCCGGAAGAGCGCTACGGCGCGCCATACATGTGCATGCATCGCGCAACCCTGCACGATGCGCTGTTGTCGGGCGTGCCAGCCGACATCATTCATCCCGGCAAGAAACTCGTCGGCATTGAGCAAAACACCAGCGAAGTCACACTGACGTTTGCCGACGGCACGCGCGAGCGCGCGGACGCGGTGATCGGCGCCGACGGCGTCCACTCGGTAGTGCGCGAGCAACTGCTGGGCCCCGAGACGCCGTACAACAAAGGCCGCGTCGCCTACCGCGGCGTGTTTCCCGCTGCGCTGATGAATGGACTCGACATCGGGCCGTCACGCACCAAGTGGTGGGGCGAGGACCGGCACATCGTCATTTACTACACCACCGCCAAGCGGGACGAAATCTATTTCGTCACCAGCCTGCCCGAGAGCATAGGCTGGGCGACCAAAGAATCGTGGTCGGCCAAAGGCGATGTCAAGGAACTCCGCGCCGCCTACGCGGGTTTTCATTCCGACGTGCGCGCCGTGCTAGATGCATGTCCCGATTGTCACAAATGGGCGATCCTCGAACGCGATCCACTGCCGCGCTGGAGCGTGGGCCGCGTTGCTCTGCTGGGCGATGCCTGTCACCCGATGACACCTTATATGGCGCAGGGTGCGGCGACTTCAATCGAAGACGCCGCGGTAGTCGCGCGCTGCCTTGCGGAAATCGCAGGCGACGATATCGAAGGGGCTTTCAAACGCTACGAAGCGCACCGCAAGCCGCGCACTTCGCGCATCCAGGCGATTTCGAGCGCCAATACCTGGATGCAGAAACCCGGCGACAATCCGGACTGGCTGTATGGCTACGACGCGTGGACAGTTCCGCTGACGGAAACGGTCGCGAGTTAAAGCAACCACCAGATCGTCGCTGCCGCGCGGTCGGCAGCCCGGGAAATAAATGCCTGACAAAATAAGCTCTCTGGATTCCCGCCCGCGCGGGAATGACGGCGAGTACAACGGGAGGTGGCAACATGAATAAGACGCCAATCGCAGCGCTGCGGACAGCCGCCTGCTTTTCAATTGCCGTTCTATCGAGCTTCGCTTACGGACAAGCGGGTTATCCCGCCAAGCCGATACGCCTGCTCGTGCCCTTCGGCCCCGGCGGCGTCGGCGACATCACCTCGCGCGCGGTCATGCAAAAAATGAGCGAAGCAATAGGCCAGCAGATCATCATCGACAACCGGCCGAGCGCCGGCGGCATCGTCGCCACGGAAACCGTGGCGAAATCGGAGCCCGACGGTTACACGCTCTACCTGATGAACAACACCAATGCGGTGAGCGCCGCGATGTTCAAGAAACTGCCTTACGACACGGTCAAGGACTTTTCCATGGTGTCGACCATAGGCGCATTCAGTCTCGGCGTGCTGGTGAGCCCCGAATCGCCGGTCAAAAGCGTGAAAGAACTGATTGCGCAGGCGAAAGCCGGTGCCGGCAAATTCAATATAGGCACCATCAACATCGGCACCACGCAGTTTCTGTCGGCCGAGCTGCTCAAATCGATGACCGGCATCGACTCGACTACGGTGCCGTTCAACAACACCGCCGGCGTCCTCACAGCATTGCGGGGCAACAACGTGCAGGCAGCGATAGAATTTCTGCCGCCGGTATTGGGTCAGGTGCGCGCCAACAGCCTGCGCGCAATCGCAGTGACTTCGAAATCGCGCTTCGCACTGCTGCCCGACGTTCCGACACTCACTGAAAGCGGAGTGCCCGGCTACGAAGTCTCGTCGTGGAACGGCATTGCGGTCGCTGCCAAAACACCAAAGGCCGTCGTCGAGCGGCTGAACCGCGAAATCCACGCCGCGGTAAATTCACCGCAGATCAGGGCGCGTTTCCAGGAGCTCGGCGTCGAGCAGAACACGAGCACCGCCGACGGCATGCGCAAATTCCTGGTCGATGAAATCGCCAAGTGGAACGCGCTGATCGACAAAGCGAACATTCCGCGACTGTGAGCGCGTGAAGGAAGCTTGCAACGCGGTATCATTGGGGCTCCTGCCTTCGCTGCGAAATTTTCCCCATGAATTTGTTTCACCGTTGGCTTTTCTCACTGGGCGCCTGCGCACTGGCCGCACCGCCCGTCTGGCCGCAGAATTTCCCGTCGCATCCGATTAGATTCGTCATTCCGTTCGCGCCCGGCGGTCCGGCCGATGTGTCGGCGCGCACACTGGCCGTCAAACTGACGGAAACACTGGGGCAGAACATCGTGATCGACAACCGTCCCGGCGGCGGCGGCATCGTCGCCGCGGAGATCGTCGCCCGCGCGCGGCCCGACGGACACACGATATTGCTGTGCAGTACGAGCGTGATGGTCATCAATCCCATCGTGACACCTGATGTGCCCTATGAAGCACTGCGCGATTTCGCGCCGGTCTCGCTGGTTTCGTCGTCGCCTTACCTGCTGCTCACCCACGCCACATTTCCCGCGACCTCGGTGAAAGAACTCGTCGCCATCGCGAAAGCCAAGCCCGGCACGCTCAATTTCGGCTCCGCCGGCATCGGTTCGACATCGCATCTGGTCGCGGAGATTTTCCGCTCCATGGCCGGCATAGCCATGACGCACGTTCCGTATAAAGGGTCTGCGCTCGCCGCGACAGATCTGATGGCAGGCCAGTTGCAGGTCCTGTTCGAATCGGTGTCGTCCGCCCTGCCCAATGTCAACTCAGGACGTTTGCGCGCGCTGGGCATTTCGACATTGAAACGCTTCGCGCTCACGCCGCAGGTGCCGCCGATCGCCGAATCCGGCGTGCCGGGTTACCAGGCGGCAACGTGGCAAGGTGTCTGCGCGCCTGCCGGCACGCCGAAGCCGGTGCTTGCCGTGCTCAATCGTACCGTGGTCGATGCCGCACGCGCGCCGGCAACCGTGCAGCGTTACGCGGCACTCGGCGCAGAAGCCGTAGGCAGTACGCCGGAAGAATTTACGGCCTTCGTCAAAGCGGAGATTCCGCGCTGGACCAAAGCGATACGCGACAGCGGCGCGCGGCCGCAGTAATCAGCGCAGCACGACCAACGCGTCGGCAGCGACCGCGCCTTTGGGCCCGACGATCAGCGGATTGATGTCCATTTCGGCAAGCCGCTCGCGCATCTGCCAGGCGAGTTCGGACACGCGCACCAGAATGCCGGCAAGCGCATCGATGTCGCAGGCAGGCCGCCCGCGCCCGCCATCCAGCAAAGCGCGCAGCCTGATCTCGCCTATCATCGCGCGCGCATCATCGGGGCCGAACGGCGCCACGCGGTAAGACATGTCCCGGATGGCTTCGGCCATTACACCGCCGATGCCGAAGGCGACGACCGGCCCGAAGCCCGCATCGTTGACCACGCCGACGATGGTTTCGACGCCGCCCGCCACCATCTCGGAAACCAATACCCCCGCGAGCTGCGCAGCCGGTGCAGCACGGCGCGCGTTGGCGGTGACCTCGGCAACCGCCTCCTTAAGCTCCTGTGCATTTGCTACGTTCAGGCGCACGCCGCCGATATCCGATTTGTGCGCGATGTCGCGCGACACGATTTTCACCGCCAGCGGAAATTTCATCGTGTCGTCGACTGCCTCTCTGCCAAGAGGCAGCAGCACGTCGCGGGTCACGGGGACGCCCGCCGCTGCCAGCACTGCCTTGCTTGCGTGCTCGTCCAATGTTGCCGCGCCGGCAGGCAGCGCGGGCAGAACGATGGCCGGCGCTGGCGCGTCCGTTCCAGGCTTCGGGATGCGCGCAAGCGCTTCGGCGTAATCTGCGAGCATCGCCATCGCGCGCGCAACGCGTGCCGGCGACGGCAGCACCGGCACGCCGATTTCGCGCAGCTTGGCGAAACCTTCGGGTGCGATCTCTGCCGTCATCGCCGAAAACGCCAGCACCGGCTTG
Source organism: Betaproteobacteria bacterium (assembly GCA_947474275.1). Lineage (GTDB taxonomy): Bacteria > Pseudomonadota > Gammaproteobacteria > Burkholderiales > SG8-41 > PALSA-1004. The sequence continues at coordinate 7,644 of CANJHY010000124.1, forward strand.
TTGAATTTTGGCATTGCCTGCTCCAACAGGTCGCCGGCAAGCTGCAATTGGGCGCGCCCGGCCGAGGCAAACATGAAAGTCAGTTGGCCGATGCCGGGGTCGGCCAGCACGGCGCTGTAGGCGCGCAAAAAACTGTCCGCGGTCTCCGGACGCGGATAGCCGGCGGTGTAATCGATGGGGTTTTTCAGCGAGCCCATGGTCGGCAGCGATTTTTCGAGCAACGCGGTCGTTTCCGCGGTTAGCGGCGGCAGCGTGAGGCCGACGGCATCGGCGGCGTCGCCGAACACCGCGGCTGAGCCGCCGGAGCCGCCCATCAATGCAACGTTGCGCCCCTTGGGCAGCCTGCCGGCGAGCAATGCGAGCGCGAAATCGGCGGCTTCATGGATATCGGTGACTTCGATGATGCCGCTCTGGCGGAACGCCGCGCGATAGATGTCGTACTGCCCGGTCAGATTCGCGGTGTGCGAGGCGGCGGCGCGTTTGCCCTGCTCGGTGTTGCCCGCTTTCAATATCAATATCGGCTTGCGCACCGCGAGCGCGCGGCGCCCGATTTCCATCAGCCCACGGCCGTCGGTGACGCCCTCGAGATAGGCAAGTATCACCTTCGTATGCGGATCATCGACAAAGGCGCTCATCAGTTCGGGCGCGGTGATGTCCGACTCGTTGCCGCTGGCGACTATATAGCGAAAACCGACGCCCGCCAGCGAGCATTGCAGGACCAAGCCATTGCCGAAGCCGCCGCTCTGGATCACCGCCGATACGCCGCCCGGCGTGTGCGCGGGGTCGCGCGCGATGCTGCCGAATGCGGCAAACACATGCGCATGCACATTGACCAGCCCGAGACAATTGGGCCCGATGACGCGTACCTTGCTTTCTTTCGCGGCAGCGAGCATCTCGGCCTCTATTCTCGCGCCCTCTTCGCCGGTTTCGCGAAAACCGCCGCCGAGTATCACCGCGAACCCGATGCCCTTCGCCCCGCATTCACGCAACAAGGCGGGCGTCTGCGCTGCCGGCAGCGCAATGACAACGAGGTCGCAGGCGCCGTCGATGGCAGAAATCGACGGATAGCATTTATGCCCCGCCAGCTCCGAATAGCGCGGGTTGATCGGATAAATGCCGCCCTGGTAGCCGTACTGGTTCAGCGCGCGCACCGTCTGGCCGCCCGGACGCGTGGGGTCGCCGCTGGCACCCGCGATGGCGATACCGCGCGGATTGAAAAGTTTTTCCAGGCTCATGCGGATGGCTTCCGCCGCAGCAGAATAATTTTGTCGTTGCAGAACACTTCGGCACCATGCTGGTTGTAAACGTGGTCGCGGAACACCACCACGCCGCGATCAGGCTTCGAGCTCGGCCTTTTCTCGATGACTTCCACCTCAGTGCGCAGGGTGTCGCCGGGGTATACGGGTGCCAGGAACTTCGCGCGCTCAAGCCCGACCAATGCAATCAGGCTTTCGCTGAACAGATCACCCGTCATCGCGCTGGAAAAAGACATGATGAGATGGCTCGGGCAAAGGCGGCCTGCGAGCCCCAAGCTTTTGGCGTAGGCGTCGTCGAGAAAAAGTGGCACGTCGTAAGCGGTCAGCCGGCAGAACGCGAGCTGGTCTTCGTCGCTGATCCTGCGGGTGCGCGTCGGGTAACGCACGCCGACTTCGAATTCGTCGAAATAGCGGTTCATGTCAGGGTCTTTGTATTGGCACTGAGTGCGCGTATGAACAGATCGGCGTACTGCTGCGCGATGGTAGCCGCATCGAGTTCGCCGCCGGGCTTGTACCACTTGGGTATCCAGTTAATGGCGCCCAGCATCGCGAAGCCTGCAGTGCGCACGTTGGCGGTCGCGAACTCGCCTGCTGTGACGCCCTGCCTGATCAGCGCGCGCACACCGGCTTCGAATTCGTCGCGGAGTTTCACGTAATTGCGGCGTTGCGCCGCGTTCATGCCGTCGATGTCGGCGAGCAGGACCGCGCCGTAATCGCCCTCGGTCATCGCCATGATGTGCTCGATCAGCAGCGCGTGCAGGCGCGCGGTTGCGGTGCCGCCGGACTTTTCCACGCGCGCGAGCGCGGCTAGGCTGGCCTGCGCGCATTTCACGTGGCAATGGTAGATCAGGTCTTCCTTGTTCTTGAAGTAGTAATAGAGATTTCCCTTCACCAGCCCCAGGTGGTCGGCGACGTCTTTCATGCGCAGTGCCTGCGTGCGGCGGCGTTTGCGCAGCACGCTGTTGAGCCCGCGCATGATCACGTCGCGCCGCTCGCTCGCGTTGCCGCGGGCTTTCCACTCCGGCGCCGGCTTCGCGCTGCTCATTGCGCCTTCCCGCTGCCCAGCACGGCAACAGCGGTGATTTCGATCAGCGCCTCCTTGCGCAACAAACCCGCGACCAGCACGCCGGTGGACGTCGGCCGGTTATACCGCATGAATTCGCGGCGCACGGCGGCAGTCTTGCCGTAGTTCTCGGTCGTCGTGAAGTGATCGGTGGTGGAAACGATGTCCTCGCAACTGCTGCCGATCGAGCGCAGGAGAGCGTCGAACTTGCGGAAGATCTGCCGCGTCTGTTCGACGATGTCGCCGGGCGCGGTGATCTTGCCGTCGTCGCCGGTGCCGGTGGTGCCCGACATGTAAACCGTGTCGCCGACGCGGATCGCAGGTACATAGGTGTAATGGTCCGGCCACGGCTTGTCGCCGCAGACCTCGGTGCGCGCATTCTGCGTCATGCTGTTTTGTGTCATGCTACCTCCGGCGGTTTGTTCTCGAGCACGCGATAGACGTGGAAACCTTCGAGCAATATCTGCCCGTCCTGGTTGGCAAGCGAAGTCTTGAAGCGGCAATACAGCTTGTGCCCGTCGCGCCAGACGCGTTCTACTTCGAGGCGCGGCTTGAGCGTGTCGCCGACGAAGGCCGGCTTCAGATAGCGGCATCCCTGCTCGTGAAAGACGAAACCGTCGCAACGCTCGCGGCCGGTAGAAGCACCGAGCGCAGTCAGCGAGACGAGCAGCAGTCCGTGCGCCACCGGTTTGCCGAAACGCGTTTTTTTTGCGTACTCGATGTCGTAATGCGACGGATGCACGTCGCCGGTGATGCCGGAAAAAAGCAGAAAATGCGCGTCGGTGAGCGTCTTCGACGGCCCGTCGAAAATCTCCCCTTCGCGCAAAGGTTCGCGGTTGTCCATTCTTGTTCTCCTCCTGCCCGTTGCGTGCCCGGCTAGCGCACGACCTGCTCGCCGCGTATGTCCATTTCTTTCAGCAGCTTCTTCCACCTGACGACTTCGGACTTGACGTATGCATCGAAAACTTCCGGTGTGTTGCTGGTCGGCTCCACGCCCTGCGCCGTATAACGGTCTTTCACTTCCTGCAGCGCGAGGATGGTGGTCAGCTCGCGGTTGAGTTTCGCGATGAGGGGCTTGGGCGTACCCGCCGGCACGAACACGCCGAACCATTGCGCGACCTCGTAACCCGGCAATCCCCCTTCCGCGATGGTTGGCACGTCGGGCGCCGCAGTGAGACGCTTCTTGCTCGTGACGCCGAGCGCGCGCAGCCTGCCGGTCTTCATGTGCGGCAATGCCGTCGAAACCGCGCCGAAAGACATCTGCACGTGCGAACCGAGCACTGCCGCAACCGCCTCGCCGCCGCCTTTATAAGGGATGTGCACGAGATTGATGCCGGCCATGCGGCGGAACAGCTCGCCCGAAATATGCGGCGTCGCCCCCGCCCCGCTCGATGCGTAACTCAGTTGCCCCGGCCGCGCTTTCGCATACTGGATCAGTTCGTCCAGCGTCCGCACCGGTACCGACGGATGCACGACCAATATGATCGGCACGTTGGCGGCCTCGGTCACGCCCGCATAACTTTTGACAGGGTCGTAACTCAAATCGGAATAAAGCGCGGGGCCGATCGCCATGTTGCTCGACGATCCCATGAGCAACGTGTAGCCGTCCGCCGGCGCATTCGCCGCGATCTGCATGCCGATCACCCCGCCCGCGCCAGCGCGGTTGTCGATGACGACCTGCTGGTTCCAGCGTTCAGAAAGCTTCTGGCCGAGCGTGCGCGCCAGCAGATCCGCCGCGCCGCCGGCCGAAAACGCCACAATGAACCGCAGCGGGCGGTTCGGGTAGTCCTGCGCAACCGCCGGCAGACCAGCCGAAGCGGCGATTAGCAGCGCTGCAAAGCAGCGGACAGCAGCGGGGAGACAGTTCACGGCAGGCGATCCTAAAAATTTTTGACTCCGGGGTCAAATCATATGACTGCGCGGTATTGCGGTCAAGCCGGCGTTGACCGGCCGCGCGCCGCGGCTTACCATTTGACCCAATGGTCAAACTGCTTCTCGCCTGCTGCGCAGCGCTCTGCTTGCGCTCCGCGATCGCCGCCGATGCTTATCCGGAACGCCCGGTGCGCATGCTGGTGCCGTTCGCGCCGGGCGGCCCGACTGACCTGATCGGCCGCGTGCTCGCGCAGCAACTCACCGACATCTGGGGCAAAAGCGTGGTCGTCGACAACCGCGCCGGCGCCGGCGGCACGATTGCCGTTGAAACCGCAGTCAAGGCCGCGCCTGACGGTTACACCCTGCTGTTCGGCTCGACCAGCACTTTCGTGGTGAACCCGGCGCTGTACGAAAAACTGTCCTATGACATAGCACGCGATCTGCCGGTCGTCGGTTTCGTCGCCTACGCGCCGCAGCTGCTGGTGGTGCGCGCCGGCATACCGGCAGCCACCGTGAATGAACTGGTGGCGCTCGCCAAAAAACAACCCGGCAAATTCACTTTCGCGTCCTCCGGTGCAGGCACGACGATCCATCTCGCAGGCGAATTGTTCAAGCACGTGGCAGGCATCGACATACTCCACATCCCGTACAAAGGCGGCGGACAGGCGGTGACGGCGCTGCTGAGTGGTGAAGCCGACATGCTGTTCAACAATCCGGGCGCGCTACTGCCGCACATCCAGACCGGACGGCTGCGCGCCCTCGCGGTAGCAGGCCCCGTGCGCTCGGCGTTCCTGCCCAAGCTGCCGACTTTCGCCGAAGCCGGACTGCCGCAGGTCGAATCCGGCTCTGCATTCGGGGTCGCCGTGCCCAGGGGTACGCCGGCAGGTATCGTGAAAACGATTGCCGCAGTACTCGCCGGTATCGCAGCGAAACCCGATTTCAGGGAGCGTCTCGCCAGCCTCGGCACCGAACCGCTGTTCATGGACAGCGCCAAATCGGCTGCCTATGTGCAGCGCGAGACCGTAAAATGGGCGCAGATCGTCAAGGCCGCCAACGTTAAAACCGAATAGCTCACGGGAAAAATATGAACGACATGTCACGCGTTGCAGCGGAACAGGAAGCCGTCTCCATCTCGCATCGTCTCGCCAGTCACGCCGCAACTACGCCATATGCGGCCATTCCGGCAGACGTGCGCGATACGGCCAAGCTCTACATGCTGGACACGCTCGCCGTGGCATGGGCAGGGTCCGATGCGCCGGGCTGTCCGGAAGCGCATGCGCTGCAAGTCGACGAAGGCGGACGCGCCGACAGTACGGCGTGGGCATACGGCGGCAAACTCTCCGCATCGTCCGCCGCATTCATCAACGGCATGTCGTCTTCCGCGCTCGATTACGATTCGCTCGGGCGCGATGCGCCGGTGCACGTCAACATCGCGGTCCTGCCAGCGGCGCTGGCGGTCGCGGAAAAAGAACACGCATCCGGCGCGGATTTCCTTGCCGCGCTCGTCGTCGGCTCGGACATCGTGTGCCGCCTTGGCGCGGCGGCCAAGCATCCGCCGCGTGGATTTCATTACACAGCGGCCTTCGGCATCTTCGGCGCCGCGGCTGCGGCAGCAAGGTTGATGCGGCTGGATGCCGTCACCACCCGCCACGCATTGGGTCTCGCGTTCATCCAGGCTGGCGGCACGCAACAGGCCAACATCGAGCCTTCGCTGGCGAAACGCCTGTTGTCCGCATTTGCCGCGCGCTCCGGCGTCTATGCCGCCCTGCTCGCCCAGCGCGGCATCACCGCACCGGCGCACGCCATCGAAGGCGAGTTCGGACTTTACAAGCTCTATCAGGACGGCAGTCCCGAGCGCCTGCTCGACGCGCTGGGCAGCCGCTTCGACAGCGCCGCCCTCAGCATCAAGCAGTTTCCAAGCTGCGGCTGCAATCACACCACAATCGCCGGCATGCTCGATCTCGTGCGCAAATACGACCTGCAGCCGGATGACGTCGAGTCCATCAACATCACGGTGTCGCCGTACATGGACCGCATCGTCGGCATGCCCTACGACCCCAGCGGCGACGCGCAGGTCGCAGCACAGTTCAGCATCCGCTACTCGGCGGCCTGCGTGCTGGTGCGCCGCCGCCTGGGCCTCGCCGAAATCCAGGAAGCCGCCGCGCGCGATCCCGAAATCAACCGCCACGTCGGTAAAGTTACGCTGCAGATCGATCCGACACTGACGAGCAGCCGCGGACCGGTGGTGATACGCCTGCGCTCGAAGCGGCATGGCGAGCTTGCAACCACGGTGGCGCATGTGCCCGGCAGCCGCGAAGCGCCGCTGACCGAAGCTCAGGTCAATGAAAAATTCGACGAGTGCTTCCGCCTGGGAACGCGCCCACTCAGCAAAGAACAGATTGCAACGCTGACCGCGCGCGTGCACGGGCTGGAGCAGTTCCCCGA
>CANJHY010000125.1:0-14179 GCA_947474275.1 Betaproteobacteria bacterium
CCGCGGGATTGCGAATTGAGCCGCCGGTATCGGTGCCCAGCGCAATCGGCAGGAAGCCTGCCGCGAGCGCGGTGCCCGAACCCGACGACGAACCGCCGGGATGGTGATTGGTGTTCCACGGATTGCGCGCGGGCGGAAACGGCAAGTCGAACGACGGGCCACCGATCGCAAACTCATGCAGCGACAACTTGCCCATCATGATGGCGCCGGCCGCGCGCAGGCGGCTGATGACTTCGGCATCCTTGCGCGCCACGTTCTTGAGCAGGACTTTCGAGTGGCAGGTCGTCGGCTGGCCGGCCATGTCGATGATGTCCTTGATGCCGACCGGCACGCCGTGCAGCGGCCCGCGTATGCGCCCCGCGGAAATTTCCTGCTCCGCTTGCCGCGCGGATGCCAGCGCTGCTTCGCCATCGACTTTGATAAACGCGTGCATCTGCGGTTCGAGCTTCGCAATGCGGTCGAGCAGCGCTTTGACGAGTTCGACCGGCGAGAGACGGCGCGCGGCGTACTCGGCGCTGATTTCGGCGGCAGTCAGCCAATGCAGTTCTTTCATGGCATGCCCCGCACGCGCATCGGCGGCCACGGTTCGGCCACGACGTCATCCAGTTTGCCCAGCGCGGCGCGTGTCTGCTCCGCGCTTTTTATCGCGACCGCGACGTCCTGCGGAAACTGTTGGGCCGCTTTGCCCAACCCCACTGCGCGCGCAAGCGCACCCGCCTCGGGCCTCGGTTCGGCCGTTTTCTTTACCGCCATGATTTCCTCCGGAAATTCTGCAGTCTGATCGACGACATGATTCTAACCTGTCAACAGCGTCTGCGTACGCGGCCTCGACCCGCAAGACCGGTAGCCCATTTAAAAATAAAAGGATGTCCGGAAAATTCTACTTTCGTCGTTCCCGCGAAGGCGGGAACCCAGGGAATTTAACTGCTTCTGGATGCCCGCCTGCGCGGGCATGACGAGGGCAAGGACAATCAGCGCGCTCGCGCGCCGCGCATCGCGTGCCAGAGTTTCGACGGCGTGAAGGGCATGTCGAGATGGTTGATGCCGAAAGGGCGCAGCGCATCTACGGTTGCATTGACCAGCGCGGGCAACGAACCGCTGCAACCGGATTCACCCACTCCCTTCGCGCCGAGCGCGTTGGTCGGCGTCGGCACCGGATAATCGTGGACTGCGATGTCGCGCAGCATGCTGGCGCGCGGTATCGTGTAATCCTGGAAACTGCCGGTGAGCAGCTGCGCAGTGGCCTCGTCGTAAATCGCGTGCTCGCCGAAAACCTGCCCCGCGCCCTGCACCACGCCGCCGTGCACCTGGCCTTCGACCAGCACCGGGTTGATGACGTTGCCGAGATCGTCGACCGCCGTGTAGCGCGCGATGGTTGCCATGCCCGTCTCGCGATCGATTTCCACTTCAGCGACGTGGCAGCCGTTCGGATAGGTCGCACCGAAGCTGCCTTCCGCTACCGTATTCAGCGGGTGCGGCGTGGCACCCGCCAGCGCGCGCGCGAGTTCGATGAAACCGAGCGAGCGGTCGCCGGCGTGGAATTTGCCTTCGCTGTAGCGCAACTGGCTCTCTTCGACCTTCAGCTGTGCCGCGGCGTGCGGACGCGCAATCCCGATCAGCTTTTCGCCGAGCACGCGAAACGCACTGCCGGTGCCCAGCGCGCCACGCGAACCGCCGGTCCCGCTACCCGTCAACGCGGCGGCAGGCGTCTGCGGATCGAAGCGGATCAACGCCGCATCTATTCCCAGAGTTTCAGCAACGATTTGCGGGAACACCGTTTCATGTCCCTGCCCCGACGCATGCGTGACCGCGAATAATTTCATGCCGCCATCCGCATCGAACTCGACCGCGACCTGGTCCTTCGGCGCGCTGCCACCGCCGCCCGCTTCGAGATAAGTCGCAATGCCTATGCCGCGCAGTTTGCCCGCGCTTTCGCTGGCCGTGCGGCGCATCGCGAAGCCGTACCAGTCGGCATGCTTCAACGCGTCCTTCATCACCGCCGAGAAATCCCCGGAGTCGTAGGTAGTGCCGTTCGGCGTGGTGTACGGCATGGCCGCGCGCGTAATGAAATTCCGGCGCCGCAACTCGAGCCCGTCGAAACCGTGTTCATGCGCGGCATAATCGACGAGCCGCTCGATGGCATACGCAATATCGGGACGTCCCGCGCCGCGATAAGCCGAAACCGGCGTGGCATTGGTATAGGCGAGGCGCGAGCGTGCATACATTGCGGGTATGCGATAAACGCCGCCCATCGTAATCGTCAGATTCTTGGTCGCGATATACGGCCCGAAAGCCGCCGCATACGCGCCGAGATCGGCACGGTCGTCGAAACGGATCGCCAGCATCTTGCCGTCGGCATCGAGCGCCAGTTCGCCGGTGAGCGACAGCGCGCGTCCCTGGAAATCGCTCATGAAGATTTCACTGCGCGTACCCACCCATTTCACCGGGTGCGCGAGCTTTTGTGCCGCCAGCATCAGCGCGAAATATTCAGGATAGGCGGCACCGTGCACGCCGAAACTGCCGCCGACGTCCTGCGTGACGATATCGAGCTTCTCTTTATCGAGCCCGGTCACCGCCGCAAGCTGGCCGCGCATGCCGCCTATGCCCTGCAGCGGCAGGTGCAAAGTGTAAACACCGCTGGCCGCGTCATACGCGGCGAGACAGGCACGCGGCTCCAGCATATTGCCGACGAGGCGCTGGCTTTCGACCGTAACCTTGCTCACATATTTAGCGCACGCGAACGCAGCGGCAGTCGCCTGCTCGTCGCCGGATTCATATTCGAAGGCGAGATTGCCGGGCACGTTGGCGTGCAGCCGCGGTGCGCCGGCAGCCGTCGCGGCATCGAACGTGGCGACGGCGGGCAGATCGCGGTATTCGATTTCAATGAGATCACGCGCGTCTTCCGCAATTGCCGCCGATTCGGCAACCAGCATCGCTACCGCCTCGCCGACGAAGCGCACGTGGCCTTGCGCCAGCACCGGATGCACGGGCTTCAGCATTGCCTGGCCGTCTTTGCCCGTGTAATTGACTACGTTGGGCAATGATTTGAAGCCGGCCGCGCGCGCGTCCTCGCCGGTAAACACCGCCTTCACGCCGGGATGCGCCAATGCGCGTGTAGCGTTCAGGCTGACGATTTCAGCATGGGCGCGGTCCGCACGCAGAAATACCGCATGCAGCTGGTCCGGCAGGTTCCAGTCAGCGGTGTAACGGCCATGGCCCGTGGTCAAACGTTGATCTTCGCGGCGCGACATAGGTTTGAGTTCGTTGATGCAGACATGCCAAGTATGCGTGAATAAAATTTTCGCGCAAGCACAAAGGCAGCTCTAATTTATCGTCATGCCCGCTTGCGCGGGAACGACGAACCCGCTGTTTTTCAGACTTCCCTGAATCTACTTGAACGCCGATCGACCACTTACGCCTGCTGGAGGACGCTGGGCGTGATGTCGCTCTACGCCTGCCGGAGGACGTCGGGCGTGATGTAGCTCTACGCCTGCCAGACCCCATAACCCGCTTCCCGCAGCGCGATCGCCAGTTCGACTTCCATTTCGCAAGCGGCGGCGTACGGCATCGGGTTATAGCATTCGTAGAGGCCGGGCAGCAAACGCTGCCCATATTTCTTCACGTAGCGGTTGGCGCGCACGCCCGCCTTGTGCTTGTCGAACCGCGCGTCCGGATCGAGTCCGGTCATGCCGACATACACACAGGGCTTGGCGGGGTCGTAGTCAGGATTGCATTTAACGAACTTCGGTTCGTACAGCACGTCCTGCGACAGTAGGACGACGTAGACGTGGTGGTGATGGCGGGCTGCCACAATGAATACCTATTATCACTCAATCTTGAACCGCTAAGGACGCAAAGGACGCGAAGAGAAGCTCAGAATGGATGAAGAATAAATTTTCGCTATTTTTCGTGCGTGGCCGGCATTAAATTTACTTACCGATCATTTTTTTGGCTTTCCTTTACGTCCTTCGCGTCCTTTGCGGTGGACGATTTTCAACCTGCGGTAATGCGCGCCTCGCGCACGACGCGCGCCCGCTCACTCGCCGCGCATGCCCGCTTCTTTGGCGACTTTGGCCCATTTTGCCATGTCGAGCGGTATCATTTTTTTAAGTTCGGCCGGCGTCTTGATATCCACTTCAGCACCTTCGGAGGTGAAACGTTTTTGCGTCTCCGGCATATTGAGGTACGTCGTGATCGCCGCGCTGAGTTTGGCAATCGTCGCGGCGGGCGTATGCGCGGGTGCCGCGACCGCCCACCAGTTGCTGGCGTCGTAGCCCGGCACGCCGGCTTCGGCGATGGTCGGCAGGTCGGGCAGCGTGGCTGCGCGCGTGGCGCCGCCGGTGGCGATCGGCTTTAATTTTCCCGAACGGATATGCGGTATCGACTGCACGATGGAGCCGACCGTCATGTGCGACTGCCCGCCCATCACGTCTATCATCGCCGGAAAGCCGCCTTTGTACAGCAATATGGTGAAGTCCTGCCCGGAGAGGCTCTTGAACAGCGCGGTGCCGAAATGCTGGAAGCCGCCCGCGGTCGCCATGGTGATCACGCCCGGCTTGTCTTTGCCGATCGCGAGAATTTCCTTCACCGTATTCACCGGCAGCAACGGCCCCACGGTGAGCACGGTCGGGCCGCTACCGAGCTTGGCCACCCAGTCGAACGCGGCCAGCGAATCGTACGGCAATTTGCGCACTGCCGGATTCATCGTGAACGCGGCCGAGGCGAGCAGCAGCGTATAGCCGTCGGGCGCCGAGCGCGCGACAATCTCGGTACCTATGATGCCTTCGGCGCCGGGACGGTTGTCGACCACGACCTGCTTGCCGAAAGTCTGCGTGAGATGGTTGGCGACGTTGCGCGCCATGATGTCGTTGCTGCCGCCGGCCGCCTGCGGCACCAGCAGGCGTATCGGCCGGCTCGGATAAGACTGCTCCGCGGCCTGCACACCGGCAACAGCTAGTAATGCGAGAACGCCCACCGCGCGATCGAACTTCATTTGCTTCTCCCCCGAATTGTCCGTCTTTGCGTGCATGATAACGCGGGGCGCCGGCAACAGGGGCGCCGGTTTATAATCATCGCGACGCCAACGGCCGCTCATTCCGCCCGGCCGCTCCGATCAACCCACCTTGTCAGGAACCTACCAATGTTGACGCTATATTTTTGCCCCGGCGCATGTTCAACCGCTTCACATATGGCGCTCGAAGAAACCGGCGCCCAGTACGGCGAGAAACCGATTTTCCTGCCGAAAGGCGAGCAAAAAACCGAAACCTATCTCAAGATCAATCCGCGCGGCAAGGTGCCTGCGCTCGAGGTGGACGGCAAAATCCTCACCGAGAATACGGCCATCCTCAGCTACCTCGCGAAAACATTTCCCGAGAAGAAACTGATGCCGACGGACGCGTTCGAGCAGGCGCGCTGCATTTCGACCATGGCGTGGTTCTCCAACATCGTGCACCCGTCGTATTCCCATTACATGCGGCCGGAGCGTTTTGCCGCCGATGCCACTGCACAGCCCAGCGTGAAAGAAACGGGCAAGAAATCATTCTGGGCGAACTGCCAGGAAATCGATTCCCTGCTCGAAGGCCACGACTGGATCATGGGCAAGGAATTCTCGGTCGCCGATTGCTACGCGCTGGTGTTCTACGGCTGGGGACTGCGCGCAGAACTGCCGATGAAAGAACTCGCCAACTTCACGGCGTTCAAAGAGCGCATGCTGAAGCGCCCGGCAGTGAAGAAAGTGCTCGAAAGCGAAGAAAGTATTCTGCTCAAGTAACGTTAGTTACTTGCGTCGTTCCCGCGTATGAGAGCCTGCCCCGGCAGGTATCAGGCCGGGGCGGGAACCCAGGCGATCGAATTGTTCTGGATACCCGCCCGCGCGGGTATGGCGATTAAACAGAGCCTCTTTATTCGGGCTTGGCTCCCGATTCCTTGACCGCCTTGCCCCACTTCACGATTTCCTGCGCGATGTACTGCGCGGCTTCGGAGGGGGAATTGCCGACCGGATCGGCACCGTCCTTTGCCAGCCGTTCAACGACGTCGGGTTGGCGCACCGCTTTAGACGCTTCGGCGTGCAATTTGGCAATGACGTCCCCCGGCGTGCCGGCGGGCGCCAGCAGGTAATAGGAATTCACCACTTCGTAACCGCGCAGGGTTTCCGCGATGGCGGGAATTTCCGGCACCACCGTCGAACGGGCCGCGCCGGTCACGGCCAGCCCTCTGACTTTTCCGCTGCGCACGTGCGGCAATGAAGTGATCAGGCTCGCGATATATAACTGCGTTTGACCGGCGATCAGGTCTATCATCGCCGGCGACGAGCCGCGGTACGGCACGTGCACCATCCTGATACCGGCCATCTGGTTGAATATTTCATTGGCGAGATGTCCGCCGCTGCCCGCGCCCGCCGACGCGAAATTGAGCTTGCCCGGCTGCGCCTTGGCAAGCGTGATCAATTCCTTGACCGTACGTACCGGCAACGCCGGGTGAATGTTAAGCAGTAACGGCTGCAGCGCAATCTGCGAAATCGCCGCGAAGTCTTTCAGGGTGTCGTAGGGCAGCTTGGGGTAAAGCGATGGATTGATCACGTGGCTGCCGTACGCGAGCAGCAGCACGTAGCCATCAGGCGCGGCCTTCGCCACGATGTCGGTACCGACCACGCCGCCCGAGCCCGAGCGGTTCTCGACCACGACCTGCTGTCCCATCGACGCCGACATCTTGCCCGCAACCAGACGGGCAATGATATCGGCGCTCCCGCCGGCGGCGGTCGATACCAACATGCGTATGGGCTTGGCGGGATAGGTCTGCGCGTGCGCTGCTGGCGCAATGAAAATTATTCCCAGCGCCAATGCCGCGTAGTACCTCTGGCTTCTCATCAAACACTCCTCCATTATTTTGTGGCGCCGCCGCGGGTTACGCGGCCAGCCTGCTGCGGATAACAAACTGGAAAGTGCCGCCGTGCCGGTAGTAAGCGATTTCCTGCAGCGTATCGAGCCGCACCAGTAGATTGATACGCTCAGTCGAGCCGTCTGCCCGCGTGATGGTGCAACCGAGTTCATGGCGCGGGCTCAAATCGGCGCCCAGATCGTCCATGTCGAATATTTCGCTGCCGTCGAGCTGCAGCGTCTTGCGGCTCGCCCCGTCGGTGAACTGCAAAGGCAGGACACCCATGCCGACCAGGTTCGAGCGATGTATGCGCTCGAAGCTTTCAGCGATGATCGCGCGCGCGCCCAGGAGGCGCGCGCCCTTGGCGGCCCAGTCCCGCGACGAGCCCGCTCCGTATTCGCCGCCGCCGATGATGATCAAGGGCACTTTGTCCGCGGCATAACGCTCGGCCGCTTCATGTATGGAAAGCGTGTCGCCCGACGGCATGTGCCGCGTGAAGCTGCCTTCGCGTCCCGGCACGAGTTCATTTTTGATGCGGATGTTGGCGAATGTGCCGCGGATCATCACGTCGTGGTTCAGCCGGCGCGCCGCGTACGATACGAAGTCGCGCGACTTGATGCCCAGTGATTCCAGGTATTTTGCCGACGGCGTGCCGTCCGAAATCGTGCCGATCGGCGAGATGTGGTCGGTGGTGAGCATGTCGCCGAACATCGCGAGGACGCGCGCGCCCTTGATGCCCTTGAGCGGCAAAGGTTCGCGCGGCATGTCGTCAAAAAACGGCGGGCGGCGCACGAAAGTGCTGTCCTTGTTCCACCCGAACAACGTGCCGCTGCCGCCCGGTACCTGCTGCCATTCGGGCGGCCCCGCTTCCAGATTTTTGTAACGGCGTTCGAACAGCACCGGCATCAGCGTTTCGCCGACGATGCGCTTGATCTCGGACGTGTCCGGCCAGATGTCTTTGAGGAATACCGGTTTGCCGTCGTTTCCCGTGCCGAGCGGTTCGACATTCAGATCTTTCGTGATCGAACCCGCCAATGCGTAGGCCACGACGAGCGCCGGCGACATCAGGAAATTCGCGGTGATTTTCGGATGAATACGGCCTTCGAAATTGCGGTTGCCGGACAGGACGGCCACTGCCGCAAGCTGGTTGTCGCCAATGGCCTGCGTAATCTCCGGCGACAACGGCCCGGAATTTCCCATGCACGTCGTGCAGCCGTAGCCGACCACATAAAACCCAAGTTCATTCAGCGGCTGCTGCAGACCGCCCTGCGCGAGATAATCGGATACAACAAGCGAACCCGGCGCAAACGACGTCTTGACCCACGGCTTCGTCTTCAATCCTTTCGCAATCGCATTTTTCGCGAGCAACCCGGCCGCCACCATCGAATCCGGGTTCGCGGTATTCGTGCAGCTGGTAATTGCGGCCAGCACGATGTCGCCATTGCCGATCTGGTAGCTGGCGCCCTGCACGTCGACTTTATCGGACGTCCCCGGATGGGCAGCCGCGAACGCCGCGGGCAATTGCGGGAGTGAAACCAGTTGGTTCGGCCGCTGGGGACCGGCAGCACTCGGCTCGACCGTCCCCAGATCGAGCTCGACGATGGCGCTGTATTGCGGCACCGGCGTGCTGTCATCGCGCCACAATCCCTGCGCCCGGCAGTACGCTTCGACCAATGCAATCTGGTGCGCGTCGCGGCCGGTGATTTTGAGAAAGCGCAGCGTCTCGGCATCGACCGGGAAAAATCCCATGTTCGCGCCGTACTCCGGAGTCATGTTGGACAGGGTCGCGCGATCGGGCAGGCTCAACTCATTCACGCCCGCGCCGAAAAACTCGACCGTCTTGCCGACGACCTTGTGGCCGCGCATGGCTTTCGTCAGCGTGAGCACGAGGTCCGTCGCGGTTACGCCGGGCTTCAGCTTGCCGACCAGACGGCAGCCGACTGCTTCCGGTATCTGGATGACCATGGGTTCGCCGAGTGCGGCAGTGCCGCCTTCCAGGCCACCGACTCCCCAGCCGACGATGCCGAGACAGTTGATCATCGCGGTATGGCTGTCCATGCCCAGCAACGATTCCGGGTATGCGAATGTGCGGCCTTCGCGATCCTCCGTCCACACCACGCGCGCCAGGCGCTCTATGCTCACCTGGTGGCAGATGCCGCTGCCCGGCGGAATCACGCGCACGTTGGCGAAGGCCTGCTGCCCCCAGCGGATGAAAGAGTAGCGCTCGCGATTGCGCTGGATTTCGAGCGCGAGGTTTAATTGCGCGGCGTCGGCGCTACCGGCATGGTCTACCGTGATGCCATGGTCGATGATGAAGTCGATTGCGACAGACGGATTGATGCGTTGCGGGTCTGCGCCGAGGCGCTTCATCGCATCCCGCATCGCCGCCATGTCGCCGAACAACGGAAAGCCGGACGAATCCGGAATCATCATGCGCGCCGGCTTGAATTCGATTTCGTGTTCGGATTTGCCCGCCTGCAGCCAATCCACCATGCCCCATGCCCTGCCCGCATCGCCGCCCGCGGCGCCGTGGCGGATTTGATTTTCGAGCAGCACCTTCAACGCGTACGGAAGCCTGCTGATGCCGGCCAGTCCCGACTCTTCCGCCGCTGCAAGGCTGTAGTACTGGTAAACGCGATCGCCGACCTTGAGTTCGCGGACGGTGCCGGCGCTGTCAAATGGACGGTTCATTACACCGCGTCTTTCAGGTATTTTTTCTCCAACGCCTGCCACTTCTTCGAATCGACCGCGTCTTCGCGGTCCTGGAATGTCGCCAGGCGGTGCTCTATGGATTCCGTGCCGCCCTCGCGCTTCAAAACTTCAAGAACTTCTTTTACCGCAAAGATCGCCGCGCGGTGCGTCTGCGAAGGATAGATGCCGAGGCGGAATCCCATGGCCTCGAGTTTTTCGGCAGAAATCGCGGGCGTCTTGCCGCCTTCGAAAATATTGGCCATCGCCGGCTTTTTGAAGCTTTTGCCGACGCGGGCCAGTTCCTCGACCGACTGCGGCGCTTCGACGAACGCGATGTCGGCGCCCGCTTCAAGATAGGCGTGCATGCGGTCGATTGCGGCGTCGAGGCCTTCCATGGCGCGCGCGTCCGTGCGCGCGATGACGCTGAAAGTTTCATCCTTGCGTGTGTCGACCGCCGCCTTGATCTTGCCTACCATCTCCGCTTTGCTGACCAGCAATTTGCCTTCATAGTGGCCGCATTTCTTGGGCGATACCTGGTCTTCGAGGTGAAACGCCGCGGCTCCGGTCTTTTCGTATTCGCGCATGGTGCGGATGACGTTCATCGCGTTACCGTATCCCGCATCCATATCGACGATCACGGGAATATCCACCACCTCCACCGTGCGCGAAATCCATTGCACAACTTCGGTCATCGTCAGCAAACCGATGTCGGGATAGCCGTTAGCCCGCGAGTAGCCGCCGCCGGTCATATAGACGGCCTTGAATCCCGCCAGCTGCACCATGCGCGCAGTCAAAGTGTCATACGCGCCCGGTGCGACGACGTAACCGGGTGCTGCCGTCATGGCTCTGAATTGTTTGCGGGCGCTCATTATTGGGTTCCTCTATGTTTTTGCATGGTGAATTCGGCGCTGAAGAAACAACTTCGCGGACGCCCGTGCGGGTGAATTCGGCGATGCTAGCAGATTTTTTCTGAAAATATTTCCGGCCTGCGCGTTACTCCGGTCGGGTAGGGTGGGCAACTTGTTGCCCACGCCGCCTGAAGTCCAGTTTTCCGCGTGAGCAAACTTTGCCCACCCTACTTAACTGTTGCGCTACTCCAGCTTGATGCCCGCGCCCTTGATCACGCGCGCCCACGTATCGTAGTCGCGTTTGATCACGGCATCGAACTCGGCGGATGTAGACGACGCGGCAGTGGAACCGCTGCGCGTGAACTGGTCTTTCATATCCTGGTTGTTCAAGGCCGCGACCACTTCGGCGTTGAGTCGCGCGATCACCGCTTTCGGCGTGCCTGCCGGCGCGAGCAGGCCGTACCAGACATAGACGTCGTAACCGGCCAGCCCCGTTTCGCTGATGGTGGGCAAGTCCGGTACGAACGCCGAGCGTTTGGCCGTCGTCACCGCCAGCGCGCGCACCTTGCCGCTGGAAAGATGCGGCGTCACGGCGATCATTTCCGAAAACAGCACGTTGACTTCGCCGCCCATCAGGGCGCCGAGCGCAGGTGCTGCACCCTTGTAAGGAACGTGCGTGATGTTCACGCCTGCCATCGACTTGAACAGTTCGCCGGCAAGGTGGGCAGGCGTGCCGTTGCCTGCCGACGAATAGTTCGCGCGCGGCGGATTGGTTTTAAGCCAGGCGACGAATTCCCTGACCGAATTCACGGGCACCGACGGATGGACGACCAACACATACGGATTCGCCGACACCAGCGAAATCGCCGCGTAATCCTTGAACACGTTATAAGGCAAAGACGCATACAGGCTCGGCGCGATCACATGCGGACCGTTGGCGGTCATCAGCAGCGTATAGCCGTCTGCCGGCGCCGTTGCCGCCAGCGCGTTGCCTATGGTGCCGCCCGCGCCCGGGCGGTTGTCAATAACTATGGTCTGGCCTAATTGCTCGGCGAGTTTTCTGCCGAGAATGCGCGCTGCGATGTCGGTGCCGCCGCTGGGCGCGAAACCGACGATGACTCTGATCGACTTGTTGGGGTAAGCCTGCGCCAGCGCAACCAGCGGACCACACAGGATCAATGCAAAAAGGCAACGGCCGACGCTCTGCATAATTTCCCCCGTCACTACCAGCATCCGGTGACGCAGCTGCCGTCGCCAGCGAACTCCATCGTTCTGCCACTCAGCGCCGGATAAACCGGCCGGCCTTTGACCATGTTGATGAATTGCTGCATGCGCGTATTCGGCAGGACCTTCCCGCCGCTGGTCACGCCTTCATTCGGATGCGACGCGATGATGGCCGCCGGCTGCACCAGATCGTTCATCGCGTACGCGGCCGCCTCGGACGTAATGGCGTTGGGGCCGAAATTCATCACCGCGAGATTGATGCGGTGAAAATCGCGCACGACTGACTTCATCTCCGCGTGCAGGCCCGTGTCGCCGGAAAGATAGATTCGAAGACCATTGGTGAACTTGACGACGTAGCCGCTCGCCGCGCCGAGGCTGACGCTGATGTTGTCGGGCTCGAGCACCTTCTTTTGAGCGTCGGTCAGCAAATCGCGTGTGAGAGTGCTGTCGTGCGCGGCATGTACCGTGGTGATCTCTACGCCGCTTGATGCGCCGGCCGCCTTGACCATCTTGGTGCCGCCGAGCTCGACCGGCGCGATGCAGGGCGCCGCCTGCATCGCGGCGATGGCGCCGCCCGGCTCCGCGCAGGTGCCGGTCGGCTTGCCGCGGATGTTTTCGATCTTGCGGCCAAGGAAGAACGCCATGTTGCGGATCATGATGAGCGACGAATTCTTCGCCGCCGCGATTTCGCCCGTGGTCGAATGCGGCAGCGCCGAAACCGTCTCCGGCCTGTCGCAGGTGCCCAGGTTGAGCGCGGCGATTTTGCGGTCGCCGATATGATCGGTATGCGCGTGCGAGAGCAGCACGACGTGGATGGTGCCCAGGCGCGGATCGTTTCCGCCCATTACCGACTGCCCCGCGTCGTAAAGTATTCGCACGCCGGTGGGGTCCTCGAAAATGGTCGCGCGATCGCGGTCGCACAATTCTCCGGTATGCGTGCCGAGCGGTGTGATTTTTACGGTCTGCGCGTAAGCCGCCGGCCCGCCGATCACGAACGCCAGCGCGATCAACGATCTGCCCATCCGGTACGAAATCATTCTGCCCCCCTGGTCTCTATACGACGCATCCGTTTTTGTCCCCGCTTCCACATGCTCTATGCGCGCGGTCTATTCATTTACGCGGCCACAATACGCCCTGGCTGCCGGCGACCACGGGTCCTATGCCCTTGTAGACGAATTTCTGCACGCGCTTGCCCTCGTAAGTCTCGGTCGTGTAGACGTTGCCTTTCGAATCGGTCGCGATGCTGTGCACGCCGTAGAACTGGCCGGGCTGGCGTCCGCCGTCGCCGAAGTTGGAAATCTCCTCGAGCGTGTCGCGCAGGATGATGCGCACTTTTTCGTTGGTGCCGTCGGCGAGGAAAATGAATTTCTGCTGCGGGTCTTTTGAAAACGAAAGATCCCATGCCGAACCCGAACCCAGGGTTTCTTTGGCGTAAAACCCTTCCTTCACGAACTTGCCGTCCGGCTGGAACACCTGCACGCGATTGGCCTGCCGGTCGCACACGTAGACGAGGCCGTCGTTCGAACGCTCGACGCAATGCACCGGGTTGCGGAACTGCTGCGACGGCGGCGCCTTCGGATCGTATTTGCCGAGGTCGGCGTCGACCGGCTTGTTGCCGTAGGCGCCCCAATAGCGTTTCATCTTGCCGGTATCGGCGTCGAGCACTGCCACGCGCTTGTTGCCGTAACCGTCGGCGATGTACGCTTCATTGGTCTTGGGATCGACCCAGATCTTGGCCACGCGCCAGAAATTCTCGAGATCGTTGCTGCCCTTGTTGCCGCCGTAACGGCCGACCTGCAGCAGGAACTTGCCGTCGCGTGTGAATTTCAGGATGTGGGCGTCTTTCTGGCCGTTGCCGCCTATCCACACATTGCCTTTGTAATCGACGTGCACGCCGTGGTTGGATTCCGGCCACTCGTAGCCCGCGCCGGGACCGCCCCACGCACGCACCAGATTGCCCGCCTGGTCGAATTCAAGCACCGGCGGCGCGGCCGCGCAGCATTCGCCCACTTTCAATTCGAGAGCGCGTTCGTTCGCGTGCAGCGTTGCCGCGCCGCGATGGATGATCCAGATGTGGTCCTGGTCGTCGACCCACACGCCGATGGTCATGCCGAGCAGCCAGTGATTGGGCAGCGGCTTCGGCCACAGCGGATCGACTTCGAACACCGGCGCCTGCACCGTGCGCCCCTGCGCATCAGCCTTGTTCTGCAGCACGGCCTGGCCGACGCCAAGTCCGACGATGAGCGCGCACAATGCCGCGCCAATATAGATGTTGCGCTTCGAGCGTATGGCTTGCATGTTCCCCTCCCGGTGGTTGATTTTTCAGTGGCACGCGGATTCCGGTTGAGACCGGTATTGTGAGTTCATTATACGCACTGGAGTCCGCAACAGCATGAAACGCGTGATGCGCTGTCACGATTTTGGCTCAGGGCTAGAAGAAAGTCTCGCGGCTTAGTCATTCTAAGCAAGAGGCTTTCGACAACGCGGCGCCGTGACTCGTTAGCCGCAGGCCCGTTTGCGGGAACGGTGACGTGGCTCCC
>CANJHY010000126.1:0-14168 GCA_947474275.1 Betaproteobacteria bacterium
GACGCAATGTAGGGTACATCCCGCACATGCAGGTGCCAGTCATCGGGCTGTGCAATGGTCAGTCGCGCGTCAGCCGCTTCGCCCCCTGCGGCGTGAGGCATCATGGCGGCGATTCCGCAGTTAACCCGGGCATCACTTACTTCGCCGCCGACGCAGAGGCAAATCTGGACTTGAGCCTGACCTGCTCGTCGCGCGCCGCGTAGTAGCATGCGGTCGCGTCCTGGCGGAACGCATCGACCGCGGGATCAAAATCAAAAAGTGGCCGCGGCTCATGATCGAAATAATTGTCATGATCGACGCATTCGGCCGAAACAGCGCGTAGCGGATGCGTGGCGCCTTCCCCGGCGTATTGATCGACTTGCTGCTGCTTCAGTATTTTCATTTCCGCGCTTTCATGCGGCACTGATATCAATCCAGCTTGGTGCCTGATGCTTTCACAATGCGCGCATATTTCTCCGTTTCGCTGCGCAGGTGCTGCGCGAACTGCTCCGGACTGCCCGCCACGATTTCGAGCCCCAATTCCCCCATGCGCGTGCGCATCTCTGGCGCGCGCAGGACTTTACCCAGTTCTTCGTTGAGCTTCACGATAATTTCCGGCGGCGTTTTCGCTGCCGCCAATACGCCCTGCCACGACGTCACCGCAAAACCACGCAGCCCGGACTCGTCGATCGTCGGCAGTTCAGGCGTCACCTCCGCACGCTTCAGACTGGTGACAGCGATCGCGTTCAGCTTGCCGCTTCGAATGAAAGGCAGCATTTCCGGCAGCACGTTGATCATCAGACTCATGCGGCCGCTGACGAGATCGAGCACGCCCTGCATTACCAGTTTGTGCGGCACATGCAGCATGTCGACGCCGGCCATCATCTTGAACATTTCTCCGGCGAGATGGGAAGCAGTGCCATTGCCCGCGGACGGAAAAGTCAGTTCGCCGGGACGGCGCTTGGCGAGAGCAATCACATCGCGGACGGTTTTGGCGGGTATCGACGGATGGACGACGAGCACCAGCGGCGCCGAGGATAGGAGCATGACCGGCGCGAGATCGCGCAGCGGGTCGTAACCCAATTTTGAATACAAACTGGGATTAACCGCGAGCGGCGTAATTCCGGTCAGCAGCGTGTGGCCGTCAGGCGCCGACTTGACCACTATCTCCGCGGCGATATTGCCGCCTGCGCCGGGACGGTTGTCCACGGCAACAGTAGTCCCCAGCGCAGCGCCGAGTTTTTCCGCAAACAGGCGGGCGACAATGTCGCTCGTCGAACCGGACGCCGACGGTGCAACCCACCGGATAGGCCGCGACGGATACGACTGTGCGATGGCACCGGATACCACGCAGAGCCCCGCTATCAATACAACGTATTTTCTCATGCCTTCAGAATAGCCGGACGCGCGGGCGCCTGCAAAGAAAGCGCGATATCCGTGCGCCAGGCAATTCATGCTTGCTGCCTCAGCCAGTCGACCATGTCCACGTATGCCGCGGCCGGTCCGAAGGCCGGCGTGAATCCCGCGTCCTGCACGATACGGCTGATATCCATCGGCGCGCGGTCAACCTTGTCGGCGGCGAAAATATCATGCGGTTCGTCCGCGCTGACGGTGCGGAATTCGAACCCCGGATAGACTTTTCTCAGGTGCCCGCACCAGTCCGCCAGCGTGCCGTACCAATCGTCGCTGCGCCCGGAACTGAGGTTGTACAGCGTGTAACGCAGCGCCGGCGCGTCAAGCAGAGCGACGATCCCGGCTGCAACATCGCGGCTGTATACCTGGTCTTTGCGCCCTTCGCGCGCCGGTAAGCGCGCGTTCTGGCCTGCAGCCGCAAGCCGTGCCAACTGGAAATGCGGGCTCAGCGTGTCGCGCACGCCGGTATCCCGCTCCCATGGCCCGATCACGCTGCCCAGGCGCACGCAGACAAGATCCAGCCCCCAGACCGCGCGCAGCCGCACCGCAGTGCGCTCGGCCGCATGCTTGGTGATCTGATACAGCGTGGCCGGCCGCGCCGGGGTGACATCTTCATACAGGCGCTGCTCGGTGAACAGCGACTCACCGTATGCCGAACCCGAACTCACGTAAACCATGCGGCCAACGCCATGCTTGTGCGCGCTTTGCACGACCCGCACCGTGCCTCGCACGTTGACGTCGATGATGCTGTCCGGATCGCGTGTCTCGCGCTCCACCCCGGCGGTGATCACCGCGCCGTGCACCAGACGTTCGACTCGATATTGTGTGAACAATTGATCAAGCGCCGCATCATCGCGCACGTCGCCCAAAACCACGTGCAGCTTGCTGCCGTATTTTGCGAATGCGCGGTGCGCGCCCTCCGGCAGCGGCGCCTGCCCGAACGCGATAACCTCGTCGCCGCGCGCGAGCAGCGCTTCGACGATGTTGATGCCGACAAACCCGGTCCCGCCGGTGACGAGCGTTACCATTTGGCGACCGACACAATCAGATCAGCGCCATGCAGGATCCTATGGCGTCTTGCCTGTACGAATAGAGTTATACGGCGCTCAGTCAACTTTTATCCCCACTTGCTGAATCAGCTTGCTCCATTTTTCGAAGTCGCCTTTGAGTATTGCGTTGAACTGATCGGCCGCCGCAAAAGCCGGTTCACTGCCCGACGCCAGCAGACTTTTCTGCACCTCTGGCATGCTGCTGATGCGCTTTAACTCCCGCTCCAGCCGGCTGATGATTTCAGCTGGCACACCCTTGCGGACGAGCAGCCCTTCCTGCAGCGCCGCCTCGTATCCCCTGACACCAGCCTCGTCCAGGGTCGGCACCTCGGGAATAAACTGGGAACGCCGGGCAGATGTTACGGCCAGCGCGCGCAGGCGGCCGCTCGTGACATGCGGCACGCTGATCGCCGGCAGCGGAAACAGATAGCCATCGCGACGGTAGGCGGCAACCTGCGCGGGTGTCAGACGGTGGGGCATCTCGATGGAGTATTTCGGGCCAATGAACAGTTGCGAGTGACGCCACTGCCCTGCACTGGCGCGTACCGGAATGTGTCATTATATCCTCTTGAACAAGAGGACACACCATATGACGATCGCCAGCAACATCTCCGCGGCGCTCCTGATTGCGTGCGCTGGCATGGTGCACTGCGCGGAGCCCGCCTACCCAACGCGTCCGGTGCGACTGCTCGTCGGCTTTCCGCCCGGCGGCTCCACCGACGCACTTGCGCGGATCATTACGCCAAGGCTTGGCACTGCGATGGGTCAGAACTGGATCGTGGATAATCGCGGCGGCGCCGGCGGCAACCTTGCGAGTGAAACCGCAGCACGCGCCACGCCTGACGGCCATACCGTGTTTCTCGCTTTGAGCACCCAGCTCACGGCCAGCCCCAGCCTCTACAAGCTCCCATTCAGCGTTGAACAGGATCTGCAGCCAATTACAGTCCTCGCCACCCACGAGCACATCGTGCTGGTGCATCCGAACGTTCCTGTCAGGACTCTCAAGGAATTGATAACACTTGCCCAGCAGAAACCCGGCGCGCTCAACTACGCGTCGAGCGGGGTCGGCGGCTCGCTGCATCTCGCGGCTGAACTTCTCAAGAGGCGCGCCGGGTTCGAGATCACGCACATCCCGTACAAAGGGGCGGGCCCGGCCATCGCCGGTGTGCTCGCCGGCGAAGTACCGGTGCTGATCGGTGCGGTACCGTCGACCCTGACGTTCTTCACCAGCGGACGCCTGCGCGCGCTGGCGACAACCGGCGCCAAACGTCACAAGGTCACTGCGGAGTTGCCGACAGTGGCGGAACTGGGTTATCCCGGATTCGAAAATATTGCGTGGTTCGGGTTGTTTGTCCCGACCGGCACGCCAAAAAGTATCGTTGACAGAATCCGCGGCGAATCGCTCAAAGGCCTCGAGCATCCCGACGTGCAAAGCACCATGGGCCGGCTGGGACTCGATCGCGAGACCAGCACGCCGGCCGAACTTGCCGCGCGCCTTAAGGCGGAAACCGCCCAGCTCGCGATCGTAATCAGGGAAGCCGGCATCCGTGGCGAGTAACGACAAGCATGATTTGAACGGCAAGGTCGTCATCGTAACGGGCGCCTCGACTCCGCGCGGCATCGGCTACACAGCCGCGAAGAGATTTGCCGCGGCTGGCGCGTCAGTGTTTCTGGTCGCGGAAGGAACCGCCGAACAACTCGCAACTGCCGTGGCTGAATGTCGCGCGTTGCCGCATGCAGCTCGGATCGAATCTGCGCTGATCGACCTTGGCGAATCTGGTGCAGCGGAGCGCATGATCGCGCAGGCTGTCGCCCTCTTTGGCCGGGTTGACGTCCTGATCAACAACGCGGCGATCCGCATTTCCGAAGATTTCGGCAACTACACGCGCGCGCAATTCGATCTCGGGGTCAATGTCAATCTCGCCGCGCCGTTCTTCGCCAGTCAGGCGGTGCTGCCGGTATTCCGGCGACAGGGCGGTGGCCGCATTATCCATATCGCGAGCCAGCTGGGCCACGTGACCTTCGCCCAGAAAGCACTCTACGGG
Source organism: Betaproteobacteria bacterium (assembly GCA_947474275.1). GTDB lineage: Bacteria > Pseudomonadota > Gammaproteobacteria > Burkholderiales > SG8-41 > PALSA-1004. The sequence goes on from CANJHY010000126.1 coordinate 4,487, forward strand.
CTGGCCAAGGCGGCGCTGATACATCTGACCAAATCGATGGCCTACGAACTCGGGCGCGAGAACATCATCGTGAATGCCATCAGTCCGGGACCGATCGACACCCAAAGAAGCGCCGTCAGAAGCGCGGCGTTAACGCAAGAACTGCTGAATAAAGTACCGCTTGGACGGTTTGGCGAGCCGGAGGAAATTGCCGATCTCGTATTCTATCTTGCCACTTCGAGCCCTGCGTTTTTGCAGGGGCAGGATATTGTGATCGACGGCGGCTACATCATTCACTAGCGCTGTACGGGGCGCGGAACGGGCCCTGCGCCAGTGCGGTACGGCGAGTCAGGCCGCTGGTCTTCGCTGCATCCGTGAGGCAAAGTTGATGCCGCTCCTGCCAGCGTCGAAAATCGACATTGGCCACCTGCCCTTGCTATTCAGGGGCCATTTCGAGCAAGCGGTCGGAATCCAGGGATTCCCCGCACGGAGATTCCACCGCCTAACCGAACTCGCCCACGGCGGCGCGAATACCTCCAGGCGCCCTGCCACAGCTCTCCGGCGTTCTGCCATTACCCTTTTCCTGCAGTTTGCCGTACCACTGTTCGCCCAGGGCGATAACCGCCGCTAATTAAAGTTAAGGGCGCATCACCGCCACGGCATAAACGAGCGCACGGCGCGCCAGGATGGGGCATGCCCGGAATATTCTGCAAGCAGGGTTAAATTCGTTAAATTTAAACGTAACGGCCGATGTCCGGTTGTGGCCGAAAGTGTGAATTCGTAGCTGAGCCCTTAACCCGCCACTGGAAAAATCCCAGTTTCGTCCAGGGTCCGCTTTGCGGAACATGGGCTTAGCGCGTGCTTTCAGCCACAACCGGAGATCGGCTGTTACGTCTCATTTTCACGATAAATCGTCGCCTCGAACCTTTCAGGCAATAGAAATCCGTAAACCTGCAATTCTGTCGATATTAAAAAGTATAAAGCTATCTATAGCCCCATTGTCCGCTCACGGCATTCATGAATAATCGTCGCAAATTCATTATCGCGCCTCGCTCAGGCGCACTCGCAAAGCCGCTCGGCTCTTTCGCTCAACAGCCGGCTCCGGGCCGGGTTCGTATCGGCTGTCTCGGCCCGCATCGTATGGCGCCACACTCGCCGCATGGTTGCCACTGACGGCAATGTCAAAATGTTCCGGCTGACGATGGTGAAGACTGAACCTTTGGCAAAAGTATGAGCCGACCCGAAGATCAGGAGCAACACGATCTGCAGCTGCGGGCGGCAGCCGAGCAGCAGATTGACCCTGCGCCGAAGACCAAACCCGGTGAGCTCCCGGGGGCGGAACTGCTGCATGAATTGAAAGTGCACCAGGTTGAACTGGAGATGCAGAACGAGGTTTTGCGCGAGACGCAGATTGCACTGCTGGAGTCGCGCGACCGCTATGCCGATCTGTATGAGTTCGCCCCGGTCGGCTATATCAACCTCGGCACCGATGGCATGATCGCGGCGATCAACCTCACAGCGACCACGCTGCTGGGGCGGGCGCGCAAGGAGTTGTTGCGTCGAGCCTTCATGTCGTTGGTCGTTGCTGCTGATCAGGATCGCTGGGTTCTGCATTTTCAGGAAGTGAAAAAAGGTGGTGGACAAGGCCGGATTGAACTGACGCTGCAACGTGGTGATGGTGCAGTGGTGCAGGCGCAGCTTGATTGCGTCCGCGCTGAAGGTAGCGTCTCCGGGGTAAGCATCATCCTGAGCGATATCACTACGCGCAAGCTGGCAGAAATTAATTTGCGTCGATTGAAGTCCGTGGTGGACTCCACCAATGATGCGATCATCAGCAAGGCGACGAACGGAATAATTACCAGTTGGAATCCGGGTGCGGAAAAGATCTTCGGTTATACGGCCGAAGAAGCCATCGGCAAACAGATGCGGATGCTAATTCCCGCGGACCGGGAAAACGAGGAAGTCGAGATTCTGGCGCGTATCGCGCGGGGAGAGAAGGTAGAGAACTTTGAGACCATTCGTCGGTGCAAGAACGGCCAATTGATCAACATCGCCGTTAGCATTGCTCCCATTTTTGATGATGGCGGTTCGATAATCGGGGCCTCCAATGTCGCGCAAGATATCACCGAACGCAAACAGGCCGAAGCCAAACGCGAATCGCTCGAAGAGCAGGTGCGCGAAGCGCAAAAAATGGAAGCGATCGGCACGCTGGCCGGCGGCATCGCGCACGACTTCAACAACATTATCGCCATTATCCTGGGCAATGCCGATCTCGCGCGGCAAGACGCGGAAACCGATCCGGCGTCAGTAGTGCAAAGCGTGGACGAAATCAGCAAGGCCGGCAACCGTGCACGCAGCCTCGTGCAACAAATACTCACATTCAGCCGCAGGCAGACTACCGAGCGCAAGCCCATCGCGCTAACCCCGGTGATCGATGAATGCGTGCGACTGCTACGCGCAACTATGCAGTTGCGCGTGACGCTTGAAACTCACTGCGAGGCCGATATGCCGCTGGTGCTGGCGGACGCCACCCAGATCCAACAAGTCCTGATCAATCTCGCCACCAATGCGATCCACGCCATGCACGGCGAACCCGGGCGCATTCAAATTCGTCTGGATACGATCCGTGTCACTGCAGCAATGGCCGAGGCGCGGCCTGAACTGCTTGCCATTTACGCACAGCATCCCGGCCTCAGCGTGCGGTTGACCGTGAGCGACGATGGGTCGGGCATGGACGCGGCCACGTGCGAGAAGATATTCGAGCCGTTTTTCACCACCAAGCCGGTGAACGAAGGCACCGGGCTGGGCCTGTCGGTGGTGCACGGAATCATGCAAACCCACGAGGGCGCGATAACGGTCGACAGCGCGCCCGGCGAGGGCACGACCTTTACGCTCTATCTGCCGGTCGCGCCGGTCGCCAATACTGAGCATCGCGCTGACGCCGCTGTTCCCGCGCCGCTTCGTCATGACGGCCAGCACATCCTCTACCTCGACGATGATGAAGATCTGGTGATTATTGTCAGACGGATGCTCGAGCGGAGCGGCTTTCGCGTGAGCAGTTACACATCCCAGCCCGAAGCGCTGGCAGCGCTGCGGGCCGCCCCGGCAGCCTTCGACCTGTTGGTCACGGACTACAACATGCCGGGCATGTCGGGTGTTGATGTAGCGCGCGAGGCCAGGCTGATCCGCGCCGACCTGCCGGTGGCGGTGGCCTCTGGGTTCATCTCCGAAGGTTTGCAGGAGGAGTGCGTTGCAGCCGGGGTCAAGGAGTTAATTTTCAAGACCAATGCGTCGGAAGGTCTGACCGGCGCGATTGAACGGCTGGCGTCGCTGGTCACAGAAAAACCGAAACCTTCCTGATCCGGTTTATTCGCGTTAGTGGGGCGCCCGAATGGGCGGTTCGGCGAAAACCCGGCGACCGGTTTGGGTCGAAAGCACCATTCGAGATTTTCAGAGAGCGGGCGCTCAAATCAGAAGCCCCGATCACCTCGCCATCAATTGGCCGGCGACCGGAGTAGCTTATGAGCGGACCGTAATTAATAAAGGCGCGCCGTGGTGACGCTATTTCACGACGGTAAAGCTCACGACCTCGGACTTGGTACGCCCCTCCGCATCGGTAACGTCTATTTTGATGTCATGCGCGCCGGCAGGTATGTTGGCGTCCGCCAGACTAATCCCGGACTCTGAAATCGATGACTTCAGTCGCGGCGTTAGATCAACGGCCGGCTTCCGGAGATAGGTAACCTTGACCGACGAAGCGTCGATCTTGGAGCCGCCGTGCGGCTGGAACTCGACCTTCATCGCGAACGGCGCCTTGACCTGACCGTCCGGACCCGGGCTCATTACCTTGATGCTCGGCCCACGCGTGATGCCGCCGCGCGTGGCCATCTTGGCGGCCGGCGGCAGCTTGGCCTCGTCTTCAGTAATTAGATCGACTGCGTAGCAGCGCGCGGCAAACGCAGCGCAAACGCCCAGCACACACGCCAGAACGATCGTATGACGGCTGAAGAATGGTCGTGTAATCATATTTACTCCTGTCAATTCGCCAAAAATGCGGCACACCCAAGGTTTCGAACCAAAAACCGCCAGAAACGGCGGGCGTTGGCACCGAGTTCAATATACGCCCAACCTACGCACGTATCCGCTCAAATATACCACGCAAAAATGTTGAACATTCAAACTTGCCGCGGCCCGCAATCCGCTCGACTGCTGCCCGCAGATGCTTGATGCCTCCACGCGAGTTAACCAATTTGTAACGTGTGCCCTCCCCATATTTAACCAAACTCTGTAAAACGTTATTCTTTGAGTTTAAAAATTCGCACTGCATTTTTGTAGGCAACCTTCTCCATTAAATCAGGTGAAAGATAAGGGAGTAAATTATTTCTCAGCTCATTCACCATATCGCTGTATGAGTTGAACCAACCACAGCAGGCATCTGTGCCAATCATTATTTGATCAGGGTATGTTTCAATTAACTCTTTCCAGGCTGGCCTTAATCCGCTGTCGTCAAACGCACGGGCAGGACGATTGATACCCAGAATTTTGTTATGAGCAGAACCAGTTGCAGACATTTCACAAACAATATTCTTGCGCTGACTAAACAAATCGGCAAGATTATTTGGCTGAGAAGCTGGCAAGCAATGCGACAACACTGTGATGCTGTTTGGAAAATCAGCAGATAACTTTAAAATGTCAGTGGTGAAACTATCATTTTGTTGCGAATGAATTTGAATAAATCCATCGTGTTTGTTGGCAATGGCATACATCCTTCGGATTGCCGGATTGTCTGTCCTGATAGTTCGCCTATTGAGCCTTCCATAATTCATGACATTACCAAAGTGTAGCCTGCATCCAGCAAGCAGCGATGATCGAAGGTCGTTTTTGCGCGCTCCTGAGCTTGTTGCGGGCGGTGGAGTGCAGTTCGGTGAGGTTGTTGGGGCAGTAATTGGCCAGCGCATGACGCTTGAGCCAAGCCCAGAGATATTCGACTGGATTCAGATCGGGCGAGTACGCGGGAAGGAAAGCGATCTGGATATGCCCGTCGATCGAATCCAGATACTCGCGCACCAGGCGGCTGCGATGCGCCCTCAAGCCATCCCAGATCACGAGCAGCGGTTGGCGCAGGTGGGCTTTGAGCGCCTTCAAGAACGCCACGATTTCCTCCTTCTTGATACTGCCCTCGTGCAGCCGGAACAGGCAGTTGCTGCGCGTCAGGCCGGCGATGACCGAGACATGATTCCAGTTGAAGTGAAACTGAATGACCGGCGTCTGGCCTTTGGGCGCCCAGGTGCGAACCCGCGTGGGGCGTTCGCTGATTCCCGACTCGTCGATGAAGACGATCAGGCGGCCGTCTCTCTGGGCTTTTTTTTAAGCCCCGGCCATGTGCGACGCTTCCATTCGCGCACGCCATCTTCGTTGCGCTCGATGGCGCGTTTCTCGGGCTTCTGCGCACTGAAGCCCAAGGAACCCAGAATTCGCCAGATTTGCGTCTGGCCGAACTGCACGCCGTGCAGGCGCTTGATAACAACACCAACGCGCTTGAGCGTCCACAGTTCTGTACCGAAGCCGTGCTCGGTAGGCTTTTGCAGCACGGCCCGACGCACCCCTTCAAGTTGTGCCGCGTCCAGTTTCGCTGGCCGACCCCGACCCGGGACGGCACGCAGCGCGTCGATCCCACCTTCATCGAGCAGTCCCTTCCATGTGTACACCGTCTGGCGCGCAACGCCCACCGCCAACGCCACTTCGGCGGGGCGCTTGCCCGCCAGCAACATGCGCCCGGCGCGCAACCGCTTCTTTGTTGCTTCGTTCAACCGCTTCTTTGCCATGCCCATCATCTCCAATCAACCCTATGGAAATGTAACGCATGAGCGAACGATCGGTTGTCATGTATTTAGGAAAGATCAATAATATTCTGCGGGCCACTTGAATGGTTATCCGTATGGAGCTCGCCAAATCCTTTAACAGTCCCATTGGCAAACTGTTCTTCTGCATTTTTATATAAACGCTTGAAAGTCCAGTTTTCTTCATCTGTAAGAGCAGAAGCGCCGCGACTGAAGAAAACTTCCATGAATTCGATTTGGCCAATTGCAGGGATATATCGTTCTTTCAATTTATCTGCAACATCAGCCCTATAGTCACCTACTGCGCCACCCCATCTGACATTGTTCTTGTCCATTTGCTCCAGCAATGCAGCACTTGATGGCCCACCACGGGAGTAAGTGTGCATGTGGACATCCGCAATTGGAATATTCTTGGCCAGCTCCACTGATTCTGCACTGTGTTGTGCATATAAATTGGCACTAGCCAATAAAATTGACAACGAAGCTAACCAGAATCGTGAATTTGTCATTGAGTAAACCTGGTTTTTACTTTATTCAGATTAAACATTTGCCGGTGCCGATCATTAATTTCTTTGCCACTTTGAAAATAAATCACCAACTTGATCCATGTAGCTTTCGCGGAAGCTTGTGACCACCAATATTCTTTCCTTTTCAGGATCAACTGCCACACGTTGACCACCATAGCCTAGCCACCAATAAGAGATACGCGGGCCACTTGTATTAATCCAGGTTTGATAGCCATATGCTCGATGCAAACGACCAACGCTGCCATGGTTGGGAATCTGGGGGCTGGTAGCATCATTCATAAACTGCTGCTGGCAAGTGGTGCCTGACTTTTTCAGCTTGATGGTGTACATGGCCAGTCGCGCCCAATCACGGCTTACCGCACTAAAGCCAGCTTGTGCAATGGCCTTGTTATCTTTATCCAGCAACCAGAATCCTGCACTTTCAGCACCAATTCTGCTCCAAATTTGTTGTTCAAATTGCTTGATAAAACCGCCGTTTTTATCAACGATATTGGAAAGTGCAAGAGTATCCGTGCCAGAGTATCTAAATTCCTTACCGCTGGAAATATCCCTCTCTTTAACCTTGTGCAAATACTCAACGCCTGACAATTGCTGTGAACGCGCCATTTGCCAACCATCACAATCTATACCATTTGTGCAATTATCTTTTCTGAACAAATGATCGCCTGACGAAATTGCTTTTCTAACACCAGAACTCATCGTGAGTAAATTGCGTACGGTGGCCTCGCCATAAACCGTACCTTTCAATTCGTCACTGTAAATTTCAGCTTGCTGGTCGTAGTCAATCGCAGGGGTTTCACAATTGGCCAAACCCATAGTGTAAGCCGTCAGACTTTTGCTCATTGACCAGGAAAAGTTGGGGCGGTCTTCTCTTGCTGGTGTGTTATAGACCTCAAAGATGATTTCCCCTTGATCAACCAGCACCATACTGAGCAAGGGATTGTTATTGGCAATAGCTTGAGCCTGTCGAACTATGTCAATTTCTTTTCCTTGCGGCTCTCGCCTTGGCAATGGCGATGGAGAAGTGCTCGGTGAGTAACGATAATTTCTGAACTCAGTTGCCATGTCACCAGCGGCACGGCGAGGTGTAACTTCAGCAGGTTCTGCGTTGGCGTATATGCTAGAAATCAAGAGTACGAACAGAATAAAAAACAATATCTTTTTAGTCGAATTTTCGAAAAAATTAATAAAAAGTAACATTAAATTCCTCTTTAAAATGGCTGCGCATGCTCCATCTCTCAACCTCTAAAGTTATGCATTACTTTTACTGGTCGCTGAGTAAAGTGGTGTTCCCGCCGCCCCTAAATTGACGACCCGTGCCGATGGTGCATTGTCCAGTGGCTGTCGAGTGGCGGCGGTGGTCAAGCGCGGATCGGCACCACCTGCCGAATTGATAAAATTCTAATCGGCGGTAACAACGTTGCGACCAGATAGAGAAAGGTTTTGCTCTCTCCCTTATTATTTGGCCGTCATCGCAGCAACGGCAGCTCGTATCTGCTCGATGCCTGCCGGATCGTCCAGCGTGGTCAGATCTCCCGGGTCGCGGCCTTCGGCGATCGCCTGGATACTGCGGCGCAGGACTTTACCAGAGCGTGTCTTGGGCAGCAGCGTCACGAAATGGACGCGCGCCGGACGCCCGATGGCGCCGAGCGATTTATCGACGGCCGCGAGCACTTCCTGCGCCATTGCCTCGCGTCCGGCGGCTGTCTCGATTTTGGTGGTGTCTTTGAGCACGGCAAACGCCAACGGCACCTGGCCCTTGATCGCGTCCCGCACGCCAACCACCGCGACTTCGGCGATGTTGGGATGCCCGCTGAGCGCTTCTTCGATTTCACGCGTGCCGAGGCGATGACCGGCGACATTGATGACGTCGTCGGTGCGCCCGAGGATGAAATAATAACCGTCACTGTCGCGTATGCCCCAGTCAAACGTGGTGTAGATCAACTGGCCCCTGAAGCTCGTGAAGTAAGTCTGCACGAAGCGCTCATCCTGCCCCCACACCGTCGACATGCATCCGGGCGGCAGCGGCGGCACCACTGCAACCACGCCTTTCTCGTTCGCGCCGATCTCCTGCCCGGTGGTTTCGTCAAGCAATTTCACGTTGTAGCCGTAGGCGGGAAAGCTCGGGCTGCCGTATTTCGTTGGCGTCGCCTCGACCCCCGGCACGCACGACAGCAGTGCCCAACCCGTTTCGGTCTGCCAGTAATGGTCTATCACCGGCACGTTCAATGCCTCCGAAATCCAGCGCGCAGTCGGCTCGTCGAGCGGTTCGCCCGCCAGAAACAAATGGCGCAAGGTGCTGACGTCGTACTTGGCGAGATACGCGGGGTCCTGCTTTTTCAGCACGCGGATCGCGGTCGGCGATGAAAACATCACAGTCACCTTGTGATCGGCAACGATTTTCCACCAGATGCCCGGATCGGGACGGATCGGCAAACCTTCGTACATCACGCTCGCCATGCCATGGATCAGCGGGCCGTATACGATGTAGGAATGCCCGACCACCCAGCCAATGTCCGAGGTCGTGAACATCGCTTCGCCGGGTTTGCCGCAATAAATATGCTGCATGCTGGCGGCCAGCGCGACTGCGTAACCGCCGGTATCGCGCTGCACGCCCTTGGGCTTGCCGGTGGTGCCCGAGGTGTAAAGAATATACGAGGGCTCGCTCGCTTCCAGCCACACCACCGGCACCTGCGCAGTCATCTGCTGTGCGCGCAACTGCGCGTAATCGAGATCGCGCCCCGCCACCCGGTTGAAGTCCTTGTCGATACCGCGATTCACAATCACAACGTGCTGCGGCGGGTGCTCTGACAGGCGGATAGCCTCGTCGACCAGCCCTTTATAGGGAATCGCTTTACCGCCGCGCATGCCCGCATCCGCGGTGAACATGAGCCTGGGTTTCGCATCGTCGATGCGCGAAGCAAGGCTGTGCGCGGCAAACCCGCCGAATACGACCGAGTGGATCGCGCCGAGCCGCACGCACGCCAGCATCGCGAACACCGCTTCCGGCACCATCGGCATGTAAATCAGGATGCGGTCGCCCTTGCCCACGCCGAGTGCGCGCAGCACTGCGGCGCAGCGGTTGACCTCGGTATGCAGTTCGCGGAACGTGTAGGTCGTGTTCTGGCCGGTCTCGGTCGAAATAAAGATCAGCGCGTTCTGCTCTGCGCGGTCCTTGAGATGGCGATCGACCGCGTTGTGGCACAGATTGGTTTCGCCGCCGACGAACCAGCGCGCGAACGGCGGCCGGCTGTAATCGAGGACCTTGCCGAAAGGTTTGTGCCAGTCGATCAGCTTGGCCTGCTCGCCCCAGAAGGCGTCGGGCGAGTCGATCGA
>CANJHY010000127.1:0-14023 GCA_947474275.1 Betaproteobacteria bacterium
GCTATACACATTGCTGCAGATTCTTTCGGTCTCGGTATTCGAAAAAATACAGATCTCTTCCGCCTTCCAGCCCCACGAATACCCAGAAAATCAATCAAATATCGCCAACCAATTGAACTTGTTTGATATTTAACCGGACACTACTGAACGCAGATATACTGCAGATACTGCACAGTTCAGGACCCATCATAGCACGCTCTATTGATGTGTAAAGAAGCGCACCACCAAAATTGTCCGCTGGCAACAATTCAGTGCAAACCGGGACGACGAAAAAGCCGTTGGACCGGGCTCGAAAGTGCTTGGCTGGTCGCGCAAATCCGGAAGAAAAATCTTATTCATCAATAAAATAAATGGATAAATCGGAGCGGTCACGCGTGCTACCTTGAGCGCCGAAGATAACAACAATCCCGTTTCGCCCTGATTTAAACAAAAGGAGTTCACCTTGTCCAAACTGGTTTCGCCTCATGGTGGCGCAAGCCTCAAACCCCTGCTGCTGGAAGGCACCGCGCTGACCGCCGAACAGGCTCGGGCGCGCACGCTGCCGAAAGTGCCGGTGAGTTCGCGCGAACGCGGCGATTTGATCATGCTGGGCATCGGCGGCTTTACCCCGCTCGACGGCTTCATGACGCACGCCGACTGGAAAAGCGTGTGCGGCGACCTTAAAACGGCTGCCGGACTCTTCTGGCCGATCCCCGTCACCCTGTCCGCTGCCAAAGATATGGCCGCCGGCATCAAGCCCGGCGCGGATATCGCGCTGGTCGATGCAACGGACGGTGAATTGCTCGCAACCATGACCGTGCGCGAAAAATACTCGATCGACAAGCAGCACGAATGTAAAACCGTATTCAAGACCACCGACATCGAGCACCCCGGCGTGCGCATGGTGATGGAGCAGGCCGAGGTCAATCTGGCCGGTCCGGTCAAAGTGCTGTCGCAGGGCGAGTTCCCGAGCAAATACGGCGAGCTTTACATGACGCCGGCGCAAACGCGCGCGGTGTTCGCGGCGAACGGGTGGTCGACGATAGCGGCTTTCCAGACGCGCAACCCGATGCACCGGTCACACGAGTACCTGGCGAAAATCGCCATCGAAGTCTGCGACGGCGTGCTGGTGCACTCATTGCTGGGAAATCTCAAGCCGGGCGATATTCCAGCCGAGGTCCGCACGCAGACCATCAGCGTGCTGATCAACAAATATTTCGCGAAAAAGACCGTGGTGCAGTCGGGTTACCCGCTCGACATGCGTTACGCAGGGCCGCGCGAGGCGTTGCTGCACGCCCTCTTTCGTCAAAACTACGGTTGTTCGCACCAGATCGTCGGCCGCGACCACGCCGGCGTCGGTAATTACTACGGCCCGTTCGATGCGCACCATATTTTCGACGAGATCCCAAAAGGTTCCCTCGAAACGCAGCCGCTCAAGATTGACTGGACGTTCTGGTGTTATCAGTGCGGCGGCATGGCCTCGGCGCGCACCTGCCCGCACGACGAGAAAGACCGTTTACAGGTATCCGGCACCAAGCTGCGCAAGTCGCTGTCCGAAGGCGCCGAAGTGCCGGCGGAATTCAGCCGTCCTGAAGTGCTGAAGATATTGCGCGACTACTACGCGACGATAGACGCCGCAGACCGCGTCGAAGTGAAACTTACCGGTCACTCCGCGCGCTGAATTCGCATCCCGGCCGCGCGATGCGGCTCATTTGCGACAATGCGCCTACGGCTTTTTCGGCGTCTTGTATTCAACTTCCTTCTGCAACGGCTTCCAGACGGTTTCGAAACCAACAAACCCCTTTTCGCTTTTTGCCATCTGACGCGTAGTATAAAAACGCGTCTCGCCGTCGGGAACCTGGGTAACGGGTTTTTGCTCGCTCATGAATCACCTTTTTCTCTGAAGTCTGAATTCGAATGCAAGTAACAAAGCCAAAAGTTTTCCGCTGCCATTCTGCAACGCTGCTTAAACAGCTTTCATAAGAGCCGGGTCGATATCCGCGTTTGCAATGATCGCCCCGCCCGCGCTTGTCTCTTCATCAGTTGCGTCACGCACGGTCAGTATTTCAAGCGTGAAGACGACCGCTCTGCCGCACAACGGATTGTTGCCATCGATAGTCAGCGTCTCGTCGTCCATCCGCGTCACGAGAAAACTGCGGGTCTGGCCCCGGTCGCTTTCCATCAGGATGGAGGTGCCGATTTGTCGATAGGCCTCAGGGATGTTCTCGATGTTATCGGTGATTACCAGCGACTCGTCCCTGGGGCCGAAGATCTGATTGCCGTCGATGGGCACCTCGATCACGTCCCCGACAGACTTGCCCTCCAGTTCCATATGGACGGAAGGCGCCAGAATTTCATTGTGTCCGTGAACATAGCCCAACGGGAATTCGACCCGGGTGAGGACGTGCCCCGCTTTCCTGTCGGTCACCTTGTAGGTCAGTTCCACAAACTTTCCGTGTTGAATGGTTTCACTCATTTGATTTCGGATGAACTGTTCAGAAGATCGAAGCGCCAAAAATCCTGACCTCGCCATCTTCGTAGCCGAGAACAAGCCGACCGAGCCATTCACCCTGCTTTTTAGTGCTGCGCTGGCGGTAAAGAACCGTCACATGCTCGCCCCGCCTGATAATGCCAATCGGGTCGACATCTGCGGACAGATTTCTCGCCAGCTCGCTGTTGGCGAACTGATGGCCGGCTACAACCTGGTTCATGGCGCGCGCCATGGAAATGGAGAACTTCCGTACGAATTCTCCGTATTTGCCGTCGTTCGAATTTTTGATAAGGTCACGCCACAGCAGATTCGCGACAGCAAAAATTTCCTCGTCGGTTTTGTCAATGATGTTCACGCGCGGCTCCTGGCGCCCAGAAGGAATCAGCCTTACAGGAATATCAGCAATCGACATGCTGGCCCACTGTTGTTGTCACTCGTTTTCCGAAACCAGGTGATAGCAAGGCGCCTTCTCCATCGTGTATTCGCCGGTTTCCGGATCACGACGCGAAACAGTCAGCACGTGCCAGTTTTCGTCATCCACCTTCATGGCGTCGCCGCGATAATAATAACCCGGCCAGCGGGTCTCCTTGCGGAACAGCGTGTGCTGCGTGACGCACTCTGCAGCGCGATGACGGTGCATCAATTCCCAGGCACGCAGCAACTCGTGAATATCCTTTGCGGCCAGGCTCTGCAGGTCTTCCTCCATGATCTTGAGCTTCTTGAGACCGATATTCAGGAGTTTCTCGTTAGTCATGTAGTTGACGGTCACCCCGCCGCAATACTCGTCCATCAGCTTCTGCAGACGGTCCAGACCCTGCCTGGGATTGATGAAGTGCGGGTTGACATCGCCCGCCACGACCGCGTTGCTGTAGATTCTGTAATGCTCCAGTGGCTTGTAGATCTCTTGCTTGCGGCGGGTGATCTGCCCATCGGATACGACAATGCCCTCGCCCTTGCCATCGTCGATATATTTGCAGGCGGCCTTTGCGGCGAGGCGGCCTTCGGTGAACGAGCCTGATGAGAAGGCGTGCGGCGTGCCGCCGACTGCGTCACCGGCGCCGAACAGGCCTTCGATCGTTGTCATGCGGTTGTAGCCCCAGAAATACTCGGGAGGGGAAACGTCCTCGGGCCCAGAACACCAAGCGCCCGACCCGGTCGCGTGCGAGCCCATGACATAGGGCTCGGATGTGGTCAGCTCTGGATTCTCGTACTTGGGATCCACGTCCGTCGCAGCCCACAGAACCGCCTGGCCGACGGTCATGCCGAGGAAGTTTTCCCAGCCGACCTCTTCAAGATGAGGATCCTGGAAGGCTTGCATGGTCACCATGTGTATGGGGCCGCGGCCGGCATTTACTTCACTGATGATGCAATGGTTACGCAAACAGGTAGGAATCGGCCGATGCGTAAGGTGCGAGACTTCCGGATCGAGATATTCCTTGCCGACCATTTTCTGCAGCTCTGGGAACCACTTGGATTCGTACTCCTCACCCAGGCAATTTTGCGTATAGGTCTTCAAGTGCAGGAAATAGGCGCCGACCGGGCCGTAACCGTCCTTGAAACGCGCCAGCACGATGCGGTTTTCCATCTGCGTCATTTTGGCGCCGGCGTTGATCAGGAGCCCATAGGCGGACGCCGACGACCATGGCGCATACCAGGTGCGGCCGGAACCTTCGCCCACTGAGCGCGGTTTGAAAATGTTTGAGGCACCGCCCGCGGCGCAGATCACGGTCTTGGACTTGAAGACGTGGTAATTGCCGGTGCGTACGTTGAAGCCAACGGCACCGGCGACCCGGTTCTCCTTGCCGTCATCCATCAGCAGGTGGGTGACGCAGATGCGGTTGAATACCTTGTCTGCCGATTTCTTGGCGGCCTCGGCCACGATGGGCTTATAGGACTCGCCGTGAATCATGATCTGCCATCGCCCTTCACGCAGATAGCGCCCGGTTTTCGGGTCCTTCATGATGGGCAGGCCCCACTCTTCAAACTGATGCACCGTGGAGTCAACGTGACGGGCCATATCGAACAGCAGGTCTTCGCGCACCATCCCCATCAGGTCAATACGGGCATAGCGGACATGATCCTCCGGCTTGTTCTCGCCCCAACGTGTGCCCATATAGCAATTGATGGCGTACAGACCCTGGGCGACCGCGCCAGAGCGATCGATATTGGCCTTCTCGGCAATGATGATCTTCTTGTCCTGCCCCCAGAACCTGGCCTCCCATGCGGCACCAGTGCCGCCAAGGCCTGCACCGACGACCAGAACATCGATGCCGTCTTCGACGATCGTTTCGTAAGCCATCAGTAAGCCACGCCTTTCTTCATCTTGAGACCGTTGGACTTGAGCGTATGCAAATCGCCCTCATCCATGCGAATAAATTTCGGCTCGCTATACAACAGCTCGCTGTCGCGCATTTCCTGAGTGGGCCCGGCAACATCCGCGAGCTTGGGGATCGCCGTCCCCCACGGCTTGGTGGTAATGGGCGACAGGAAGTTCTTTTCCGTACCGTTGCGGAATTTGATCTTCCAGGCGATCGTGCCTTTCTGTTCGTCGCGCTGGACACGCACGCTGTGACCGAGCGGGGCAAAATCGGCATATCCGCGCACATCGATCGCATTCTGCGGACAGGCCTTCACGCACGAGTAGCACTCCCAGCACATGTTGGGCTCGATGTTGTAGGCGCGGCGATGGACTTTGTCGATGTGCATGATGTCGGACGGGCAGATGTCGACGCAATGTCCGCATCCGTCGCACCTTGTCATATAAACGAAGGTAGGCATAATTCGATTCCTTGATTTGTTCCGCTAGGACTTGCCGGGCGATTGCTAATAGTGATGAGGTGCTTCGCGCTTGATGCCGAGTCCCATGTCCATCGGCGCGTCTCGCAACAGTTCCATGGAATGACTTTCCCGTTGTGCGGGATCGTCACGGGTCAGTGTCGGTAAATTCTCTGCCGTGCCACTGGCCCTGGATACTCTTTTCTCGAAGGCCGCAGCAGGCTTGAAGAACATGTGGGCGAACTTCGACCACGGCACCCCGCCAAAGAGGACCGTGGTGGCGAAGATATACAGGCCGAAGACGGCATTGGTTCCCGCGCTGGCCTTGGCCTGCATGAGCGCCCAGATCAAGCCGAGCGTGACGCTTGCCAGCAGCGAGAGAATAAACAGGTCGGCGCGCATAACGCGGAACGGTGAACCACCCTCGGCGGCGACATCAACGCGGATGAAAAACCAGAACCAGTAGCCACCAAGGCAGACCATCAACCCGCCGAGCCACCAAAGTTGGGGCACGATTTCAGGCGCTGGGGTTGCCGGTGTCGCATAGAAGAACACCATCAATACGGTGGTGACCAGATAGATAATGAATCCGTACATCGTCAGCAGATGAGCCAACCGGCGGCGCGCATTGCAGAACTCGCCCGAGGTCAGCACGTCGACGACTGCGGTCTGGACTGCAATCGACACCAGTTCGCCGCCGCCGACTTCTTTGCTACCTTTGTTTTTGGATTTGCGCCAGTTATCGAAAAAATATCTGGCACTGCCCTTATGAATGACGTCAAACAGTGTCCCTGCGACAACCGTGAGGATCATGACCGTAACATACGTCTGCATGACGGCGGGCGACAGGAAACCGGTCAGCGCGGCAAATGGATTGATCGTGAACATTGCTCCCCCAATATGAATCCGCGGTTCTTTGCGGGACTGCATTGCACAACTATCATGCCGGCAGCGACGAAATCGGCATCCAGCCTCAATACAGGACGGAATTCCCCCGAAAGACCGCCCGATTTTACGCGTTCGTCCAGAGACCTACCCAAGAATATGGTTATGCGGTCATAGAAAAAATTTTAATCGGGAAAGCTTGCCGACCGGCGGCCGGCGCCGCGCGCGAATGCACCCGTTCTCGCGGCCCCGATGCATGCGCCATGACCATTTATGAGAAACTAATCGCGAAAACGACAGCGACCGGAAAGCAACATTTGAAAATCTGCATACTATCCGACAGCCACGACCACCGCGAGCCGCTCGCCGCGGCCGTCGCGGAGGCAAAAGCGCTCGGCGCTGAAGCTGTGTTGCATTGCGGCGACCTGGTGACGCCTTCGACTTTGCACGCAGTCATCGGTCTCGGCCTGCCGATCCACCTGATTCACGGCAATAACACCGGCGATCTGTTCAACCTGTGCAAATTCGGGCAGGAACCCAAAAACCGTGTGCACTACTACGGGCAAGACGCATCGCCCACGCTCGCGCAACGGCGAATTTTTCTGGTGCACTACCCGCATTATGCCAAGGCAATGGCGCTCACCGGCGACTTCGATCTGGTCTGCAACGGCCACGAACACCGCGCCGTCATCGAACGCATCCGCAACATCAAGGGCGGCGAAACGCTGCGCATCGATCCGGGAACGGTCGCCGGCGTGAGCGCACCTGCGACCTATGTATTCGGCGATCTCAAGACGCTTGAATTCGAGATCCGCAAAGTCCCACTTTAAAGCACGTTCAGGAATGACAACTCCATGAGCAAGCCTCTGCAAAGCAAGATCGCAGCCCTTACCAGCCAGACCGCGCCGACCGCGCGCATGGTCGAGCGCGAGCCATACTACGAAGCGGCCGGCGACGAAATAGCGGTGTTCGAAGCGGCCTACGCCAGCCAGATCCCGGTGCTGCTCAAAGGCCCCACGGGCTGCGGCAAAACACGCTTCGTGGAATACATGGCGTGGCGGCTGAAGCGGCCGCTGATTACCGTCTCGTGCCACGATGACCTCACCGCCGCTGACCTCATCGGCCGCTACCTGATCACCAATAACGAAACGGTATGGGTGGACGGGCCGCTCGCCCACGCGGTGCGCTGCGGCGGCATCTGCTATCTCGACGAAATCGTCGAGGCGCGCAAGGACACCACCGTCGTCATCCATCCGCTGGCCGACGACCGCCGCATCCTGCCGATGGAAAAGCACGGCGAATTGCTGCACGCACCGAAAGAGTTCTTGCTGGCGATGTCGTACAACCCCGGCTACCAAAGCGTGCTGAAAGAGCTGAAACAGAGCACGCGCCAGCGTTTTATCGGCATTGAATTCAATTATCCGCCGGCCGCGCTCGAGAAAAAAATCATTATTGCTGAAACCAACATTGCCCCCGACTCCGCCGACCAGCTCATACGCCTGGCGGAAATGACGCGCAATCTGAAGGGCAATGGCCTCGACGAAGGCGCTTCGACGCGGTTGCTGATACACGCCGGCAAGCTGATCGCCAAAGGCATCCCGGCGCGCGCAGCATGCACCGGCGCAGTCGCTGAAGCGCTGACCGACGACCCAGACATGCTGCGCGCGATCAATGAACTCGCCAACTCGCTCTTCTGATCCGCCCGCGTCCGCGGTGCCGCTGGGCGCAGCCCGGCTGGAAGAACAATTGGACGAAGCGCTCGACCCCGTCTTGTCCTCGCGGCGCACGGCGCGCACGCTCGCGTTGGCGCTTGCACCGCTTGCCCGTGAATTGCAGGATTTCGTGCTGCACTGGGTCGGCGTCATCGCGCGCACCAGCGGCGAACTTGCTTACCAGTTTGCGGCCATTGCTCCCGACGTCATGCGCAAAGTCGAGCCG
Source organism: Betaproteobacteria bacterium (assembly GCA_947474275.1). Taxonomy (GTDB): domain Bacteria; phylum Pseudomonadota; class Gammaproteobacteria; order Burkholderiales; family SG8-41; genus PALSA-1004. The sequence goes on from CANJHY010000127.1 coordinate 8,069, forward strand.
GCCGCCGCCGAAGCCTGGATCATTCACGCGATGGATACCTTCGACCGCGAAGGTCTGTATCGCGGCAGTGCCGTCCTCAAGGACATCGACTCGTTTGTCGCCGCATCCCGGCACCAGGCCCATGCCGTCGCATTCGAAGATGCCCGGAACGTGCTGGAGCTTTTTATCTGCGGACTGGCGGGCCGCCGGCTGAAACTCGAAATAGCCGGCGAAGCCTACACCGACACCGAAACCATCCACCTGCCCGCGCGTATCTTCGAACACGCTTCCGGCGCAGGGAATTTCCTTGCCTACAAAGCACTGGCCACGCATTTGTGGGCGCAGACCCGCTACGGCACGTTCAACGTCGATGTCGTGGATAAACTCGCCAGCCACACCGATCCGGCGCGCGCGCTGGCGCTCTATCACTATCTGGAAACCACCCGCATCGATGCCATCATCGCGCGCGACCTGCCCGGTCTGGCGCGCGAACTCGCGACGTTGCGCCAACACGTCGAACCGCCCGCCGAATGCGGACGTCTGCGCGATACCGCGGCCAGTGCTGCCGACAGTCTCGCGCTGGTAGATCAGCTCTACGCAACGTTCAATCCACCCCATCTGAGTTACATGGGAACACTGCACCCGGAAATTGTCGCGAGCGTGCGTGCTGCACGCATGCGGCGCGAAAAAAAGGAACTGCAGTTCGAACTGGCGAAAATGCTGCCCGAAAGACCGGCAGCGGACGCGACACCGGACGACGGTGAAGCGCGGCCGCGATACTCGGTCATCAATGCCGATGCCGTGGATGGCGTCGAACTGACCCTCGACGGCACGCCGGTAACGCTGCCCGAGCACGTGAATGACCTGCTGCAATCGATCAGCCAGGACCTCGGTGAAATCCCCGATGAATACCTGACGCCGGCCGGTGGCGGCGACTATCGCGACAACCACGCTGCAGAAGACCCGGCGGACGCGATCGAACAAGGTCCGCACGACGAAGATGGCGCCGTGCTCTACAACGAATGGGACTACAAGCGCCGCCATTATCGCAAGAACTGGTGCGTGCTGCGGGAAGTCGACGTGCAACCCGGCAATCCCGACTTCATCGACACAACACTCGCTCGCTATGCGGTGCAGGTCGGCCAATTGCGCCGCACTTTCGAGATGTTGCGCGGCGAGGACAAATGGCTCAAAAAACAGCAAGGCGGCGACGATATCGATCTCGATGCCGTGATTACCGCTTTCGCCGACATGCGTTCCGGCATGGAACTTCCGGAGCGGCTCTTTCAGCAACGGCACAAGGCTGAGCGTGACATTGCGGTGATGTTCATGGTCGACATGAGCGGTTCGACCAAAGGCTGGATCAACGACGCCGAACGCGAATCCCTGGTAATGCTGTGCGAAGCGCTCGAAGTGCTGGGCGACCGCTACGCGATCTATGGTTTCTCCGGCATCACGCGCAAACGCTGTGAGATTTTTCGCATCAAGCGCTTTGCCGACCGCTACAACGACACAGTACGGCGGCGCATCGCCGGCATACTCCCGCAGGACTACACCCGCATGGGCGTGGCCATCCGGCATCTGACTGCCCTGCTCAACGCCGTCGACGCCCGCACGAAACTGCTGATTACACTCTCCGACGGCAAGCCTGACGACTACAGCGACAATTACCGCGGCGAATATGGCATCGAAGACACCCGTCAGGCGCTGATCGAGGCACACCGCGGCGGCATCCATCCCTTCTGCATCACCATAGACCGCGAAGCACGCGAGTATCTCCCACGCATGTATGGTGCGGTAAACTACACTGTGATTGAGGATGTCGCGCGGCTGCCATTGAAGGTCGCCGATGTCTATCGCCGGCTTACGACATGACATTACGGAACAGATGCCATTATGGACAGAGACTCCGACCGCATACCCAAAAACGTGCTGGGAAGCCCGCTGCAAACCTGCAATGAGCGGCCGGTCACCGGCTTTTTCCGTGACGGTTGCTGCAACACGAATGATGAGGACGTCGGCGCGCACGTGGTGTGCGTGCGCGTCACGCGGGAGTTTCTCGAATTCAGCGCGGTGCGCGGCAACGATCTGACCACGCCGCATCCCGAGCTCGGCTTCCCGGGCCTGCAGCCCGGTGATCGCTGGTGCCTGTGCGCTCTGCGCTGGACCGAGGCCTTGCGGGCGGGAGTGGCTCCGCAGTTAGTGCTGGCGGCAACGCACGAAGCGATGCTCGAATATGCACCGCTGGCGGAGCTAAAGAAGTATGCCCTTGATCTGAACTGATACGTCATTCAAACGCTGCAACCGGGCAACCACGAGGAGCGCAATTCATGGCCATCGACGAAAACAAGACCAAAGTGACCATTCTGACCGACACTTACCGGATCAAGGGCAATATCGAACTTTTGCCGGGCGCGCGCATTACGGACTACATGACCGAAGCCAAGGAATTTATCGCAGTCACCGATGCCGAGGTCTGGGAAGTCGTCGGCCGCCAGGTTTTCACCGCGCCTTTTGTCAACGTGAACCGCGACCACATCCAGATCATCTCGCCGGGATCGCATTGACCACGCGGCGACTGACGCGCTGCTAAGTTACTGCTTGTCGAGCCATTTCAGCAGCGGCTTCCAGTCGTCGATGTCTTTGTCGTTGAGATAATCCGGCAGATCGAATATCGATTTGCCCTGAAAAGCGGCGTTGGCGTAAACCTGCGCGTCGCGCAAATACGTCAGCACCGGCAGATCAAACTGCTTGAGAAACGCTTCGAGCGTGGCCGCTGCCCTGGTGCGCCCGTCGACCCGCATGCCAACGATACCGAGATAAGTTTTGCCGTTGCGCAGCAAGTGCTCTGCATGCAGCGCGGCCAGAAAACTGCGTGTGGCGGCCATGTCGAACAATGACGGCTGTATCGGCACCAGCACTTTATCGACAGGCTTGATCGCGCGTTCGAGGTTTTTGCCGTGCAGGCCGGCCGGCGTATCCATGATCAGCCAGTCGTGTTTGCGCTTTTCAGGGACGGACGGGCCGTCTTTGGCGTCGAGGCTGTGGATGACGGGCAAAGCCGCCGGACGCAGCGCCAGCCATTCAAGCGAAGATTTCTGGCGGTCGAGGTCCCATAAAACGACTTTGTCACCGCGGCTTGCCAATGCCCCGGCGAGATTGGTCGATAACGTCGTTTTGCCGCAACCGCCTTTGGGATTCACCACCAGGACCGTGCGCATGCGGCACCTCTGCTCTAGTTCAGGGTTGGGCTTGCGCCCTCTCCTGCTGGTTCGCCCGGCGCCGCGGCGCCGTCAATGGATTCTTCAGTATCGTCGGGCACCAATTCACCGCCGACTTGCGCGCCCTGAGTGACGGTATCGACAAGTTGCCCCAGATCATCGAGCGGCGGCAACTCGGTCAAAGAACGCAGTGCGAGATCGTCCAGAAACTGGCGGGTCGTCGCAAAAAGATCGGGCCGCCCCGGCACTTCGCGGTTGCCGACTACGTCGATCCAGCCGCGCGCCTGCAGCGCCTTGATGATGTTGCTCGACACGATGATGCCGCGGATGTCTTCAATATCGCCGCGCGTCACCGGTTGCTTGTAGGCGATGATCGCGAGCGTTTCCATCACCGCGCGCGAGTAGCGCGGCTGCCGCTGCGGACTCAGGCGGTCGAGGAACTTGGTGTACTCGGGACGCGCGCGAAACCGCCAGCCGCTGGCGACGTTCATCAGTTCGACGCTGCGTCCTTCCCAGTCAGTCGCAAGTTCAGCGAGTATGTTGCGCAACACGTCGTTGCCCAGTTCGTCCGCGAAGAGCTTCTTCAGGTCGGACAGCTGCAACGGTTCGGCGCTCGTCAGCAATGCCGCTTCGAGCACGCGCTTTACTTCCTGCAAATCAAACGACGGTGAGTCCATGGGTGGATTTGATGTAAATCGGTGTATAGGGTTCTTGTTGGGTCATTTCGATCAGCGTCTCGCGCGCGAGCTCGAGTATCGCCAGGAAAGTCACGACCAGCTTGGGCACCCCCTCGCCGGGGGTGAACAACTGCGTGAATTCGATCAGGCGGACTTCCTGCAACCGGCGCAGGATAGCGCTCATGTGCTCGCGCACTGACAGTTGATCGCGTGTAACGCGGTGGTGCTGGTTGACGTTGGCACGCTGCAACAACCACAGCCATGCCTGGCGGAGATCCTCCGGGTTTACGCCCGGTAGCTGCTGTTCAGCCGCCTTATCTATCCAGACCTGCACCAGCTGAAAATCGCGGCCGACCTGCGGCAGTTCATCGAGCTTGTGCGCGGCACGCTTCATCTGCTCATATGCCAGCAAGCGGCGCACCAGCTCGGCGCGCGGATCGAGTTCGTCCTGCGGGGCCGCCGCGGGTCGCGGAAGCAGCATGCGTGATTTGATTTCAATCAGCACCGCCGCCATCACCAGGTAATCCCCGGCGAGCTCGAGGCTTTTCTGGCGCATGATTTCGACGTATTCGAGATACTGCGCTGTCAGCCGCGCCATCGGAATGTCGAGCACGTCGAGATTGTGCTTGCGGATCAGGTAGAGCAGCAGGTCGAGCGGGCCTTCGAACATGTCGAGGAAAATCTCGAGCGCGTCCGGCGGGATATACAGATCCTGCGGCAGCTCGAGCATGGGCTCGCCGCGATAGGTCGCGATCGGTGGGACGGGAGTCGTTTCTGCGGCTTCCATCAGGCGGTCAGTGAAGCGTCAGGAGCGGATTCGCACCGCCGGTCGGCAGGCGGGAAGCGCGCAGGTCGTTGTGGAAGCTTGGCATGCGCTATTTTAGCGCGATTTTCGCGCGCATACCCATGCCATCGGCCGAACTTTCCGGCTAACCGTATTTCAACCCCATCACTTCACGCACGTCGCGCATCGTCTCCTCGGCAAGCTTTTGCGCCTTTTCCCCGCCATCCGCAATGATGCTTTTCACCAGGGTCGGGTCGTCAAGGTAACGCTGCGCGCGTTCGCGCATGGGTTTCAGTTCAGCGAGGATGCCGTCGATCACCGGCTGCTTGCACTCCAGGCAGCCGATGCCGGCACTGCGGCACCCCTGCTGCACCCAATCCTTGCGCTGGTCGTCCGAATAAATCTGGTGCAACTGCCATACCGGGCATTTTGCGGGTTCTCCCGGATCGGTGCGTTTTACACGCGCCGGGTCCGTCGGCATAGTGCGGATTTTCTTCGTGATGACATCAGGTTCGTCGCGCAGCCCGATCGTATTGTCGTAGGACTTCGACATTTTCTGCCCGTCGATTCCAGGCATTTTCGAGGCCTCTGTCAGCAGCGCCTGCGGCTCGGTAAGTATGACTTTGCCGCCGCCCTCCAGATAACCAAACAGGCGTTCGCGGTCGCCCAGCGCAAGATTCTGCGCCTTGTCGAGCAGCGCGCGCGCCGCCGTCAATGCCGCCGCGTCCCCCTGCTCCAGAAACTTGGTGCGCAGTTCGCGGTAGAGCTTGGCGCGTTGGGCACCGAGTTTCTTGATGCCGGCCTCGGCTTTTTCTTCGAATCCCGCCTCGCGTCCATAGACATGATTGAAGCGCCGCGCGATCTCGCGCGTGAACTCGATATGCGGCACCTGGTCCTCGCCTACCGGCACGCGATTGGCGCGATAGATCAGGATATCGGCGCTTTGCAGCAGCGGATAACCGAGGAAGCCGTACGTCGACAAGTCCTTGTCGGTCAGCTTTTCCTGCTGGTCCTTGTAGGTCGGCACGCGTTCGAGCCAACCCAGCGGCGTGATCATCGACAGCAGCAAATGCAGCTCAGCATGCTGCGGCACGCGCGACTGTATGAACAGCGTCGCCTGCGACGGATCGACGCCCGCGGCCAGCCAGTCGATCGCCATGTCCCAGGTGTTTTTCTCGATGATGTCTGGCGTATCGTAATGCGTGGTCAGTGCGTGCCAGTCGGCGACGAAGAACAGGCATTCGAACTCATGCTGCAGCCTGATCCAGTTTTTGAGCACGCCGTGATAGTGGCC
>CANJHY010000128.1:0-13965 GCA_947474275.1 Betaproteobacteria bacterium
ATCGAGCAGCGCCCCGCAGCACTCGCAAGTCTGCGGCAAAAACTGCGCAACCTCTAGCCGGATTGTTGCGGGAGACTACGACCCGTAGGCTGTCCGGAAACTTGCAACCGTCGCGCTCTTGACTGTGCCGGTGGCGGAATTATTCCCGCGGATCAGTGTTTTCCCGGGAGTTGTTCGGGCTGGGGCGGGGAGGATCGTAGTGGCGTTCCGTTTGGCGGAATAATCTGTGCCACGCATGATGGTCAGGCTGCCGGCGGCAATATGCCAGGCGAAATAAATAACCGGCAATGCGATCAGAATAGACCGCCCGTGGTAGCAGAGTCCGCGCAACCACTGGCGCGCGTGAACTTGCAGCCAGGCAAAGGATTGGGCGCCGGCAGGCGGCCGTTTTCTGGCGGCGTATGTGTCACGCTCAGAAGCGGAAAAACTGAAGAGCAGGCCGCGTTTGGAGTGCAGATTGGCGATAGGCATGATCTGAAAAATTCTTGTGCCGCGTTGGTGTCAGGCGATGAGCTAAATAGCGTCCGGTTTCAGCGTTTCAGATAGAGGCGGTAAGGAGAAAATCCCGTCAACCAGCCGACCAGTGTGCTTTTTATTTGCGCTTTTAAATGCGTCAACTCAGTGCGCAGCGCGGAGTTACGCGCAAAGTGTATCGAGGGCATGGTTGCAGCGTAGCGGGCTGTCCGTACGATGAGTCGCGAATCGATTCGTAACTGCTTGATGCCGTCGGCCGTCAGCGGGTAGTTCCGAAAATTCCCCCGTCCTAGTATGAGGCGTGACAGCAGGGAGGCGGAATTGTTGCCGAAAGAAACGATGATGGCGCCGGGTGCAAGCTTGATTCGCTGCCGCCAGATGATTAGATCGCGCAGGGTTTTCGGCATCACCATGTCCGTTACTACTATGGCCGTGTCGGCTTTTTCCAGGCTGCTTCCGAGCGGACGCGAAGTTTTTAAATTATTGCTGGCGATGTTTTTCTGTTGGTACTGGGTATACAAAGAAAACATCGTTTGATTGTTGGCGTCGCCAAAGAGCAATACTACGTCGATCGCATTTTGCGACGGCGGGCTCTTGTGCGACCACGCAACGACTTGAAGGGGCGGCAGATTCATATCGCGCGCACTCTATGTTGTTATTGGTTGTTGTGCCCCGTTGCTGCCGGGGGCGTATCTCTGCGGCAAGTGGGTAATGTTGCCGATTCAGCATGACTATCAATATGTTAAATATACTAGATAATTGCATTAATTGCACATATTTAATAGAAATAGTATATTAGCCTCAACTTCAAATGTAAATCCTGATGCGGCGCCGCCAATAAATCCCATATAAATTATAGGGTTAAGATATCTATGTATTTCCCCGATAAGCCGATCGAGTTGCTGGAAAGGCAATACTTCACCATCAGGCGCGCCGCCGAAGCGACCGGTTTGCAGGCCAGTGTTATCAGGTATTGGGGCACCCGTAGTGAAAAAATCAAGGCGATCAAACGAACCGAGCGCAACCAGCGGCGTTTTCTCGGCTGGCAAGTCGTCATGATGCTGGGCGTGCGCGCGGTCGTGGATGATTTGGGGATGGGATTGGACGGCGCGATTGATCTGATGTCCGGCGTTGATATTGAATCGTTCATGCAGAATAAGCGGCGGCGCGGAATTCAGTGGTTTTGCGAGCAGGATATGAAGGAGTTGCTCAGGACTTCGCTGGCCAGAAAAGTCGGGGGGTGGTTGGGTGAAGACGAGGTTGCGCCGGAAACTAATCACGCCGCGAATCGTCAATTTTCCGGTCAGCAGTTCGAGGTGCCGGTCACCGCCTGAGATTGGAGGCGGGTGATGCCCGGTCAGGCGACCGTGGATCAAGAAATAATTGTTTCGGCTGACGGGGGCGGGGCTTGATCTTTAGATTTATCACGAGTGTAATGGCGCGGGTTAAGTATTGATTTATTGGGTGAAGAAATGTTGCGAACAATCTTTGAAATTGTCCTTGGTGTCATCCTCTCAATTTCGCTCACCCTCGCGGTGGTCAAGACGGTGCAGGTCAAGAATGTCGAGGAAGAGCTCGCGACCGTAAAAAAGAAAGTTGCCGCCGCCAATAAAAAAATCGCCGAGTTTGAAAAGGCTGCGGAGGGTCAGCACGCGCCCCAGTCAGGGCATGGCCCCGGGGGGGCGCCGCACTGGGCGTATGACGGTGATCTGAACCCCGCCAAATGGGGGGATGTGTTCCCGGAATGCGGTACCGGCAAGCAGCAATCGCCGGTCGATATCCGGGGGCCATTTGAAAAAGCGACCCACGAAATAAAGCCGGACTTTAAGCCCGGTACGCTGAAAATCCTGAATAACGGACATACGCTGCAGGTCAATATCGGCGCCGGCAGCAAAACGATGATCAATGGCGAAAGTTTTGATCTGCTGCAATTCCATTTTCACCGGCCGAGCGAGGAGCACATCGAAGGCAAGCCGAGCGCGATGGTTGCGCACTTTGTGCACAAAAGCGCGGCGGGCAAGCTTGCGGTCATTGGGGTTTTGTTCAGCGAGGGCGCGGAAAACGAAGTCATCAAGGTCATCTGGGCCAATGCGCCGCAGAAAGAGGGGCCGGAAAAAGTGATCCCGGAGATGACGCTTAACGCCGCCGCAATGCTGCCGAAACGGTTGAATTATTATTCTTACGAGGGGTCGCTGACGACCCCGCCCTGCACCGAAGGCGTCACTTTTTATATTTTAAAAACGCCGATGGCAATCTCGCGTCAACAAGTTGAAGCGTTTCCATTCAAGGCGAATGCACGGCCTGTGCAGCCTTTGAACGGGCGCCGGATATCCGTCAACGGATAGACGGTTTGCGCCGACGCCTGCCGGCGTCTGTCAACGAACGTGCGCCGCTGGCCGGCGACGTGTTTTTTTCGATCACCGCCTGTTCCCTTCCCGCATTGCAGGAGGGGCGATGCCGGTTCCGCCGGTATGTCGCCTGAATTCGCGTGTCAAATAATTGTCATTAATCTGATGCTAATGATTAATATCAATATTGTATTGCCGTCGCCGGATTACCATCAATAACGTAGTCACAAAGCATGCGGGTGGCCCCTGGGGCCGTTCGGTAGTCCGCTTAAGTTGACGGTAACCAGGCGTTGGACAGGCTTGATCGTAAGCAAAAGAAGTCTACGGCGAGACGAGAGTGGTCAACGGCGATACGAGAGTCTGAGCGTCTCCCCTGTTGGTGTCCGGGCTTATGCTGGTCGTTGTCGGGGTTGTGATGACTTTGGCAGGCTCGATACAGGTGGCGGTTATCGGGCTGGGACTTGTGCTGGTTATTGCAGGCCATTTATTCTCCGCGCCCGGATATTGAGGCGCATCCGAATAAAATCAATGAGGGTGCTCCGCGCAGGGGGCAGTGGCCGATTCATGCGGGGCCGATCGTATGCAGTCCGCAGAGGGCGCGTGCTGTGCGTGACGTTCTTGTGTCGGGTGTCAGGGAAACCGCACCCATTCTTTGGTCTGATCAATGTCGCCGCCGACTTCATTGGCGGCTGGGTCAGGCGCCTGTGTAGCGGTCGGGTTTTGTTTCGAAGTAAGCAGGGAAGATCGCAAATAAGATGCGGACGGGATTAGAACCGTCGTGCCGCCCACGAAAGATTTCGCGTTTTCGGCACGCATTGCTTTCGGGTTGAGTATGAAAATAATGTGGCGCAGGTGCACTTCTTTGAAGGGCAGATCCGCCCAATACTTCTTGATGATCCGCTCGACACTGTCGCCGCTCTTGATGTCATGCCTGACGAACAATTCCGCTGCGCCGGGTGTTGAAGGTTGGGCACTTTTTTGCAGCAAGCCCGGCAGCAACTCCTCCAGTTCCGGAAATGCCGAAGCGGCCGGCTGGGCGGGTGATTTTGCGCTGCTCACCGGTGCCGGGGATTGCGCCGCTCTGGCGTCCGCGCCGGTGGCGCTGGCGCTTTGCAGCGCGCAGATGAGAGCGCCTGCATACAGCGCTGACAATAGAAAGTGGTTGGAGAAGTTCGTTTTCATAGTCAAAGCTCAAGCAGGTTTTGAGGCGTTTTAAGTTTAAGGGATGGCCGCCGGCGCCACCTCTCGTATCGCGGCTTGTTAAATTGGCAAGGCGACCCAGCGCCCGGTTGTTGGGGTTGGTGGGGCAGACAGAAATCTGAGTCTTGATGAATATTTTGATACTGATTCGACTTCGGCCAGATACACCGCTTCGATCAACCCGGTCTCCAGCAGATGCCGCGGGAACAGCGTCTGATCGAACACCAGTATTTTGTCATTGGCGCGAATACCGGTTGCGGTGCCCGCATTAATTTCAAGTGTTCCCGGAACCGAGTTCATGACGTCGAAGAACACCGGTTCGCACTTGAGTGCTGTTTCAAGTTGTTCGATCCAGTCCGCTACAATACGCTCGACATCAGCCGCGGTTTTTTGCGGTATCCGGCGCTTCATAATGCCCACCTCCGAGCCGGGGACGAAAAGTGCGGAAGCAGCGGTCCAGATCGATTTTTTGGAGCTGTTTTCGATCACCTGAATCTTTAAAGTCAGGTGTATTCCCGCGGCGGCTTCAGCGCTGGCAGCGAAGAATTTGCGAATAGAATTCTCATGGAGTGGCGTGTTCGCGGCGGCTTCCGCGGTCTCTATGAAAAGCTGGATGCTATAGGGGGCGGATACGCGCGCGCCGATGAGAACGGCTTGATCGTAATTCGAAAGACCGCTTGCTCCTTGCAGGCTCCAGGCGGCTTTCAGTGCCGCCTGTGCCGAGAAGCTGGCTTCAGCCAGTTGGCCGATTTCGGCCATTTGATACTGACTGCCGCGGCCGTCGGCTGCGCGGTAATCAGTGCTGATACTGGCGTTGCGCATGATGCGCGAACCGGACTTCGTGCAATTGCCGTTTGTAATAACCGAGTTGGCCGCATCGATGACGAAGTTTTCCTGCCGATGGTTATCCTTGTCGCGGTAGGCTTCTATCCTGACACCGCGGACTTTGAGATCCGAGGTGATATGCGTGCTTTCGCGCAGGCGGCCGGATTCGTCGACCCAGGCCACGCTCTTGACGCTGGTCCGGGTCTGCATCGCGCGATCGATGAGCGCATTTCGCAATGCCTCGAGCCTCTGTGCTGACGCTTGATCAGGAATCGCGGCCTGCTCGGTCGCCGGCAGGAGGGCGGCTGCGCTGTCGGCGGCATAGGCGTGGCCATGCAGCAGCAGAGCCGACAGCACCGCCAGGCCGGATAAGAGGGAACGTAGATTAGGCATTATTGCGCTGCGCGGGCCAGCGTTTGTTCGAGGTAGAGCGTGCGAATATCGTTTACCACTGCGCCATCGAGGGTCAGGGTGACTTCGTAGGTTTCATTATTCGTCGGCGTGATGCTCGACAGGATGGCGCCGTATATAACGCCGTCAACCCGCGCCCTGAAGCGGTCGTTCGCGATGGCCAGTTCGGCGATGGAGGTGGATGAATCGAGGCGCAAGCCGTAGACCTGTTCGGTCAAATTTCGATAGGCATCGATTTTCGCGGCGCGGATTGCGAGCAACCGCTGTTGGGCGGGCACTTTGTGGTTTTGAACAGTGATAACGGCATAGCCCGTGGCCACCAGCGCCGGGCTTTTTACGGGGATGTGCGCGCTGGGCTGCGCTTTGGGGAGGGGCTGGTCAGCTTTCCCGGACAGGGCGGGCGGTAGCAGCGTTGCACAGCCTTGTGCCGCGACAAGGGCGGCAACGGTAAATGCCTTCAGCCAGATCGAGTTCATGTTATTCGCCAGATAAGGTGTTGCGTATGATTCGGTTTTGCCACCGCACCGGTTTCGACGGGGCGCTTGCCCAGTGTTCGCCGGTTTGGTAACGCGAAATTTCTAGTTTCTTGTAAATAGATTCGGCTTCAGGTCGATAAGCTTTAGTAGCGGATCATTTTGTTTGCTGATGGTCGCGGTAAACGGCGGGCTAGGCCTGGATTCAAAAGGTAAGGAATATGCAATAAAATCGGAAAACAATAACAATAACAAAAAGTTAAGCCACTGTGCTAAATTGGTATGGTGATTTTTTAATCAATTACGCCGCAACCCCGGGGTCGCGGCAAGGAAGGGTGGCCGCTGAGCGGACGTCATTTCAAAACTGATCCCCGTTCCCGCGCAAGCCGCGGAGCGGGCAGGCCGGTGCGCGCCAGTCCAATGGTCCGACGCCGGCTCTTTTCCCCGTTGCGTGGGGAGGAGGGCATTTTTGAGGGACTCCGGGTGTCCGGCTATTTATGAATTTCAATTTATCCTGCCTCTCCGGGGTCGAGTTCCGCTATGTCTGCCATTGATGCCCTAAGCCTCGCCATTCGGCCACCCGTGACGGTGTTCGACTGGTCGGTCATCCGGGTTGATGTTGCCGTGGCGAAAGAACTCGATCTGAAAGTCGGCGATGTCGTCACCGGGGTGGTCGAATCTGACGCTGATTCGACACGCTTTTCGCTTAAATTCATCGGCAAGCCCGTTTCTGTGCCACTTCAAGGCAACCATTTTCCAAGCGGTCCGGCAACCTTTACGGTGACCGCGGCCGGCCCCAACGGGGTGATGTTGAAGCCCCTGACCGTAGCCGCAGCGCCGGTCGCAAGGGGCGCGCAATTTATCAGCGAATCAATGACGGCAATGTCATTGGCGTTGCGGCCGCAGGCACTTGCCGCAATCTCGCGATTTATGGCGCCGCAAAATCTGGAGGCATTGATCCGGAATACCGAACTGGCCGGTTGTTTGATGCCATTTTTCACGCGGCGGCTTAATACGCGCGGCTTGACCCCGGTGGCTTTAAAGGAGGCGATTCAATCCAGCGGCCTGTGGACCGAGGCGAAGCTGGCCGCCGGTCAGACCATCGAACAGAATGACGGCAAACTCACGTTGTTGCGTTTGCTGGACAAAGGCGGCGCCGGTTCGTTTGATGCCGCTGCCCTCGACACAATAAAACAGGCGCTCGGCGAGATTGAGTCGTCGCAGATGCAGGCGGTGCAGGCGCAGTCTCACGGCGAATTATTGCTGAGTATGGCTATACCATTTGAAAATGCCAACCCGCTGCATCTGAGCTTCTCGCGCGCGGCTGTTTCCGATGAGCAGCCGAGCCCGCCTTTTGTTATCGACGCGTATTCAGATGACGACGTGCTGGGCAAGTTGTGGTTAAAGACTTTTATCGAAAAAAGTGGCGGGATCGATATCGTCATGTGGGCGATCAGCGACCGCGTAGTTGCGACGGCGGCCGCCGCTGCTGGTGAACTCGGGAAACATCTTGCCGAGTTCGGACTGACGCTCAAAAAGATTTCAATCATTCACGGCGCCCGGCCGGATACGGCGCCGCCGCCACAGGATCCGGGGCAAATAGTGAACGTTCAGATATGAAAAAAACGCGTCAGGCGGTCGCCCTTGAATACGGGCTGCGTTCAACCCCGGTGGTCAGTGCCAAAGGCAACGACGAACTGGCCGAACTTATCATCGCAGAGGCCCAGCGGCAGGGGATCCACATCGCGCATGATCCAAGGCTGGCCGGCTTGCTCGGCGAGTTGAAGCTCGGCGAGGATATTCCTAAAAATCTGTTTGTGGCGGTGGCGGTAATCCTGTCCTGGGTCTACTGGCTCAAGGGCATGGCGCCGGGCGATGAAAAAAGACCGGGGCAGCCGGATCAGGCGTCGGTGTAGCGCTTGCGACCGTAGCTTTCAGAAACGCGTCCAAGGCGGTCATACAATTCAACCGCGCTGTCGGCCTCTGAAGAGTTTTGCAATATGCGCAGGGTCCCGCGGATCGCCTCCAGGCGGCTGCGAATCAGGATTTCGTTGCGCAGATGAATTTTCCGGCACACCTGCATGCGGGAGCGGAATAATTCCCATCCTTTATCGTCCTCGCCGGCCGCGGGCGGTTGCTGCGACACTGTTTGAACATATCCGGTCAGCTGTGCGAGCAGTTCGTTCTTTGCCGGTTGAAGTTTTTCAAACCCGTCGATGTCGTCAATGGTGAGCGCCTGAAACTCTTCCTCGAGCACAGCATGCAGCTGTTCGGCGTTTTCAAGCGCTGTCGCAATACCTGCTTTCATTGGCCAGCTGACAAAATATTCCCGGCTTTAGCGCGACGGCGCACCCGTTATTTTGCGCCGCTGTTGCCGACCAGATGCTCCAGCGCGGAAAAATTCTGCGCGATAGAGCGGGCGTCGATCGGATAGTTGCCACTGGCAATGGCCCTCTTGATGTCTTCAACCTTGCTCGCGTCAAAACCGGACACGGCGTTTACCTTGGCAAGTATATCGGTCAGCACAAGCGAGTCGCCTGAAGTTTTGGTTGAAGTGGTGCTGCCTTCCGAGGTTTCAGTCCGGACTTTGGACTTCTGCGATACCGGCGCCGGTGCACCCGTATTGCTGATTCCGTTGATTGTCGCCATGGCATACCACCTTTGCATAATCCATCTGAATTGCGGTGAAGTTTATTCCCTATTGGCAAAAGTCGACAAATGATTGCAGTTCTTTAGTCGTTTCGAGAAATAAATTAAATTTGCCCCGTTTTGCCCCATTTTGCCGCGTTCAGCTGACTGTTTAATCGGCTCGCCGCGGCGTTAGTTTAGGATAACCGCCCTATTTTAAAGTGCGCGGGCAGTGCCTTTGCCAGTGACGATTCCTTGAATAATCTTGCCAGAGTCTTGATTCTTAAGTGATATCTGTTCTCCGATGCGGGCATCATGGAGCGCCTCCGCACGAAAACTCAACTCCAGACCGCTGTTGGTGGCGAGCGTGACCAGCACTGATTGGCCCCGCCGTATCAGCAGCGCGGGTTTGAGGTCGCCGCGCCGGAGCGGCTCGCCCGCCCTAATGTTTCTGGAAAATTCGTAGGCCGCAAGCGTCGAGGCGTCGGTGATGAGGTTATCCAGCGGTTCGCTCACGCTACGCTCCACGGTCTCGACCATGCCCGGCTCGATGACCTGGCCGATTTCGACGTCGCGTCTGGTGATCACGATTTTACGCAACTGGGCGAGGTCTTCGGCCATGAGGATCTGGCCTGCCTGCAAATCACGCTTGGCGCGTGCGCCTTGTGTTGATTGTTCACCGAGGGCTGCGCCCATGGGGGTCATATCCCGCGCGAGGCTTTCAGGGCGGTAGTTGGCGGTAGAGAGCGGCTCTCCCGCTTTGACCGGGCGGGTGATTCTGAGCACGACCTGCAGGTCATCGATGTCCCGCGCCAAAACAGGGTCACCCGGGCGCAGCGGCCGCTTGAGCGTCTTGCCGATCACATGCCGCCGGTCGTCAAAAATATCCGCCGCCGCCATATTGATACGGCCGACCGCCAGGTCGGCGTCCGTCAATACCTTGCCGCCCGGTAATGCGCGCGCGGCAAACACGCCGTTGCGCGGCGTAGTGATGGCAATTCTGATGTAGGTCTGCCACTCGGGATCCGTGCAGTGCGCCCTCACGGTGTCTTTCGAGCTAAACGGGAAGCTGAGTGTGGATTTACCGGTGCAATGGGGAATTTTCAGCCGCGCATCGACCGGCGGGACTTCAACCAGATCCGGCGTGGTGGCCAGTTGGCCGGCGGCCCAGGCCTTGATTTCGGCGAACAGTTTCTCCTGCGGGGTGGCGGGGGGCGCCGCCGCCGGTGCGCTGGCCGGAACCAGCATCACCGTCAGAAATATGGCATGCCAAAAGAGCAATAAAAATCGCATTGATTTCAATGGGAAATATATTAAAAACAGTAAAAATAAAGAATGGTATGGGAATTGCTTTATGGATTACCGAACAGCTGAACTTTGACCAAATTATGGCACCTGGGCGAAAAAAAACTCAAAAAATCCCTGCGCTCATTTTTTAATGAAATCTCCGGGTTAATTGAACGCATGAAAATATCTGCAGAAGTTACTCTAAAAGACCGCAGTTTACGCATCGAGCCGACGGGTGTCGCCAAGCCCGATTTTAAGAAGGCGCTGCTCCAGGCCGGCGGCAATGCCGCGGCGCCCAGTGGTCAGCCGGGAGCGGGTTCTATCCCGGCAGCGACGCGTGAGTATACCGTGCGTCCGGGAGACACCATGTTCTCGATCGCGCGGCGCACGCTGGAAGCCCGGGGCTTTGAGGCCAGCGCCCCGGTGTCGACGCGCGCCGCATTTCAATTGGCGCGCAGCAATGGCATCGCCAATCCGGATGTTATCCGGCCCGGTCAAGTGATCAATCTGGCGAGCCTAAACAGCGGAGAGTCGCCGGGGGCGTCGGCCCGTGGCGATGTTTATACCCGGCGCACCGTCGACGGGGCGGGGTTGATGGCGAAAACCGCACCCGCCGCCACGCTGGCGGCAAATCCGATCATGGAGAAAATGCTCGATCGGGCGGTCAATCTGCATTATGTAGAGCCGGCCCAGAAAGACGCGGTGCGCGAAAAGATTATCGGTATCGCCTCCGAATACAGGTTCAAGCCGGACGATCTGGCCACGGTCATGCTGATGGAGAGCGATGGCATGAATCCGAAAGCCAATAATGGCCGCTGCTACGGCGTCATTCAATTCTGCGAGGGCAGCAACAAGGGGGCGGCTTCGGTTGGTTACGCCAGCAATCCCAAGGCCATTCTCGGGCTCGGCGTCATGGACCAGCTCGATCTGGTCAAAAAGTATTTCGATGAAACCGGTCTTAAAAAAATCTCGCCGGCCGCGCTCGATGACCTCTACCTGACCGTGCTGAAGCCGGCGTCGCGAAAAGAGCGTAGTCCGACGGCGGATCTTGAAATCCCCGGCAATCAGGCCGCGGTTCTCTATCCCGGCAGCGACCGCAATTTGCCGATCACGCGCCAGTCCTTGCTGGCCGGACTTGAGTACAACGCACGCGCGAAGCTCGCCGTTGGGATTGCGCGCAGCGCGCAGCCGGAGCGGGTCGCGGCACTCGCCAATGGCGGCAGCTTCATAAAAGCGGGTTTTTCCGGGTCGAGCGCTTTAGCGGGCGCTGGCGAAACGGACGGCGGGAGAGCCGATCATGAACTGTAGCGTGCGCAATTTTGTGACACCCCGGGGTGGCAAGGTTTTGCCGCTGTCAGGGAAAGTGATTGGCGGGGCGGCAAATTCCTGCCGTCAGGGCGTGTTTAAGCGAAATTTCGCTGTTTCTGACAGTTGTTTTATATCTGGCACAAGCCTTGCTTTGAAGAGATAAAGAACATTCATCACTAAAACGATTTACACCATAACCCGATCAAAAATCAAAGACGCATATGAACCTCACTGTTAACCCATTTGGAATTCATGAGCAGGCGCTGCGGGCGCGTGGCCAGCGGCTCGAGTTGCTGGCCACCAACATTGCCAATGCCGACACGCCGAACTTCAAGGCCCGCGATATTGATTTCAAGGAAGTGTTGGGCAAGGTGCAAAGCACAAAGATGCAGACGACGAACACCAACACCGCACATTTCAACTTTTCTGAAGCCGTGAGCAATGCCGAGGCCTTTAAGTACCGTATCCCGTTCAACGCCACCGGCGACGGCAACACCGTCGAAATGAACGTGGAACAGGGGCATTACGGTAAGGCGGCCGCCGATTATCGGGCAACCCTGAGCTTTATCCAGGATGCCAGTAACGGAATTAAACGCGCATTGCGCGGGGAGTAATCACATGTCGATCTCGAGAATTTTTGGCGTGGCCAGTACAGCACTGAATGCGCAGGCGGTACGCATGAACCTGGCGACATCCAATCTGGCCAATGCCGGCAATACTTCAAGCACCGAGGCTGATGCATTCAAAGCCAAGCGTCCGGTGTTTCAGGCGCTCATGGAGCAACAGCAGACGAATGCCGGCGCGCAGTATGTCGGCGGGGTCAAGATAGACAAAATTGTCGAGGACCAGTCCACGATACAGCGGAGTTTCGAGCCGAGCAATCCGGCGGCAGGAAAAGACGGCTTCATCTACAAATCAAACGTCAATGAAATGAGCGAGACGGTTGAAATGATGGCAGCCGCGCGTTCTTACCAGAATAACGTCGACGTGGTGAATACCGCGCGTGAGTTGATGCTCAAAACCATCGACATGATCAAGGGATAAAGAGGAATCTATATGACAACGAGCCCTGCATTTACCACGAATCTGTCGAGTATCGCGCGGAGTTCAAACGCGACGCCGGCACAAAAGGCCGCGACCGCCGCGGCGACCCCGGGCAGCAGCGGGATGGACAAGACCTCGTTTCTGAAGCTGTTTACCACGCAGTTGCAGAACCAGAATCCGCTTGAGCCAGTCAAGAACGAAGCGTTCGTGGCGCAACTCGCGCAGTTCTCGCAGTTGGAAGC
Source organism: Betaproteobacteria bacterium (assembly GCA_947474275.1). Lineage (GTDB taxonomy): Bacteria > Pseudomonadota > Gammaproteobacteria > Burkholderiales > SG8-41 > PALSA-1004. Next base: position 12,241 of record CANJHY010000128.1, read on the forward strand.
AACCACCAATATGTCCGAGTCGTTGTCGCAGCTCGTCAGTTCGATGAAGTCTGACCGCATGATGGGCGGTGCCGCTCTCGTCGGCCGGATGGTTGCCGCGCCCGATACGCCGGCGGTGCTCTCTCAGGGGAAGCCCGTGCAGGCGGTAATCGATCTGCCGAATGGTGCCGACAAAGTCTCACTCAATGTTCTGGACGCCGTAGGAAATACCGTGCGCACGGGAACGTTGCCGGGCCAGAAAGCGGGTCTGGCGTCCTTCACATGGGATGGCAAGGATGATGGCGGTAACGTTCTGCCCGACGGTAATTACACGATAACGGCCAGCGCCACTCTCGCCGGTAAAAGTGCTGCGGTTTCGGTCGCGCCGATGACGCAGGTTTTTAGCGTGAGTTCAATCGCGTCGTCGAGCGACCCGGTGCTTGATCTGGCCAGTGGCGGCAAGATCAATTTCTCCCAGGTTTTGCGGGTCGGCAACTAATTAATCATTGCAGCAGAAATTAAAAACGAAAAAGGGTAGAGAGACATGTCATTCTATACTGCACTAACCGGACTGAATGCGGCAACGGCCCAACTTGCGGTGACGAGTAACAACATCGCCAACGTCGGTACCGCCGGTTTTAAACGTTCGCGCGCCGACTTCGGCGATATTTTTGCGACCTCCCCGCTGCAACAAGCCTCGAGCGTGGTCGGTCAGGGCGTTTCGCTCAAGCAGGTCACTCAGGAGTTCAGTCAGGGCAATATTTCGGTTTCTTCCAACGCGCTGGACCTGGCGATTACCGGCGACGGTTTTTTTCCCTTGAAGTCCGGTGACGGTCTGCAAAATATTTACACCCGGAACGGCTCGTTCACCATGAACGACCAATACAACGTGGTGAACTCGGCAGGCCAGGCGCTGATGGCGGCAACGGTTGACAGTAGCGGCAAGGCCGATTTGAGCAACCTGATCCGTTTGACCATCCCGAAACAAACCAGCGGTCAGGCCCAAGAAACCACACTGGTGGATCTGGGCCTCAATCTGCCGGCGGATGCGCAGGTTATAACGGCCGCTTTTAACCGGAACAACCCGGCCACCTATAACAAAACAACGGCCATTACGGTTTATGACAGAGGCGGTAACAATTACCTCGCCACCGTCTATTACTCTAAAACACAGAACGCCAGCCAGGCTACCCCGAATAACCGCTGGCAAACGCACGTTTATATCGGTGATACGCAAGTCGATGCCGCGCTGATTCAGGCCACCGATCCCAACTCGTCGGCCTACTACGTGAACAAGTACGGTCAACTGGCAACCAAAGAGCAGATCGGCAGCAGCGCCATCAGTACCAACACGACGACCCAGATGTTCACCATTGTCCAGTTGACCGACAAGCGTCCCTCGGTACCTGCTGCTGTGGGGGGCGTGCCGGTTGGCGCGAGCGCTGAATCGATAGTGCCGCCGATCTCCTGGGATTTGACTGCTGATAACGGCTTGAATTTCGCCGGTCTGACTGATAACCAGAAGCTCTCACTCAAAAATCTCTTTAAGGTCGATATTGACGGTTCCGGCGTTCCAGTGACCGTTGATTTGAGCGGATTGGCAAACCTGGACAAAAAAATGAACGGTAGCGCGATTGCTGCCTATATGACCAATGTGATCAACCAGAAAATGGGGGATGACCGGTATTTCGACTTTAGTGTGGGCTCCAGTGCGCAGAAGTTAAGCGCCATCGTGGGCGGTCAAGA